>DASWGI010000140.1:0-18515 GCA_036393835.1 Myxococcales bacterium | reverse complement strand
CGCGTGCCCGAGCTGGGCGAATTCCTGGCGAAGCCGCATCAGCTCGGCGAAGTCCGGGCTGGTCAAGAGCACGTGATCGACCGCCGTCTCGCGCAGGGAGCCGTTGTGGCCCAGGCGCACGACGATCTTCTGCGTGCCGTGCTCCGGGTCGTCAGCCACCTCCAGCGAGAGCGTCTCGGCAGGATGCGACCGGGTGAGCGACTCCTTCAACGCCATCGCCTGCAGCGCGAGAAACTCCGGCATGCGCAAAGACTGCCCGTCGAGCTGTGTCGCCGTGAGCAGGGCGTCCACCACGCGCCCGTCGCGGCGCTTGTCGATCTTGCCCAGCAGCCGCCGGTACTGCAGCACTTTCTCCAGCAAGGCCTTGAGCGGCTCGCCCGAGACCACCGACGTGCCGCCTTGCCCGCGCACGACCGCCCCTTCGGTGCCGAGGCTGAGCAGGTGCGCATCCAGCGCCGCGTCGTCCTTGAGGTAGAGCTCTTTCTTGCCGCGCGCCACGCGATAGAGCGGCGGTTGCGCGATGTAGAGATGGTGCCGCGTCCCGCCGTCGTCGATCTGCCGCGCCACCACGTCGTGCATCTGCCGGTAGAAGAAGGTGAGCAGCAGCGTGCGGATGTGGCTTCCGTCCACGTCCGCGTCGGTCATGAGGATGATCTTGTGGTAGCGCAGCTTGTTGATGTCGAACTCGTCGTGGATCCCGGTGCCGATCGCCGTGATCATGGTGGCGATCTCCTGCGAGGCGAGCATCTTGTCGAAGCGCGCCTTCTCGACGTTGAGGATCTTGCCGCGCAGCGGAAGGATGGCCTGCGTGCGGCGGTCGCGCCCCTGCTTGGCGGACCCGCCTGCGCTGTCGCCCTCGACGATGTAGAGCTCGCACTTCTCCGGATCGCGCTCCTGGCAGTCGGCGAGCTTGCCCGGCAACGAGGCCGAGTCCAGCGCGCCCTTGCGCCGCACCGTCTCGCGCGCCTTGCGCGCGGCGATGCGCGCCCGCGCGGCATCGGCTACCTTGGCCATGACCCGCTTGGCGACGCCCGGGTTCTCCTCCCAGAACGCGCGCAGCTTTTGCGCGACCATCTCCTCGACGATGCCCTTGGCCTCGGTGTTGACCAGCTTCCCCTTGAGGTTGCCCTCGAACTGGGCGCCGGGGATCTTCACCGACACCACCGCGGTGAGGCCCTCGCGGACGTCCTCGCCCGACGGGCTCTCCTTGATCTCCTTCCAGGAGTTGTTCTCCTCGCCGTACTTCACCACCGAGCGCGTCAGGGCGCTCTTGAAGCCGATCAGATGCGGCCCGCCGTCCACGGTGTTGATGTTGTTCGCGAAGGAAAAGACCTTCTCGTCGAAGCCGTCGTTCCACTGCAGGGCGACGTGCACCTCGGCGCCGTTCACCTCGCCCTTCATGGCGATGGGAGCGAAGAGCACCGTCTTGTTCGTGTTGAGCAACTCCACGTACGCGACGATGCCGCCGTCGTACTTGAAATCGTGCGACTTGTCGGTGCGCTCGTCGCGCATGGTGATGCGCAGGCCGGGGTTGAGGAACGCCAGCTCGCGCATCCGGTTGGAGAGCACGTCGAAGTTGAAGTCGGTCGCCTCCAGCACCGTCGAATCGGGCTTGAACGTCACCTTCGTGCCGCGCAGCGAAGTGGTGCCGATGACCTCGACCTTGCCGGCCGGCACGCCCTTCTCGTAGCGCTGCTTGTGGATCTGCCCGCCGCGGTAGACCTCGACCTGCAGGTATTCGCTCAACGCATTGACGCACGAGACGCCTACGCCGTGCAGGCCCCCCGATACCTTGTAGCTGTCCTGGTCGAACTTTCCGCCCGCGTGCAGCTTGGTCATCACCACGTCGAGCGTGTCCATCGGCTCGGTCGGGTGCGGGCCCACCGGGATGCCGCGCCCGTCGTCCTCGACGGACAAAGAGCCGTTCGCGTGGATGATCAGCTTGACGGTGCTCGCGTGGCCGGCCAGCGCCTCGTCGACGGAATTGTCCACCACCTCGTAGACCAGGTGGTGCAGCCCCTCCGCGCCGGTGCCGCGGATGTACATGTGCGGGCGCTTGCGCACTGCCTCCAGGCCCTCGAGGACCTTGATGCTGTCCGCCGAATATTCGCCGCCTGAGGGCGCGCCGTTGGCGGGGCCGCGCGGCTCCGCGGTCCGCTTCTCACGAGCTGTTTCCAACCATCCACCTCGGAATTCGGGGGGCCTTGGGCGCCGCTGGAACGGGCGCGTAGACGCCGCGAGGGTAGGCTTGGAAGTATCACGCGAGATCGCGCAGCGTCAAGGCGAACGGACGCCTGCAAGAGCTTGGAATTGAACCAGTTTTATGGTGCCTCGGACCGGTCGATCCGGCCCTTCCGGACCGCGTGGAAGACGGCCGGCGCGGCCTGCGGTCCGCTGCCCGCCGCGGCCGCCACCAGGTGGGGATCGGTGGTCGTCAGCACCACCTGCCCCTGCAGCTCCCCCAGGTACCGCATGAGGTACGCGTTGCGCTGCGGATCGAGCTCGCTCGACACGTCGTCCAGGAGGAGCAGCGGCGCCCGGCCGTGCACGCGCCGCAGGTTCTCGATCTCGCCGATCTTGAAGGCCAGCACCACGGCGCGCGCCTGGCCCTGGCTGGCGTAGAGGCGCGCGGGCCGGTCGCCGAGAGCGAGAGAGAGATCGTCGGCGTGCGGCCCCACGCTGGTGTAGCCGCGCTCCCGGTCGCGCGGAAGGCGCCGGCGGAAGGCCGCGATCAGCCGCACGGCCAGTTCCTCCTCTCCGCGCAACGCCGCCTCCGCGCCAAGCCCGTCCGAGTCGCGGCCCGCCGCGTGGTAGGCGAGTTGCAGCGGCTCCTCCCCGCGCGCCACCTCGGCGAACGCCCGAGCCGCGTGCCCGCGCAGCTCGTCGAGGAGCTGCT
The DNA here is from genome assembly GCA_036393835.1 of Myxococcales bacterium. Lineage (GTDB taxonomy): Bacteria > Myxococcota > Myxococcia > Myxococcales > 40CM-4-68-19 > VBKO01. The sequence goes on along the minus strand of DASWGI010000140.1, from coordinate 15,619 downwards.
CGCGACGCAGGCGCAGCCGCGCCCCCAGCCGGGCCAGCGGGTCCTCGAACGCCTCGTGCAGGGCCGGCGCCGCTCCTTGGCGGAGCAGTTGGTTGCGCGAGCGAAGCGCGCGGAGATAGTCGCGCGCGTCGGCCAGGTGGGCGGGGTGCCGGTTCTGGACGGCCCGGTCGAGCAGGCGCCGCCGGCCTTCGGGGCCCCCTTTCACCAGGGCCAGGTCGTCCGGCGTGAAGGCGACCACCGCCAGGCCGCCGAACAGCTCGTCGGGATCGCGCACGGGCTTGCCGTCCACTCGAGCGGCCCGCCGCCCGTCGGCCACCGTGACCTCGACCTGCCGCGCTCCTCCGGGCAGCTCGAATCGTCCTGCCACCGCGGCCTGCCCGGCCCCGAACCGCACCAGTTCGGAGAGCCTCTGCGCCCGCAGCGGGCGCAGGGTGCAGAGCAGGTAGCAGGCCTCGAGGAAGTTGGTCTTGCCCTGCCCGTTCGCCCCCGCCAGCACGGTGGTGTGCGGCGAGAGCTCCACGGCCTGCGGCGCCAGGTTGCGGAAGTCGCTCGTTTCGACGCGCAGCAGCCGCAGCGGCTACCCCCTCACGCACAGGTCGACGGGGATGTCTCCACCCTTGCTCCTGCACTGGTAGCGCGGAGGGCATCGCGGCGGCGGCGGCACCTTGAGGATCTTCTCGGTGGTCTGCGGGTCCTTGGCGGGGAATCCCGGGCGCGTCTTCGTGAGCCCCTGCTCGATGCCGGCGCAAGGCAAGGCGCAGACACCCCGAGCGAAGGGCTTGCCGCGCTGGTCGTGCTGACGGAGGCAGATCTGCGCCGACGAGCCGCAGTCCGCGCGCCGGGTGCAACTGCGTCCGATGCCCACCGTGCGGGGGTCCCGTTTCACGGAGGACTTCGCGGGAGTCCCCGCGGCCTTCTTCTGCGATCCCGTCCTGGATTTCTGGCCCGATCCGGACCCGGCGCCGGCCTGCGACGCAGGAGGCTTCGAGGACCGTCGCTTCTTGGCGGGCCCCTTCGACGGCGGTTGCGATTTCGGAGGGGCCGCGATCCCCGTGTCCGCGGGACCGGTCTGGCCGGCGTCCGTTTGCCCCAGCGCGGCCGCCGAGAGGAACGCACCGAGGACCAGCGCCCGCGCGGCGGGTTCCACGTGGAACATCAGATCCGCATCGGCATGATGACCGCGGTATAGCGCGTCGCCGCGCCCGTCTCGCCGGTCGGCTTGAGCACGCCGGGGGACAGCTCGTCGCACAGCTCGACGTTCACCTGCGGCGCCTCGACTACGCTCAGCACGTCCATCAGGTAGCGGGCGTTGAAGCCGATCTGGAGGGGCGTCCCGCCGTAGGCGACCGGGATCTCCTCCTTGGCGTCGCCCAGGTCCGGGTTCTGGCTGGTCACCCGCAGCATGTCTTTCTGCAACTCGAACTTCACGGCGTTGGTGGACCGGTCGCTGGAGAGGATGCTCATGCGCTTGAGCGTGTCGAGCAGGCGCGGGCGATCGACGGTCACCGTGCGGTCCGCCTCCTTGGGAATCACCTGCATGTAGTCGGGGAACACGCCGTCGATGAGGCGCATCACCATGGTGAGATCGCCCCGGCGGAACACGCCCGAGCTTTCGGTGAACCCCAGCTCGCAGGGTCCGGTGCTCTCCTCCCCCAGGAGCCTGCGCAGCTCGAAGAGGCCCTTGCGGGGCACGATCACGCCCTTCTTCATGTTGAAGTCGCCCGGCGCGGGCCGCTCGACGAGCGAGAGCCGGTGCCCGTCGGTCGCCACCATGCGCACGTTGCCTTGCCCGGTCTCGAAGAAGACCCCGTTGAGGTTGTGCCGGGTCTCGTCGGCCGAGATGGCGAACTGGGTCTTCTCGATCATCTCCAGGAGTTGCTGCGGCTCGACCGTGACGAACTGGACCTTCTCGGCGCGCGGGAATGGCGGGTAGTCCTCCGCCGGCTGCCCGACGATGTTGAACTCGGCCGCCCCGCTGGTGATCTTCACCCGGTTGTTGGCCTCGCGGCGCAGCACGCAGGTCTTCTCCGGCAGCGTGCGGACGATGTCGTAGAGCTCCTTGTGCCTGAGCGCTACCGCGCCCGGCCGGTGCACCTCGGCCGGGTGCGTACCCGTCACGCCGATCTCCAGGTCGAACGCGGAGGCCCGCAGCCGCCCGCCTCCTTCTTCCTGCGTGGCCTCGAGCAGGACGCTGGCCAGGATCGGCATCGTGCTCTTCTTCTCCACGATGCCCTGGGCTCGGTAGAGGGCGCGGGAGAACTCGTCGATCCCGATCTGGAGCTCCATCGTGTGTGACCTTTCTGATCAGGAACTAGAGGATCTCGTCTTCGACGTAGAGCCTGTGATCTTGTGGGGCGCGGGGCCAGCCCCGAGACATCGTTGAGGAAGCTCCTGGGGACGGCGGCCGGGCCACTGTGTGAGCGGCCTGTGTAGCAACCGGGCCGTGCGGGGTCAACACACACGCGGAGTCGTTTTCCGCAGCGTTTCCCACAGGCCGGACTACCCGTTCAGCCGCCGCAGCAGCGACTCGACCGTGACCCGCAGCTCGTCGTTCTCGCGCATGAGCTGCTCGATGCGCTGCTCGGCGTTGATCACGGTGGAGTGGTCCTTGCCGCCGAACTTCTCGCCGATGGCCGGGTAGCTGAGCCCGGTGATCCGGCGCGTCAGGTACATCGCCACCTGGCGCGCGCGGGCGATGCCTTGCTGCCGGCGGTCGCCCTTGATGTCCTGCGGCCTGACCTGCATCTGCTCCCCGACCGCCCGGATGATCTGCTCCACGTCGGGCTTGTCGCCGCGCACCACCAGCACCGTCTTGAGCACGTCCTTCGCCAGGTCGACCGTGATCGACGACTTGGTGAGCGAGGCGAACGCGGCGAGCCGGATGAGGGACCCCTCCAACTCGCGGACGTTGCTGCGGATGTGGGAGCCGAGGAAGAGCGCGACGTCGTCGGGGAGGTAGATGTTGTCGGTGGCGGCCTTCTTCTTGAGGATCGCCACGCGGGTCTCCACCTCCGGAGGCTGGATGTCCGCGATCAGGCCCCACTGGAACCGCGAGCGCAGGCGCTCCTCGAAGCCCTCGATCTCGCTGGGCAGCTTGTCGCTGGTGACGAAGATCTGCTTCCCCGCCTCGTGCAGCGCGTTGAAGGTGTGGAAGAATTCCTCCATCGTCTGCTTCTTGTTTCCCAGGAACTGGATGTCGTCGAGAAGGAGGATGTCGCACTTCTCGCGGTAGCGCGCGCGGAACTCGGGCATCTTGTGCTGCTCGAGCGCGTGGATCAGGTCGTTGGTGAACGCCTCGCTCGACAGGTAGAGCACGTGGCAGTTGGGGTTCGCCTTGAGCGCGTGGTTGCCGACCGCGTGCACGAGGTGGGTCTTTCCCAGCCCGACGCCGCCGTACAGGAACAGCGGGTTGTAAGCCTTGCCGGGCGCGTTCGCGACGGCGGTGCAGGCGGCGACCGCGAACTGATTCGACGGACCGACGACGAACGAATCGAAGGTGTACTTCGTGTTCAACGTGGGCGGGCGGACGGGGACGCCCGGCGACGTGGTCGCCACGTTGGCCGTGATCTCCGCTCGCTGCTGCTGCGCCGACGAGGGCGCCTCGCCCTCCGCCTCGGTGCCCGGCCGCTCGCGAACGACGAACTTCACCGTGCACTTCGCTCCGTGCTGCGCCTCGAGGTCCTGCAGCAGCACGTCGAGCAGGTTGTCGCGGACCCAGTCGATCATGAACTTGCTCGAGTGGGCGAGCGTCAACTCGCCGGCGTGCAGGGAGACCGGCTTGATCGGCTCGAAGTAGGTCTGGAAGGTGTGCCGGGAGAGGCGGGCCTTGAGGCGCTCGATCGCGCGCGTCCAGAGGTGGACAGCCGCTTTCTCCGCCGTATCGTCGAATCGACCGTCCACAGGCTTGTTCACAGCTGTGGACAAGGAGCCCGACATCGGAAGTCCCCGTGTTGAAGACTCAGGAAATACAAGTGCTTACGGGACCCGCTCTGCGGGCTCGTCGCACCGTGAGTCGCCCTCTCGGATGTCCGCCGCCGAACGCACTTCCTGAAGCGGAGGCGGACCCTAGCACCGTGGTCCGAAGCGGATCAAGCGGGATCGCGGAAGTAGCCAGATCTACGCTGGATCGCCTACTTGTCCCCCGCTTCGGGCACCCGTGTCACGCGATCGGTGCGGGGCTCGAGGGGGAGTCGCGCAGGAAGGACGCATTCGTAGCGCACATGGAGACATCCGGGGCGTCGTGTCGCACGAGTGACGCGCGGGGAGCAAAGCCGACGGGATTCGTCCCCGCCGCGAGGGTCCCGCGGGGCTCGTGCCGCGCTCCGGCGTTCCTTGACACCCTGCGCCGGCCGTGCTTAGGTGCCGCGCTTTTCGCGCACCGCGTGGAGGCAGTGGCCGTGAAGCGCACGTACCAGCCGAGCAAGATCCGCCGCAATCGCGAGCACGGGTTCCGCAAGCGGATGAGCACCAAGCAGGGCCGCACCGTGCTGAAGCGCCGCCGCGCCAAGGGCCGGAAGCGGCTCGCGGTGAGCGCGCCGAAGAAGTAGCCGGGCCGCGATGCCCCCGGCCGATCGCCGCACGCTTTCCTTCCCCAAATCCGCGCGCCTGCTGCGGCGCAGCGAGTTCGCCGGGCTCAAGCAGCACGGCCGGGGTTTCGTCGACGGGCCGCTCGCCGCGAGTTGGATCCCGCGTCCCGCCGAGCCGACGCGGCCGGGAATGGCGCGGTCCGCCGCGCGGGTTGGAATCACCGTGTCGTCCAAGGTGGGAGAGGCGGTGGTCCGGAACCGGGTGAAGCGGCGCCTGCGCGAGGCGATCCGGCACGAGCTGCACCAGCTGCCCCCGGTCGACCTGGTGCTGGTCGCCCGCTCGTCCGCGACCCGCGCCACCGTGGCCGAGCTGCGCGCGTGGGTCCGCCGCGCCGGCAGCCGGATCGAAGCCGACCGGGGGAGCCAGCCGTGATCGTTCCGGGCAGCACCGCCACGGACTCCGCACCCGCCGCGGGCGCCGGGGCGTCCGGCGTACGGGACGGCGCGTCCACCGCGCCGACCGTCATGTTTCACGTGGAACGTCTTCCGATCCGGCGCTGGACCGCGTCGTCCCAGGCTCGTGTCCCTGCGTGGCCAGCGGCCTCCTGGATGCGCCGCGCGGCCGCGCCGGACGGGGTCGCTGACGCGAGCCAGCGTCCGCGCCCGCCGGTCGCGAGGCCCGCGCTCCGCTCCGCTCCCGGCTGGCGGGCCGTCCTCGCCTGGCCGCTGCTCGCGCTGCTGTGGATCTACCGCCGCCTCGTCTCCCCCGCCCTCCCGCCGGCCTGCCGATACCACCCGAGCTGCTCGCGGTACGCGGTGGAGGCCATCACCGTCCACGGTCCCATCCGCGGGGCCTGGCTCGCCGCCCGCCGCCTGCTGCGCTGCCACCCCTGGGCGCCCGGGGGGCCCGACCCGGTCCCGCCGGCGCGCGTCCGCCCCGACCCCGAACGAGTGCCGAGATGAAAGACTCGAACCAGCGCCTCCTCCTCACCGTGGTCCTCTGCATGGCCGTGGCACTCGTCTGGAGCCTGGTCTTCCAGCCGAAGCAGCAGCAGCGGCCCCCCGCGCCACCGGCCACCACCCAGCCTGCGCCCGCTCCGGCGTCTCCTCCCGCCTCGGCTCCCGCGGCGGGCGCTCCGGCCGCGCCGGGCGGCGGAGCTCCACATGGAACACCGGCGCCACGCCCGCCCGCGCGCACGGTGTCGCTCGATTCGGAGAGGCTGCACGTGGTGGTCACCTCCGAAGGCGCGGCGCTCCAGTCGGTCCAGCTCAAGGGCGAGAAGTTCCAGCGCCGCAAGCGCGGGTCGTCCGAGGTCGGCCAGGTGGATCTCGTCGAGCCGAATCCCGGGCTGCCGCTGCCCCTCTCCACCTCCCTGCGCGACGGCGGTGGCGCCGATCTGGTCCCCGCCGACGCCGCCTACGAGCTGGTCCGGCACGACGAGCGCTCCGCCGTCTTCCGCGCCATCGCGGGCGGCGTGACGGTCCTCAAGACGTTCACCGTCGACCCGCGGCTCTACCGGCTGGATTTCGGCGTCGAGGTGCGGTCCGAGGCCCAGCTCTCGGGGCAGCTCGCCGTCCTCTCCACCGGCCACGGCGAGGCCCCGTCGGGTGGGTTCTTCACCGGCCACACCAACACTCCGGCGCGGCCGATCTGCAAGGCGGGAGGCAAGCTCGAGCGCCTCGCCGTGGGCGACAAGCACTCGGCCTGGGACGGGCCGGGTCCGGCCGCCTTCGCCGGCATCGACGAGCAGTACTTCATCCGCGCGGTGGTGCCGCCGGCGGAGTCCACGGCGAGCTGCCACATCGAGGCGAGGCCCGACGGCGTGTTGCTGGCGACCCTCGCCGTGCCCGTCTCGGTCCCCCCCGGAGGCACGGCTGCGGCTCCCTTCGTGGTCTATGCCGGTCCCAAGGACACGGACGAGCTGGGCGCGGTGGCCCCCGTGCTGAAGGATTCGGTCGACCTCGGCTTCTGGTCGGTGATCGCCAACGTGCTGCTGGCGGTGATGAAGTTCTTCTACCGCGTCGTGCCGCCCCACAACTGGGGCGTCGCCATCATCCTGCTCACCGTGACGGTGAAGGTGCTGACCTTCCCGCTGCAGCACAAGTCGATGAAGAGCATGCAGGAGATGCAGAAGCTCCAGCCGCAGATCGAGGAGATCAAGAAGAAGTACGCGGGCGACCAGCAGCGGCAGAACCTCGAGCAGATGAAGCTGTTCAAGGAGCACGGGGTGAATCCCATGGGCAGCTGCCTGCCCATGGTCATCCAGATGCCCATCTGGCTCGCGCTCTACACCACCTTGCAGGTCTCGGTGGAGCTGTACAACTCGGTGTTCATCCCCGGCTGGCTGGACGATCTCACCGCCAAGGACCCCTACTACATCCTGCCGATCGCGATGGGCATCACGATGGTGCTGACGCAGATACTCACGCCCACGCCCATGTCCAATCCGCAGCAGAAGTACATGGGATACGCGATGAGCGTGTTCTTCTCGGTGCTGATGCTCAACCTGCCCTCCGGGCTCACCCTCTACATTTTCGTCAACAATGTCCTCTCCATCCTGCAGCAGATCTGGCTGCGCAGGGCGATGCGCCCGCCTCCCGCGAGCAGCCAGACCCTGGCCGTCACGCCCCGTCGCGCATGAGCGCAAAGGCCCGGCCGGGGAAGCCGCGCCGCAATCCGCTGCTCGGAGCGGCAGTGCTCAAGGCGCTCCTGCGCCGGCGCGCGGGCGACGACCTGGGCAAGACGAAGGCGCTGTACGAGGGGATCCTCCGCGATCTCGGGCTGTCCGACCAGCAGGTGGACAGGTACCTCGGCGAGCACGCCGAGGAGGTCGAGGAAGCCATCCGCGGCCACGGCCGGCGCGGCAGCTGATCCGGTCCGCCCGGCCCTGGACGGAAGGTGCGATGCAGACGTTCCACGTGGAACAGCGACCCCGGCGCGACTGGTCCGGGCGCGACGCTCCCGCGGGAGCAGGAGCGTGAAGGACCGACGGCAGGCGCCGGGGAGGGGAAGCTCGCGCGGGAGCGGGAACCAGCCGGGGCGCCCGCGGACCGCCTCGCGCCCGTCTCCGCCCGGCGGACCCGGCCGGGAAGGAGGGCGCGGGGCCGATCTGTTGGCGAGGAGCGTGGAACCTCAGCACCTCCGTTTGCTCGAAGAGGGCGCCGCGGCGATCGGGCTCCGCCTCGACCGCGAGCAGGTGGCCCTGCTCTCGCGGCACGTCGACCTGCTGCTGCGCTGGAACAGGTCCATCAACCTCACCTCCATCACCGATCCGGCCGAGGTGGTGGAGAAACACGTGATCGACTCCCTCGCGCTCGCGCCGCTGGTGCCCGCCGGCACCTTGCTGGACGCCGGGACGGGGGCCGGCTTCCCGGGAGTGCCCCTGCGCATCGCCCGCCCCGATCTGGAGGTGGTGCTGGTCGACTCCGTGCAGAAGAAGGTGGCGTTCCTCAAGAGCGTGCTGGCGGAGCTGCGCCTCCCGGGGGCGCGCGCGGTCGCCGTCAGGCTGCAAGGGGACCCTGCCGGCGAGCACCTTCCCCGGGTGAACGCGGCGGTGTCCCGTGCGGTCGCCGAGCCGCGCGCCTGGCTCGCGCTGGCCGAGCCGTACGTGCTCCCGGGCGGGCTCGCCTTCTGCATGCTCGGACCCTCGGACCCCGTGCCCGAGAGGCACGGCGACCTGGTCCTGCAGCGGGAGCTCGGGTACCGGCTTCCGTTCTCCCGCGCCGAGCGCCGGCTCGCCGTCTTTCAGCGAAAACCCTGAGCCGGCCGCGCTGCAGGGCACGCCGGACCAAAAGACGAACGCGGAGGCGCGGAGACGCGGAGATTTTCGGGTGGGTGGACGATCGATTGCGTGTGCCCGAGCGGGCGCTCGAACCAGATCCTCCGCGTCTCCGCGACTCCGCGTTGATCCCTTGGTCATTCTTCCGGCAGGAACTCCTCGTCGAAGGTGCGGCGAGGATCGCGGGTCTCCTCCCGAGGGACCACGCGCCGGGGGCGTGTTCCACGTGGAACGCAACCTTGCGCGCCGGCGGAGGCGCGTGATACTGCCGCAAGCGACCGGCCGTGCGGTGAAAGGGGACATGGCGCTCGTCCTGGCGATCGCAAACCAGAAGGGCGGCGTGGGGAAGACCACCACGGCGGTCAACCTGGCTGCATCGCTGGCAGTTTCCGAGCGCCGCGTGCTGCTGGTCGACCTCGATCCCCAGGGGAATGCCACGAGCGGCGTCGGCGTGGCGCGCGACTCCTCGGACCGGCCCTCCGTCTACCACGCGCTCCTCGGCGAGGCGCCGACCCGGGCCGCGATCCGTCCCACCGGCATCGAGAGGCTCTCGCTCTTGCCGTCCGACCCGGACCTGGTCGGGGCGGAGTTGGAGCTGGTCTCCGCCGGCGAGCGCGAGACCCGGCTGCGGCGCGCCCTCGAGCCGGTCCGCGGCGACTACGAGTTCGTGCTGATCGACTGCCCGCCCTCGCTGGGCCTGCTCACGCTCAACGCGCTGGTCGCCGCCGACCGCGTGCTGGTGCCGCTCCAGTGCGAGTACTACGCGCTGGAAGGGCTCGGCTCGCTGCTGCGCACCCTCGAGCTGGTCCGCGGCAGCTTCAACCGCGAGCTGGCGCTCGAAGGCGTGGTCCTCACCATGTTCGATGCGCGGAACAACCTGGCGAGACAGGTGATGGTCGACGTGCAGACCAACCTGCCGGGGCAGGTCTACTCGACCATCATCCCGCGAAACGTCCGGCTCTCGGAGGCGCCCAGCCACGGCCGGCCGGCCCTCCTCTACGACATCGAGTCGAAGGGAGCGCAGAGCTACCTCGCGCTCGCCGAAGAGCTGCTGAAGCGGCGCCATCCGGGCGCCGAGGCGGAGGAGCGGCAGCGCGCGCGGCGGTAGGGCGGTGCTTGCCAGGAGCGAGAGCGGATGGAGCAGAAGGTGACGAAGAGGCCGGCGCTGGGGCGCGGGCTGGGCGCGCTGATCCCGGGCGGTTCGGCCGTGGAGCGCAAGGGCGTCATCCTGCTCGGGATCGAGGAGATCCAGCCCAACCGCGGCCAGCCCCGCCGGTACTTCGACGAGATCCGCATCCTCGAGCTGTCCGAGTCGATCCGGGCCAACGGGGTCCTGCAGCCGCTCCTGGTGCGCCGCGACGGGGAGGGGTACGCCATCGTGGCCGGCGAGCGGCGGTGGCGAGCCGCCCAGCGCGCCGGACTGCGGGAGCTGCCTTGCATCGTCCGCGACGTATCCGATCCGCAGGCGTTCGAGCTGGCGCTGATCGAGAACATCCAGCGCGAGGACCTGAACGCCATCGAGGAGGCGGAGGCCTACCAGCGGCTCATCGAGTACCACGGCCTCACCCAGGAGGAGCTGGCCCAGAGGGTCGGCAAGGACCGATCGACAATCGCGAACGCGCTCCGGCTGCTCCGCCTCCCCGAGCCGATCAAGCTGGCGGTGTCGTCCGGGGCCCTCAGCATGGGCCACGCCCGCGCGCTGCTCGCGCTCGGCGACGAGACGGACCTGCGCCGCGCGGCGGAGAAGGTGATGAACGAGGCCCTCTCGGTGCGCGAGGTGGAGCAGTTGGTCCAGCGCCTCAAGGGCAAGAAGGTGATCCGGCAGGAGCGCGCGCGCGCCGGCAGCGTGCAGCTCCGGCACGTGGTCGAGAAGCTGCAGCGCAAGCTCGGCGCGAAGGTCGCGCTGCGCGACCGGGACGGCGCGGGCACGGTCGAGATCCGTTATCACAGCCACGCCGAGCTCGACCGCATCCTGCAGTCCATCCTGGGCGAAAGCTGAGGAGCCGCCCCGATGCGCGAGATCAAGCGTGTCGAGGTCCCCGAGGCCGGCGCGGACGATCTGCCCGCCCCCGAGATCGCGGTCAGCCACCCCGTGCCGCGCGAGCCGTCCGTTGGCCCCGCGCCCGGCGCGCCGCCGGCCCACAGGCGCGAGCTGACCGTTCGCGCGGTGGCGACGGCGATGGTGGTGGCGGCCATCGTCGGCGGGCCGTACCCCTACGTGGTCCTCAAGGTCGGCTACGGCCCGAACATCTCGGTGGTGAGCGCCTTCTTCGGATATCTCGCGCTCGCCGCGATCGGGTTTTTCACCGGGATCCGCGGCACGCGCTGGGAGAACAACCTGGTCCAGACCGCGGGCACCGCCGCGGGCGAGGCCGGGTTCATGTGCGTGGTGCTGGCCGCCATGGACATGCTCAACGCCCGGCCCGAGTTGGGCTTCTCCGTCCACCTCTCCTCGCTGCAGATCTTCGGCTGGCTGTCCGTCGCGGGCTTGCTCGGCGTGCTGCTCGCCGTCCCCCTGCGCCGCCACTACATCGACGACGAGAACCTGCCTTTCGCCGACGGGACCGCCGCGGCGAGACGATGCTGGTGCTCGACCTCGACCGGACGCAGGCGCGGACCCGCGTGCGCGCGCTGGGGTGGGGCTTGGGGGTCTCCGCGCTGACCGCCTTCTTCCGCGACTTCCACCTGAAGGCCACCGTGTTCGGAAAGGCGCGGCAGCTCCTGCCCTTCATCCCCGGCGAATTCTCCTTCGGCGCACACGGCGCCGCGTTGCGGATGGGGACCGAGGTGAGCCTCCTCTCGTTCGGGGCGGGGCTGCTGGTCGGGGTGCGCGTCACGCTCGCCATGGGCCTGGGCATGCTGATCGCCTGGGTGATCTCGCCGCCGGTCCTCACCGCGCGGCACATCGTCGCCGAGCAGACCTACGCGCTGGTGCTCCGGTGGGTGATGTGGCCCGCCACCGGCCTGATGGTCGCCGGCGGTCTCACCGCGCTGGCGCTGAAGTGGAAGCTGATCGTGCGGAGCTTCACCTCTCTCCGGGCCGGCGAGCTCGCCGCCGCGCGCGAGGAGTTCCCGCTCAAGTACGTCGCCGTCGGCGTCGCGGTGCTCACCGTCGCGCTCTGCGTGGTGCAGCACTACTCGCTGGACTTCCCGGTGTGGCTCACGCTCGTCTCGCTCATCCTGTCGGTCGCGCTGATGCTGGTGGGCACCCGCGTCCTGGGCGAAACCAACTGGGCGCCGATCAGCGCGCTCGCGAACCTGATGCAGGCCGTTTTCGCCGCGCTCGCGCCGGGCAGCATGCGGGTGAACATGATCGGCTCGGGCATGTCGGGCACGGTGGCCGCGCACGGCGAGCACCTCATGCAGGACTACAAGGCGGGGAAGATCGTCGGCGCGAACAACCGCCACCTCACCCTCGTGCAGCTGATGGCGGTCCCGGTCGGCTCGGCCGCGGTGGCCATCGCCTATCCGGCGCTGCGCGACCGCTACGGGTTGGGAGGGAGCGGCGGCCTCGCCTCACCCATCAGCGTGAAGTGGGCGGGGTTCGCCGAGCTGCTCAACCGCGGGTTCGATCAGCTCCCCCGCGGCTGCTTCGCCGCGATGCTGGTGGCGCTGGCCCTGGGCGTCCTTCTCACCGTGCTCGAGCCGCGCTGGCACAAGTACGTTCCCTCCCCGACCGGCGTCGGGCTGGGCATGCTGATCCGGGCTACTCGATCATGCCGATGGTGCTGGGCGGCATCGCCGGGTACGTGTGGGCGAAGCGCGCACCGGAGAGCGAGCGGACCTACAGCACCCCACTCGCTTCGGGCTTCATCGCCGGAGAGGCGCTCCTGGTGCTGATCTTCTCGATCCTGGCAGTGTTCGGCATTCGTGCGTGAAGAAACCTTTGTCACCGCGGGTTCCGGGGTAGATGCTAGAACAGCCCCAGAGCGAGGTGACACACATGGCAATGCGCAGGGATGAATTGGAGAAGGGCCCGACCGCGATCGGAGCGGGCGCGGCGGGACGGCCCGGCGAGCTGAACGCCCTGCTCGGCAAGGGCAGCGCGTTCGAGGGCAAGCTGCTGTTCGAGGGCACCGTCCGCATCGACGGCAAGTTCACCGGCGAAATCGTCTCCACCGACACGCTCATGATCGGCGAGGGCGCGGAGGTGAAGGGCCAGATCCAGGTCGGCTCGCTCATCATCGTCGGCGACTACAACGGCGATGCGAAGGCGACCAAGAGCATCGAGATCAAGGCGCCCGCGAAGGTACGCGGGACGCTCACCACCGCCTCGATCGTCATCGAGCGCGGCGTCTTCTTCGAAGGCAACTGCAAGATGGACACGAGCGGCGCGCCGCCCGCGTCCTCCGGGCCGCCGCGCCGGCCGACGCCGACCCCCGATTCCGCGCACTAGCTACCTCTCTTCCAACGAACGAGGCGGAGCCCCCGTCCGGGGATCTCCGCCTCGTTGCCTTTCACGCCTCAGTTCGAGGGCGGCCGGCTACTGCTTGGTGGCGGCCGCCGCCTGGCTCGGCCGCGCGGCCTCGACCTGCACCTTGATCTGCCGCGGCTTGGTCTCTGCCCGCTTCGGCAGCACGATGCGCAGCACGCCGTCCCTGCTCTCGGCCGAGATGTGCTCGGTGTCCACGGTGCTGGGCAGCGTGAAGCTGCGGCTGAACGCGCCGTAGGTCCGCTCGATGCGGTGGTATCCCTCGCGCTCTTCCGCCTTCTCCAGCTTGCGCTCGCCGCGGATGGTCAGCTGGTTCGCCTCGACCTGGACGTCCACGTCCGTCGCCTCGACCTCGGGCAGCTCCACCTTGAGCGTGATCGCGTCGGCGTTCTCGAACACGTCGACCGGCGGCGTCCACGCGGCCGTCAGGCCGCTCTCCTCGCGCGGGCCGTACGCCTCGCCGTAAGTCTTGAACAGCTGGTCCTGCAACCGGAACAGGTCGCGGAACGGATCGTACCGGGTAATGGCCATGGCAATGCCTCCTTTGAAATGTGAAAAACGAAAACGCTTTTTGCGCGCCGGGAATCTCCGGCGCCAGCTGCCGCAAGCGGCCGGGCCCTTCCCCGGCCTCCCTCCGACGGGGCCAACTTAACCAGCCGGGAAGGTCGGTCAAGGGCCGGAACGCATCCCAGAACCTTCCGCGATGGGAAGGCGTAGCGCCGCCGAATACGGCGGCGACTAACGCCGCTTTCGCCGCGGCCGCGCTCCGGTCGGGCGCGCGTTCGGCAGGTCCTCGATCAGCCCGCCGGGCACCCCTCCTTCGGCCACCACGGTGGCGAGCGGGTGCTCCTTCTGCCGACGGCCGGTCCGACGCATCCGCTGCAGCTCCTTCTTGGCGGCGCGCACCAGCCGATCCGAAGCCGAGTCCATCGACGCGTACGGGTCGGTCGTGGTCTCCTCGATCTGGATGGTGCGCGCGCCCGGCATGTGCAGCGTCAGGTGGCACTCCTTGTCCACGCCGCCCTTGGTGCCGTTCACGTCGCCCAGCTCGACCCGCAGCTCGGCCGCCTCGTTGTCGTAGAATCGGTTGAGCGCCTCGACCACGTGCTCCTGCGCGTAGCTCTTCAGGCCCTGCGACAGGCGCAGGTGCTTTCCCTGGATGATGACCTTCATGCAGGGCAATCTGGCGCCGCCTCGAAGCGGGTGCAAAGGTCGCCTCAGCCCGTCATTGACCGACCAAGGGCTCCGTGCTACGGAACCGCGTCTTTCGCGCCCGTGAGCGAGGGAAATCGAGGGCTTGAAGTGATCGCAGGCAGCATTTCCCGCCGCTATGCCCGCGCACTGTTCTCGCTCGCCCAGGAAGAGGGCGGGCACGAGCGGATCGGCGAGGAGCTGGAATCGGTGGCCCAGACGATCCGCTCCTCCGGCGAGGCGCGCACGCTGGTCGAGAGCCCCGGCTACACGCCGGCGCAGCGCCACGCGCTGGTCGACGTGCTGGTGCAGAACCTCTCGCTCTCTCCGCTGGTCGACAGCTTCCTGCGGCTCCTGGTCGACCGGCACCGCCTGGCGGAGATCGCCGCCATCGCGCGGAGCTACGGAGAGATGCTCGACGAGAAGGTGGGGCGCGTCCGCGCCACCGTCATCAGCGCGAAGCCCCTGACCGACGAGGAGCTGCGGCGCGTGCGCGAGGCGCTCTCCGCGGCGACGCGGCGCACCATCGTCCTGGACTCGCGCAGCGATCCGAAGATCGTCGGGGGTCTGGTGGCGCAGGTGGGTCCCAAGCTGTGGGACGGCAGCATCCGCACGCAGCTGGAGCGCATGCGGCGCGAGCTGAAGAGCGGGGCTTTGTAGGCAGACGGGAGAAAGGCGAGATGGAGATCAGGGCCGACGAGATCAGCCGCATCCTGCGCGAGCAGATCAAGACGTACGGCAAGCAGATCGAGGTCAGCGAGACGGGCACCGTGCTGTCCACCGGCGACGGCATCGCGCGCGTCTACGGCCTCTCCGGCGTGATGGCGGGCGAGCTGGTCGAGTTCCCCCACGAGCTGATGGGGCTGGTGCTGAACCTCGAGGAGGACAACGTCGGCGTCGCGCTGATGGGCGAGGGCCAGGAGATCCGCGAGGGCGACGTCGTCAAGCGCACCGGCCGCATCGCCGAGGTGCCGGTGGGCCCGGCGATGGTGGGCCGGGTGGTGAACGCGCTCGGCCAGCCGGTCGACGGCAAGGGCCCGGTCGCCTCGAAGGAGAGCCGGAAGGTCGAGGTGAAGGCGCCCGGCATCGTGCAGCGCGAGAGCGTCAAGGAGCCGCTGCAGACCGGCATCAAGGCGATCGACGCCATGATCCCCATCGGGCGCGGGCAGCGCGAGCTGATCATCGGCGACCGGCAGACGGGCAAGACCGCCGTCGCGATCGACACCATCATCAACCAGCGGGGCCAGGGCGTCTTCTGCATCTACGTGGCGATCGGGCAGAAGCAGTCCACGGTCGCGCAGGTGGTCGACAAGCTGCAGAAGTTCGCCTCGATGGAGTACACCACCGTCGTCGCGGCCAACGCCTCCGACCCGGCGCCGTTGCAGTTCCTCGCGCCCTATACCGGCGTCACCATCGGCGAGTACTTCCGCGATCACGGGCAGCACGCCCTGATCGTCTACGACGACCTCTCCAAGCACGCCGTCGCGTACCGGCAGCTCTCGCTGCTCTTGCGCCGCCCTCCCGGCCGCGAGGCGTACCCCGGCGACGTCTTCTACCTGCACAGCCGCCTGCTGGAGCGCGCGGCGAAGATGTCCAAGGCGCGCGGCGGCGGCAGCCTGACCGCCCTGCCCATCATCGAGACGCAGGCGGGAGACGTGTCCGCTTACATCCCCACCAACGTCATCTCCATC
>DASWGI010000139.1:0-3559 GCA_036393835.1 Myxococcales bacterium | reverse complement strand
CATCGACCGGGCCGTGATCGTCGACCTGGACGTGCACCAGGGCAACGGGACCGCCGCGATCTTCGCCTCCGACGAATCGGTGTTCACCTTCTCGATGCACGGCGCCCGGAACTTCCCCTTCCGCAAGCAGCGCAGCTCGCTCGACGTGGAGCTGGCCGACGGCTGCGAGGACGGGGAATACCTGGCGCTGCTCGCGCGCCACCTGCCCGCCGTGCTGGACGCCGCGCGCGCGGACGTCCTCTTCTACCAGGGCGGGGTCGATCCGCTCGCGCAGGATGCCCTGGGGCGGCTGCGGCTGACGCACGAGGGTCTCCGCGCTCGCGACCGGCTGGTGCTCACCGCGGCGCGCGACCGCGGCATCCCGGCGGTGCTCACTCTGGGCGGCGGGTACGCGAAGCCCCTCGAGGCGAGCGTCGAAGCGCACTGCGCGACCTACCGCGAGGCCAAGGCGGTGTTCGCCTGACAACCGCCGTTCGTATTCGGCGGCGCTGCGCTTTCCCAGCGCGGACGCCATCGGCAGCGTTCAGGCCCGGTCAGGTGCCGCGGCTGTAGTCGGTGCGCTCCGGGATCCGCGCGCGGCGCAGCTTCTTCTGCTTGCGCGTCCACGCGCGCGCCTTCTGCGGCTCCGCCCTCACCGAGGGCGCGAGGTGCCGCTGCACCTTCATCTGCGCGAACCCGAGGCCCGCCAGCAGCGCCCCGGCAGCGGCGAGCGAGATCCAGCCCAGCGGCGGCCGCCAGCCTCTCTGCATCACGCGCTCCGGCGCGAAGGTGGGCTCGTTGGCCGCGGGCAGCTCGTGCAGGCCCAGCGCCTCGACGCCCGCCCACAGGCCGCGCACGTCCCGCTCCACCGCCTCCCTCACGTCGTAGAGGGGCGGAAGCCGGATGAGCGAGACGTCGTGGAGGCGCGGCAGCAGCATGGCACTCCTCCGATGCCGCGAGGTGTAGCAGGGTGCGTGCCGGGATGCCGCAGGCGTGATTCCGCGGATTTGCGGCGATACGGACGTGCGAGAACGTACAGAAAACCCGACGCGGATGCCGCGGATCAGCCCGGGCCGGACCCGGCCTTGCGTTCATCCCGGTACAGGAAGTCCCTCAGCGCCTGCAACGTCGTCTCGCGCGCCATCTCCGCGATGCTGGAGGTGAGCGGGATTCCCTTGGGGCACGCCTTCACACAGTTCGCGGCCTTCCCGCAGTCGTTGACACCGCCGGGGAGCATCAGCGCGTGGAGCCGCTCGGAGGCGTTCATCTTCCCGGTGGGATGGTTGTTGTAGAGCCGCGCCTGCGAGATCGCCGCCGCCCCGATGAACCCGGTCGTCTCGCTCACCTGGGGACACACTTCCAGGCAGCAGCCGCAGGTCATGCAGGTGGAGAGGACGTAGTTGATCTCCTGGTCCTCCGGAGCGACGCGCGGGCCCGGTCCCAGATCGTAGGTCCCGTCGATGGGGATCCACGCGCGCACGCGCTTCAAGGCATCGAACATCTTCTGCCGGTCCACCGAGAGGTCGCGCACCAGCGGGAACTTCTTCATCGGCTGCAGCGTGATGGGCTGCTCGAGCCGGTCGATGAGCGCCGAGCAAGCCTGCCGCACCTTGCCGTTCACGTTCATGGTGCAGGAGCCGCACACCTCCTCGAGGCAGGCCTGGTCCCACACCGGCGGAGGGACGCGCTTGCCGGCGGTGGTGACCGGGTTCCGCTGGATCTCCATCAGCACGGAGATGACGTTCGCGTTCTTGGTGTACGGGACGGAGAACTCATCCCAGTGCTTGGGTGCGTCGGGACCGTCGCGGCGTTCGATGCGGACCAGGATGGGCGGGGGCATTCGCGTTTGAAGTCTCCCTCAGGCGTACCAGCGGGGCTCGGGCTTGAGGATGGGGTTCGACAGGCTCTTGATCGGCTCGAAGGTGACCTGCGGGCCCTCGGGCGTCCAGCGCGCCATGGTGAACTTGAGCCACTTCTCGTTGCGCTTGCGCCAGGCCTCCATCCACTCCGGGTCCTGCCGCGGGTCCTTGGCCTTCGGCTGCGGCAGGTCGAACTCCGGCTTGTAGTGGCTCCCCCGGCACTCGTCGCGCTTCCGCCCCCCGGCCAGGATCAGCTCGGCGATTTCCAGCATGTTCCAGAGTTGGTTGACGTAGGCGGCGCTCTGGTTGAGTGTGCGGCCGGTGTCGAGGACGTTGGCGTTCTTCCAGCGCTCCCTCATGCCGCGGATGGCCTGGATGCCCTCGTCCAGCTCCCGGTTGTGCTTCACGACCGTGGACACGCGCTGCATCAGCTCGCCCATGTCGCGGCCGATCACGTACGGGTTCTCGTTGCCGGCCATCCTGTAGATGGACTCGAAGCGCTCGACCCACTGCTTCTGCGCGCCCTGCAAGAGGCCCTGCGGCACGTCGCCCTTCTTCGGCGCCGCGTTCTTCGCGTAGCTGATCATCGCCGGGCCCGCGATCATGCCGGCGTAGATGCAGCTGAGCAGCGAGTTCGCGCCCAGCCGGTTCGCGCCGTGGTAGGCGTAGTCGCATTCGCCGGCCGCGTAGAGCCCCGGCACGTTGGTCGCCTGCTGGCGGGGCGAGTCCTTCACCATGTCGTTGTTGGCGTCGGCCTCGTAATCGACCCACAGCCCGCCCATCGAGTAGTGCACGGCGGGGAAGATCTTCATCGGCGTGTGGCGCGGATCGACGCCGACGAACTTCTCGTAGATCTCCATGATGCCGCCGAGCTTGCGATCGAGGACGTCGGCGGGGATGTGCGAGACGTCGAGGTAGACCGCCTCCTCGCCGTCCACGCCCATCCCCAGGTCCCGGACCACGTGGACGATCTCGCGGCTGGCCACGTCGCGCGGGACCAGGTTCTTGTACTTGGGGTATTTCTCTTCGAGGAAATACCAGCGCTCCGGCTCCGGGATTACGCGCGGGTCGCGCGTGTCGCCCTTCTTGCGCGGCACCCAGACCCGCCCGCCCTCCCCGCGCGCGGACTCGCTCATCAGGCGGTGCTTGTCCTGCCCCGGGATCGCGGTGGGGTGCACCTGGATGAACTCGGCGTTCGCATAGATGGCGCCGTCCATGTACGTGCGCCCGTTGGCCGAGCCGGTGTTGATGGTCGAGTTGGTGGAGCGCCCGTAGACGATGCCGGGCCCGCCGGTGGCCAGGCAGACCGCGTCGGCGGGAAACGCCTGGATCTCCATGTTGCGCAGGTCGATGGCGACGATGCCCCGGCAGGCGCCCTGCTCGTCCTTCACGAACGACAGGTACTCCCAGTACTCGAACTTGCGCACCCGCCCTTCGGTCTCGTAGCGGCGGACCTGTTCGTCGAGGGCGTAGAGGAGCTGCTGCCCGGTGGAAGCGCCGGCGAACGCGGTGCGGTGGTGGAGCGTGCCGCCGAAGCGGCGGAAGTCGAGGAGTCCCTCGGAGGTGCGGTTGAAGGGCACCCCCATGCGGTCGAAGAGGTAGATGATGGCGGGCGCCGTGTAGCACATGCCCTTCACGGGAGGCTGCTCGACCAGGAAGTCGGCGCCGCGGATGGTGTCGTACAGGTGGATGTCGGGGTGATCGCCTTCGCCCTTGGTGTT
>DASWGI010000138.1:0-5844 GCA_036393835.1 Myxococcales bacterium | reverse complement strand
GAGGAGGTGTTTTTCGAGCGCCCGGAGGCTGGCGAGGTCGTGGGCGGAGGCGAAGACGCCCACGTGGGGGAGGGCGGCCTCCATGCCGCGGGTGAGCGGCTCGTAGCCGGGGCTGCCCAGCAGCGGATTGAGCCAGACGAGGCGGCGGCAGCGCGACTTCAGCGCTTCGAGCTGGCCGGCCAGCTCGGCCGGATCTCCGGTGTCCCAGCCGTCGCTCAAGATGACGACCACGGTGCGGCGGTCGACGAGCCGGCCCCATTCGGCGTTGAAGGTGGAGAGGCACGCGCCGATGCGCGTCCCGCCCGACCAGTCGTGCACGCGCTCGGAGAGGCCCCGCAGGGCGCTCGAGAAGGGCCGCTCGCGGAGCGAGTCGGTGATGCGCAGCAGCGACGTCGAGAAGGCGAAGCTCTCCACCCGCGCCACGGAGCCGTGCAGCGCGTAGAGGAACTGCA
The DNA here is from genome assembly GCA_036393835.1 of Myxococcales bacterium. Taxonomy (GTDB): domain Bacteria; phylum Myxococcota; class Myxococcia; order Myxococcales; family 40CM-4-68-19; genus VBKO01. Next base: position 5,392 of record DASWGI010000138.1, on the reverse strand, counting down.
GGAGCAGGCGGCTGTAGAGGTCCATCGACCCGGACACGTCGCAGAGGGCGACGATGCGGGTCTTGCGCGGCTTGCGGCGGCGGAAGCGCAGATCGAGCGGCTCGGCCCCGGTGGAGAGCGACCGCCGCACCGTCCGGCGCAGATCGACGCGCGCTCCACGCCGCGCCGGCGCCCAGCGCCGCCCGGGTCGCGCGGCCAGGCGGCGGGCGAGGCGCGCCGCGATCCGCTCGATCTCGTCCAGGTCGCCGGCGGCGAAGGAGGCGAAGTCCTTGTGGACGAGCGCGCTGTGGTCGCTGGCGCCCGGCACTTCCTCCGTCTCGTCCCCGGAGTCCTCCTCGCCCTGCTGCAGCCACCGCGTGAGCGAGGGGTGCGCGGGGCCGCGGGGCTCCCGCGGCCGGCGCCGTGAGACGGAAGCTCCGTCCGTCCGCTGTGCATCGCCGTCGCCGGGCGCGAAGGCGCTCCAGAACAGCTCGTCGAAAATGGCGAAGTCCTCGGGGCGCGAGGTGAACACGCAGCGCAGCGCGAGATACGCGTGGTCGCGCGAGCGCACCGCGCCGGCCTGCAGGGCGCGGACCGCGTCGGTGGCGTGGCTGGTGGTGACCGGGAGCCCGCGCTCGCGAAGCGCCCGGCACAGCCAGACGACGCGCGCGACGAGGTCCTTGGTCACGCGGCGCTTCCCACCGCCAGCCGGCCGGCCTCGATCTCGGCGCGCACCTTGCGCAGGTCGGCTTCGTCTTTCACCAGGCAGCCCAGCGTCTCCTCCAGGAGCTGCGGCTGCAGGCGCGCGGCGTGGAGGGCGACCAGCGCATCGGCCCAGTCCAGCGTCTCGGACACGCCCGGCACCTTGGCCAGCTTCGCGCGCCGCAGCTGCTGCACGAGCCCCACGATCTGCGCCGCCAGCTCGTCGCTCGCGCCGGGGACCTTGCGGCGGACGATGGCTAGCTCCTTCTCGAACGGCGGGTAGTCGATCCAGAGGTACAGGCAGCGGCGCCGCAACGCGTCCGACAGGTCGCGCGAACGGTTGGAGGTGAGGATCACGTGCGGCCGATCCGGCGCGCGGATGGTGCCGAGCTCCGGGACGGTGACCTGGAAGTCGGAGAGGACCTCGAGCAGGAAGGCCTCGAACTCCTCGTCGCTGCGGTCGATCTCGTCCACCAGCAGCACCGGCGCGCGGCCCTGGTGGGCGATGGCCTGCAGGAGGGGCCGCTTGAGCAAGAACGGCTCGCCGAAGATCTGCGCCTCCGCCTCGGCCGCCGATCGGCCGTCGCGCTCCTGCAGGCGGATGTGGAGGAGCTGCTTGGAATAGTTCCACTCGTACAGCGCGGTCGAGGCGTCGAGTCCTTCGTAGCACTGGAGCCGGATGAGGTCGGTCTTCAGCATCCGCGCGAGCACCTTGGCGATCTCGGTCTTGCCCACGCCGGCGTGCCCCTCGACCAGGAGCGGCTTCTTCAGCGTCAGCGAGAGCCACAGCGAGGTGGCGATGGCCGGGTCGGCCACGTAGGCCTCGCGCTCGAGGCGCTCGAGCAACTCGGGGATGGCGCTGTCCACAGACCTTCGACTGAACCACGCGCGCGCTCGGGGCGTCAAATCGTGCCCGTGGTCCAGGCAAGGTATCCTGCCGGAGTGAGCCGCGCGCGCAGGGTGGCCCGAATCGCTCCGCGCCGCGCTGTGGCGCGCGCGGCCATCGCGCTCGCGGTCGGCGCGGCCGCCGGCCTCGCGCTCTCGCTCCGGTACTCGACCGCGGTCGCCGTCCTCGGGGGATGGAACGCGGCCGGCCTCACCTTGCTTGCCCTTGCCTGGCTGATCATCGCGACGGCGGACGCGGCAACGACAGGGCACCGCGCGGCCGGCGAGGACCCGGGGCGCACGGCGGTGACCGTCCTGGTGATCTTCGCTTCGCTCGCAGGCGTTTTCGCAGTCACCGCCCTGGTGGGCCAGCCGGAGGCGATCGCGCCGAAGCAGGAACTGGAGCTGATCGCGCTTTCCCTCCTCACCGTGATGGTGTCGTGGACCCTGACGCACACCGCATTCACCCTGCGCTACGCGCACCTCTACTACCGCGAGGACGAGGAAGGCGTGGGAGGCGCCGAGTTCCCCGGCGGCGCGAGGCCGGACTATCTCGACTTCGCCTATCTCGCTTTCACCGTCGGCATGACCTTCCAGGTCTCCGACACCGCAGTCTCGAGCAAGCGCATCCGACACACCGTCCTGGTGCACGCGGTGCTCTCGTTTCTCTACAGCACCGCGATCCTGGCTTTCGTGCTCAACCTGGTCGCGGGGATCGCGGGCTGAGGAGTATCATCCCGCTCCCCTCGACCAAGGGCGGTGGTCCATGGAGACCCGGTACCTGCTCGGCGAGAAGCAGATCCCCACCCATTGGTACAACATCATCCCGGACATGCCCGGGCCGCTGGCGCCGGTCATCCATCCGCGCATGTTGCGGCCGGTCACGCCGCAGGACATGCTGCCCCTGTTCCCGCCGGCGCTGCTCGAGCAGGAGATGTCCTCGGAGCGGTGGATCCGTATCCCGGACGAGGTGCGCGAGGTGTACCGGCTGTGGCGCCCCACGCCGCTGCACCGGGCGCGCAGGCTGGAAGAGGCTCTGCGGACGCCCGCGCACATCTACTACAAGTACGAAGGGGTCTCGCCCGCCGGGTCGCACAAGCCGAACACAGCCGTGCCGCAGGCGTTCTACAACAAGGCCGCGGGCACCGTGCGCATCGCCACCGAGACCGGCGCGGGCCAGTGGGGCTCCTCGATGGCGATGGCCTGCACCATGTTCGGCCTGAAGTGCACCGTCTACATGGTGAGGGTCTCGTACGCGCAGAAGCCGTACCGGAAGAGCATGATGCAGCTCTGGGGCGCGGAGGTGATCGCCTCGCCCTCGGACCGCACCGGATCCGGGCGCTCCATCCTCGCCAAGGACGCGCGCAGCCCGGGCAGCCTGGGCATCGCCATCTCCGAGGCGGTGGAGGAGGCCGCGACGCACGACGACACCAAGTACGCGCTCGGCAGCGTGCTGAACCACGTGCTCCTGCACCAGACGGTCATCGGGCAGGAGGCCAAGGAGCAGATGAAGCTCGCCGGCGAATACCCCGACGTGGTGATCGGCTGCCACGGCGGCGGGTCGAACTTCGCCGGGCTCGCCTTTCCGTTCCTCGCCGACAAGGCGGCCGGGAAGGACGTCCGGGTCGTCGCGGTCGAGCCCTCCAGCTGCCCGTCGCTCACCAAGGGCGTCTACGCGTTCGACTTCGGCGACACGGCGCAGGTGGCGCCGATCGCGAAGATGTACACGCTCGGGCACGACTTCGTGCCGCCGGGCATCCACGCCGGCGGATTGCGCTACCACGGCGCCGCGCCGCTGGTGTCGCAGTTCGTGAACGCGAAGCTGGTGGAGGCGCGGGCTGCTCCGCAGCTCGCCTGCTTCGAGGCCGCGGTGCAGTTCGCGCGCACCGAGGGCATCATCCCGGCGCCCGAGTCCGCGCACGCCATCCGCGGGGCGATCGACGAGGCGCTGCGGGCCAAGGAGGAGGGCCGGGAGCGCGTGGTCCTCTTCAACCTGTCCGGCCACGGCCACATGGACATGGCGGCGTACGACGAGTACTTCGCGGGCCGGCTGGAAGACTTCGAGTACCCGAGCGAGAAGGTCCGCGAGTCGCTCCGGAACCTGCCCCAGGTCGCGCTCTAGAGACGTGGTTCAACCGGTTGAACCACAGGCTCCAATGCGCGGCCGAGATAGGAATACGGAAGGGCTGCTTTCGCCGCGCCAGGGCCTGACTTACAACCACCGACCTGTTGGGTTCACGTTCCCATGAACAGGATTGAACGCCACTCGTTCCGGGACCTGTTCGACCGCAACTCACGGACTCCTGCAAACGTGGGCCGCCGTCTTCAAGCACGGTACATTGCGCGGAAAGATCGGCCGCGTCATGGTTAGTAATGCGCTGCCGCCCGGCGTCGATGGACTCGCTCCGGAAGAACAGCAGCGAGTCTTCGACCAAGCCAATTCTCAGTTCTATGCCTCCGTAGACTGTGCACTCGACCTGACCGAGGCCGAGTTCGAAGAGTGCGACGTACGTGGCGTTCCGGGACGACTGATCCGTCGAGATCCATCCACCCAAGTGCTCGTCACCCGCGATGCCGCGATTACCGGGCGTTGGCGGAGCCTCGACTTGACTGGCACGTACTGGGCCACGGCGCTCGATCTCTTCCTAGAGTCGCAGATGCCAGACATCGTCCTCGTGGCGCCTAAGCGCAACAAGAACTTCAGGCTCCTAGCAGAAGGTTTGCAGAAACTTCGCGACTGCGGCGTCGCGGAGTCAAACTAATCGGTTCGTGTGACGCGTTCAGTTTCCAACTCGTCCCGGGGCGGGACGCAGCGCGTTAGAGGCTGTCGAGGGCGGCGGTGCGGGCGGCGAGGACGGCGTCGACCACTTCGGTCACGCCGACTCCGTGGGTGCACTGGGCGAAGACGACGGGGCCGTCGCCTCGCATGCGGCGGGCGTCGCGCGCCATCACCGAGAGATCGGCACCGACCTGGGGCGCCAGGTCGGTCTTGTTGATCACCAGCATGTCCGACTGTGTGATGCCCGGGCCGCCCTTGCGAGGGACCTTGTCGCCGCCAGCGACGTCGATCACGTAAATGGTGTAGTCGGCCAGCTCGCGGCTGTACTGCGCGGCGAGGTTGTCGCCGCCGCTCTCCACGAAGAGCAGCTCGGGGCCGACCTCCTCCATCAGCTGCTCCAGCGCGAGCAGGTTGTGGCTGATGTCCTCGCGGATCGCGGCGTGCGGGCACCCGCCCGTCTCTCGACCGCGCGGATGCGCTCGGGCGGGAGCGCCTGGTTGCGCACCAGGAACTCGGCGTCCTCGCGGGTGAAGATGTCGTTCGTCACCACGCCCAGGCTGTGGCGTTCCCGCAGCGCCCGGCACAGCGCTAGCACCAGGGCAGTCTTGCCGCTCCCCACCGGACCGCCGATGCCGACGGTGAACGCGCGCGCCGCGTAGTCGCGCCGCAGCGGTCCACCACGCTCGTCGAACCTCCCGGCGTGCTCCATCTCGTCGTGGCGGTGCCCGTGCTCGTGGTCGTGTGCATGCTCGTGGTCGTGTTCGTGCATCGTCGCCTCAGGACTGGAAGAGCCTGGAGTAGAGCCGATCGTGGGTCGAGCCGAAGAGGTCGGCGAGCGGCGCGGTCTGCGCGAGCGCATCCTCGGTCAGGTCGCCGCAGGCCCCGAGCACCTCGTCCATCACCGGCGCGAGCTCGTGCTGCATCCGCTGCGCTTCGTGCGTTCCTGCCACGCCAAGGCGGACGGCCGCGAAGAGCAGGCCGCGCAGCGCCAGCGAGAGCAGGAGCTGCTGGGCGTGAGTCCGCTCGACGCCCACCGCCCGCAGCACC
>DASWGI010000137.1:0-1949 GCA_036393835.1 Myxococcales bacterium | reverse complement strand
GCCGAGCGCGCCGAGGAGCTGCGCCAGCAGCTCCGCGAGGCCAACCACCGCTACTACGTGCTCGACGCGCCGACGCTCTCGGACGCCGAGTACGACCGCCTCTTCCGCGAGCTGACGCAGCTGGAGGAAGCGCATCCCGAGCTGCGCACGGCCGACTCGCCCACCCAGCGGGTCGGCGCGCAGCCGAGCGAGAAGTTCGCCAAGGTGCGGCACCGCCGGCCGATGATGTCGCTCGCCAACGTCATGAGCGACGAGGAGCTGGCCGAGTTCGACGCGCGAGTCCACCGGCTGCTCGGCGACGAGCCGGTCGCGTACGTCTTCGAGCCCAAGCTCGACGGCCTGGCCGTGACGCTGACCTACGAGAACGGCCGGTTCGTGCAGGGCGCGACGCGCGGTGACGGGCAGCTCGGCGAGGACGTCACGGCCAACCTGCGCACCATCAAGTCCGTTCCGCTGCAGCTCCGGGCGGGAGCGCCCTCCCGGCTCGAGGCGCGCGGCGAGGTGTTCATCCCCAAGGCGGACTTCGCGCGGTTGAACGCCGAGCGGGAGGCCGCGGGCGAGCCGACGTTCGTGAATCCCCGCAACTCCGCTGCCGGATCGCTCCGCCAGCTCGATCCGCGCGAGACCGCCAGGCGGCCGCTGTCCATCCTCTTCTACGACGTGGGCGACACCGGCGAGCTGCAGTTCTCCTCCCACTGGGACAAGCTCGCCAAGATGAAGGAGCTGGGGCTGCGCACGAACCCCGAGAACAAGCTGGCGCGCTCGCTCGATGAGATCCGGGCGCACTACGCGGATCTGCTGGGCCGCCGCCACGACGTGCCGTACGAGATTGACGGAACGGTGGTGAAGGTGGACAGCGAGGACCAGCGGCGCCGGCTGGGGTCCGTGTCGCGCACTCCGCGCTGGGCGGTGGCGTACAAGTTCCCGGCCGAGGAGGAGGCGACCACGGTCGAGGACATCCAGGTGAGCGTCGGCCGCACCGGGGCGCTCACCCCGGTGGCCTTCCTCACGCCGGTGCACGTCGGCGGCGTGACGGTCGCGCGCGCGACGCTGCACAACGAGGAGGAGGTGCGCCGCAAGGACGTGCGCAAGGGCGACCGCATCTTCCTGCGGCGCGCCGGGGACGTGATCCCCGAGATCGTGCGCGTCATCGCGGAGGCGCGCCCGCCGGAGGGCCTGCCCGAGTTCCGGATGCCCACGCACTGCCCGGCCTGCGGCGCGGAGGTCCACCGGGAGGGCGCGATCACTCGCTGCACCAACCTGTCCTGCCCGGCGCAGCTCCACGGTCGGCTGCGCCACTTCGCCTCCCGCGGGGCGATGGACATCGAGGGCCTCGGCGATCAGACCTGCTCGCAGCTCGTCGAGCGCGGGCTGGTGAAGACGCCGGCCGACCTGTACGCGCTCACGCGAGAGCAGTGGCTCGACCTGGAGCGGATGGGCGACAAGTCGGTGGACAACCTGCTTGCCGCCCTGGAGCGCAGCAAGCAGTCCTCGCTGCGCCGCTTCATCTACGCGCTGGGCATCCGGCTGGTCGGCGAGGCCACCGCGCGCGCGCTGGCGCTGCAGTTCCCGAGCGTGGAGCGGCTGCTGGACGCGACCCTCGACGAGCTGCAGGCGGTGCGCGACGTCGGGCCGGAGGTGGCGCAGCAGATCCACGACTTCACGCAGACCGCGGAGAACCGCGAGGCGGTGCGGCGCCTGCTGGCAGCGGGCATCCATCCCGCGCCCGAGGTGGTGGAGGCGCGCGGCCCGTTCGCCGGGAAGACGGTGGTGCTGACCGGCTCGCTGACCGCATGGTCGCGCGAGCAGGCCAAGGCGGAGATCGAACGGCGCGGCGGCCGGGTCTCGGGGTCGGTGAGCCGCAAGACCGACCTGGTGGTTGCCGGCGAGGACTCGGGCAGCAAGCTGAAGAAGGCCGCCGAGCTGGGCGTGCGGGTGGTGGACGAGGC
>DASWGI010000136.1:0-5223 GCA_036393835.1 Myxococcales bacterium | reverse complement strand
ATCTTGCGTGGATCGTCTGCCGGGTCCACGTACGTGATTCCCCAGGGGCCGACGCCGTGCAACTGGATGACCGTCTGGCCCTTTGCCATCCCGAAATGGTGCATGCCCTTGGGGATGCGGTGGAAGCCGCCGGTCGGCATCTCCTTCAATGACGTCTCGGCGAACTTGTCCCCCATGCCCATCCAGAACGCGCCCTGCAGCACCGTGACGTGCTCGTCCTTGGGATGGAAATGCGCCGGGACCTTCCAGCCGTCCGGCACGCGCAGGCGCACGGTGAACTCGGAGCCGGACTTCGCCATGTCCCCGTCCAGGATCGCCGCCTCGGTGCCCGGGGGGAGGGAGGCGGGCCCGGGCCCCCACTTCACCATGTCGGGGGTGAGGATGTGGTCTGCCATCGTCTTGGCGCCGGCGGATTTCGGCTGCTTCGCCGCAAGACCGAGCGCCGCCAGGGCTACGCAGAGCACGAGGCTGCCAGCGATTTGCAACTTCATTTTAGAAGCCCCCTTTCCTCGGAGCGCCGCCGTCATGCGCCTCCGAAGCGAGAATAGCAAGCCTGGCGCCGAGCGCGTGGACACGGCGGGCGGCTTCCCGTAGGTTCCGCTCCCGCGAGAGGCCCGCCTCGATGAAGCGCGCACAGACATTGCTGGAGCAGGCCGGGCTGCGCCCGTCGCCGGAGCTGCTGCTGCGGCTCTACCGCGAGATGGTCCGGCTGCGGACGCTCGACGAGCGCATGATGACCTTGCAGCGCCAGGGCCGCGTCGGTTTCTACGGCGCCTGCACCGGGCAAGAGGCGGCCACGCTCGCCTCGGCCATCGCGCTGGAGCCGTCCGACTGGATCTTCCCCGCCCTGCGCGAGGGCGGCGCGATGCTGCTGCGGGGGTTCCCGCTGGTCCCGTACCTCTGCCAGGTGTTCGGCAACTCGGGCGACGAGACCAAGGGCCGGCAGATGCCCAGCCACATGGCTTCGCGCAGCGTGAACCAGGTGAGCTGGTCGAGCTGCATCGGCACGCAGCTTCCGCAGGCGGTCGGCGCGGCGATGGCGGCGCGCATCAAGGGCGACCGGACGGTGGTGGCCGCCTACATGGGTGACGGGGCCACCTCGGAAGGCGACTTCCACGTCGCGATGAACTTCGCCGGCGTGTTCAAGCCGCCGGTGGTGTTCGTCTGCCAGAACAACCACTGGGCGATCAGCGTCCCCACTTCCAGGCAGACCGCGTCCGAGAGCATCGCGGTGAAGGCCGTCGCCTACGGCTTCCCCGGCGTGAAGGTGGACGGGAACGATGCGGTCGCGGTCTACGGCGCGGTCAAGGAGGCGGTGGATCGCGCGCGCGGCGGCGGCGGGCCCACGCTGGTCGAGTGCGAGACGTACCGCATCGGCGCGCACAGCTCGTCCGACGACCCGACCCGCTACCGCGACGAGCGCGAGGTCGAGGCGTGGCGCAAGCGCGACCCGATCGAGCGGTTGCGTGGGCGGCTCGGCGCCGACGGCCTCTGGACCGATCGGCAGGACGCGGAGCTGAGCGCCCGGCTGCTCGACGAGGTGAACGCCGCCATCGCCGAGGCGGAACAGAAGCCGGACCCGCCCCGGGAAGGCCTGTTCGAGGACGTCTACTCGAACCTGCCCTGGTTCCTGCGCGAGCAGCGCGACGAGATGCTCGCGGCGCCCCCTGTCCCTCGGCCCGACGCCAAGAAGATCGCGGGGCGTTAAACTCGCCGGGATGCGCGAGCTGCACGTCCGGCGCCTGGGGCTGGTCGAATACGAGGACGGCCTGTCCGCGCAGCGGCTGCTGGTCGAGGCGCGAGCCGCAGGGCTGGTTCCCGACACGCTGCTCTTGCTCGAGCACCCGCGCGTCGTGACGCTCGGCCGCGGTGCGAAGCCTCACAACGTGCTGTGGACGCCCGAGCAGCTCCGGGCGCGCGGATTCGAGCTGTTCGAGACCGACCGCGGCGGCGACGTGACCTACCACGGCCCGGGGCAGCTCGTCGGCTACCCGATCCTCGACCTGAAGCCGGATCGGAAGGACGTCCGCAAGTACGTGGCCAGCGTGGAGGAGGTGCTCATCCGCACGGCGGCGGACTTCGGCGTGCGGGCGGAGCGTGTCGAAGGACGCGTCGGCATCTGGACCCCGGCCGGCAAGGTCGCGGCGATCGGCGTCCACATCTCGCGCTGGATCACCTCGCACGGGTTCGCGCTCAACGTGTCCACCGACCTGCACGACTTCGCCGCCATCGTCCCGTGCGGCATCTCGGATGCGGGGGTGACGTCGCTGCGGGCGCTGCTCGGCGAGCGCGCGCCGGCGTTCGCGCAGGTCGAGGAGCGCGCGGCGGCGAACGCGGCGGCAGTGTGGGAGAGCGAGCTGTCGGAGGTGCCGGTCGAGCTGGAGACGGTCTCGGTGGCCATCCTTCGCGGCGATACCGAAGTACTGCTCCTGCGCCGCATCCCGCAGCGCGGCGGGTTCTGGCAGACCCTGACCGGTCGCCGCGAGCCGGGCGAGTCTCCCGTTGCCACCGCGGCGCGCGAGGTCTACGAGGAGACGGGTCTCACGCCCGCGCTCACCGATCTGGTCGACCTGGGCTACGCGCACAGCTTCGCGCTCGACCCCGCGCGCATCCCCGGCCTGGCCCCGGGTCCGCGCGCCCCGCGCTTCGCGCACGAAACCGCTTTCGCCCTGCGCGTCCCCCGGGGCGCCGAGGTCCGCCTCGATCCCGGAGAGCACGATGCGCACCGCTGGGCAAAGGTAGAAGAGGCGTTGCAGGTCCTCCCCTTCGCCGGCCTCCGCCGCGCCCTCCGCCTCGCCTTTCCTGGTGCAACCGCCCCGCCACCGAGTTCCTGACGCCGTAGCCGATCGAGGTCGCCGCGGTTCCCAGCACCCTGAACGAGACTTACAGCAGAAGCTTCACAATCAGCACCGCGACCGGGAGTTGCGGCGCCGCGTCGCTGTACACGTGCGACGCGATCGGGACGATGCCTCGGATGCCGAGCCACACCTGACGCCCGCCGTTCGGCCGCCGGAAGACGTATCCAGCTTCTCCGGTGAGCGCGCGATCCGCACGGCCATCTCTTTCGCCGATGAAGTCCACGAACCTGCTGTACTCGATTCCAGCGAGAAAGTAGGGAGTATCGGGCCTGGACAGCAGGACCGCTCCGGCCTGCGCCCCTGCGTAGAACATGTCCCACCCACTGAAGGTCTCACCGACAGCCAACTCGGCGGTGATCAGCAGATGTTTCCATTCGAGGGCCATGACGCCGGCGACTGCTAGCCCAGGCGACCTGGAGATCAGCCCCTCCCCCGCGACCCCGAAGTAGAGCGCCTTCCCAGGAACGGCGGCCACCTGATCAGATGAGCTCTGTGCTGCGGCGCTGTGAACGCCGCCGAGAGAGAGCAGGCCGACGAGTCCGGTGATCGCGCCAGGACGCATCGGTTCCGCAGGATATGCGAGCTAGGCCGTCTCGTCGTCGGCGAACAGCTCGATGAGGTGGCCGGTGCGGTCGCGCTTGGTGCGCAGGTAGCCGGCGTTGTGCGGGTTCAGCGGCGCGACGGAAGGGATGCGGCCGCGCACGCGGACGCCTTCCTTCTCCAGGCCGGCGATCTTGAGCGGGTTGTTGGTGATGAGGTCCACGGACACCACGCCCAGCTGCTTCAGGATGCACGCCGCGATGTCGTAGCGCCGCAGGTCGTCCGCGAAGCCCAGCGCGCGGTTCGCTTCGTACGTGTCCGCGCCTCGCGCCTGCAGCGCGTACGCGCGGATCTTGTTGCCGAGCCCGATCCCGCGGCCTTCCTGCCGCAGGTAGAGCACGGCGCCGCAGGGCGCGGAGCCGATGAGGCCCAGGGCGTGCTCCAGCTGATCGCGGCAGTCGCACTTCAGGCTGCCGAGGATCTCGCTGGTGAGGCACTCGCTGTGCACGCGGACGGGGACTCCCTCGCGCCCGCGCACCTCGCCCTTCACCACGGCGACGTGCTCCTTGTCCGTGCCGCGCTCGCGGAAGACGACCACGCGGAACAACCCGTGGCGGGTGGGCAACGGCGCCTCCGAGTAGACGTTCACTCGCGCATCGGAACCGCTCACCGGGTGCAGCAGGGCTCGGGCGCGATCGTTCCGCAAGGCGCTTCTCCTTCCCGCGGGCGTCAGACGCCGTGGACGCCCGAACGATTCCAAAATCGCTCGAATCGCCCACCAGGCCTCCCCGTTTCGGGCGCGCAACTCCGCGAAGCCACTGGCGCTCCCGCGCATCAACGCTAGACCGTGCTATCGAGGTGTCCATGCACGAGATCCAGGCTGAGTTCACCTTCGCCGCCGCGCACCGGTTGCCCCGCTACCAGGGCAAGTGCGCCAACCTGCACGGCCACAACTACAAGCTCGCGGTGAGCCTGCGGGGCGAGCCGGATCCGTACACGGGCATCTTCACCGACCTGGGCGACGTGGAGAAGGCCGTGCAGGAGCAGATCCTCTCCAAGTGCGACCACGCCAACCTGAACGACTTCATCGAGAACCCCACCGCCGAGACCGTGGCCGCCTGGTGCTGGAGCCGCCTCATCGGGAAGCTCCCCGGCCTGGTGGAAGTCCGCATCTGGGAGATCCCCGGTTTCTCGGTCGCCTACCGCGGTCCACAGGGCTGGCGCTGATGCTCCCGGATCGGCCAGCGCGCACGCCGGATCGCGAGGCGCTCACCCGCGCGATCGCGGATCTGCTGCTCGCGTCCGGAGCGGAGCTGGACGCGGAGACTCGCGGCACGCCCGAGCGCGTGGCGAAGGCGTGGGTGGAGGACCTCCTCGACGGCTACGGGAAGGACCCGGTCGCGGCGCTGCGCAGCTCGCTGGTGCCCGCGCCGAAGAAGGGCGAGCTGGTCATCGTCTCGCAGATCGACTTCCACTCGATGTGCCCGCACCACCTCCTCCCCTACAAGGGCAGCGCCGCGGTCGGTTACGCGGCCGACCGGCACCTGGTCGGCTTCGGGAAGATCGCCGAGGCGGTGGACGTGCTCTCGCACCGGCTCATCCTGCAGGAGAACCTGGTCCAGCGCTTGTGCGCCTCGGTGATGGAAGCGCTGCAGCCGCTGGGCGCCGGCGTGGTCATCACGGCGGAGCACGCCTGCATGCAGGTGCGCGGCCCGCGCCGCAGGCAGAGCCGCGTGAGCGTCGAGGCCTGGGCGGGCTCGTTCGAGAAGGACCCCGAGCTGCGCGCGAGCCTGGCCCGCCGCGCGGAGGGGTAGGCCCCGCGCAC
>DASWGI010000135.1:0-21328 GCA_036393835.1 Myxococcales bacterium | reverse complement strand
GGAGTGGTGCGACGCGGAGGTGCTGCGCGGCCTGCGGCGCAGGTCGCTGGCGAAGCTGCGCAAGCAGGTGGAGCCCGTCGAGCAGGCGGCGCTCTCGCGGCTGCAGCTCGACTGGCAAGGAGTCGCCCATCCCCGGCGGGGCGTGGATGCGCTGCTCGGCGCGGTCGAGCAGATCCAGGGCGCGCCCGTCCCGGCCAGCGCCCTGGAGGGCGAGGTGCTGCCCACGCGCATCGAGCCGTTCAACTACGCCGACCTGGACCTGCTCTGTTCCGCCGGTGAGGTGGTCTGGCGCGGGATCGATCCGATCGGGCCGCGCGACGGCCGCATCGCGCTGTATCTCGCCGACCACTACCGGCTGCTCGCGCCACCGCCAGGCAAGGCGGAAGGCGCGCTGGCGGCGCGGGTCCGTGAAATCCTATCGAAGCGCGGCGCCAGCTTCTTCGGCGATCTGCAGCAGGCGACGGGCGCGTTCCCCAAGGACCTGCTCGAGGCGATCTGGTCCTTGGTCTGGGCAGGCGAGGTGACCAACGACACGCTGGCGCCGCTGCGCAGCTACCTGCGCGGACCGCCCGACCGGTCGCGCCGCGAGCGCGGCGCGGCCCCCGCGTTCCGGACGCGCCGCCTGGGCCCGCCCGGCAGCGAGGGGCGCTGGTCCCTCCTCCCGCAGCCGTCGGGCACGCCGACCGAGCGGTCGATGGCGCTCGCGCAAGTGTTGCTCTCGCGGTACGGCGTGCTCACGCGCGAGGCCGTCCACGCCGAAGGCGTCCAGGGCGGATTCGCCGCCGTGTACGACGTGCTCAAGGCGATGGAGGAGTCGGGACGCGCCCGGCGCGGGTACTTCGTCGCTGGCCTGGGCGCCACCCAGTTCGCGCTCCCCGGGGCCGACGAGCGGCTGCGCGCTCTGCGCGACCCGCCGGAGGAGCCGGAGACCGCGGTGCTCGCGGCGACCGATCCAGCCAACCCGTACGGGGCGATGCTCCCGTGGCCTTCGCGCGGCGCGGACGGCGACGGCGCGCGCCCGCAGCGCGCCGCCGGTGCCCACGTCGTGCTCGTGGGCGGCGAGCTGGCCGCCTGGCTCGGGCGCGGCGAGCAGAACCTGCTCACCTTCCTGCCCGCCCAGGAGCCCGAGCGCACGCGCCGCGGGCGCGCCCTGGCGAACGCGCTGGCCCGGTTGGTCGACTCGGGCAGGCGGCGCGCGCTGCTCATCTCCCGGGTGGACGGCGAGCCGGTGCACTCGTCGGCGCTGGGCCCGCTGCTCGTCGCGGCCGGGTTCTCGGCAGGGCACAAGGGATACCTGAGGCGGGCGCCGGTCGACTCGTTGGGGCTCCGGCTGCGCGCCCCCGCCGGGGCCCTGCGGGGGCCGCTCGGACCGGACCTCCCCCGCCACGCCGCACCACCCTCCGCGAAAAAATGATTGCCCGCGCTGTCAGGGCGTGGCGAGCTGAAGCCGCGCCATCACGCTGGCGACGATCCGGTCGCAGCGCTCGCCGTCGAATCCGAACGGCGGCAGGGCCGCGGCCCCGACGCGCTCGTACAGGTCGTGGCGGAGCGCCGCGCGAGCGCGATGCAGGCGCATCTTGACCGCCTGCTCGGAGAGGCCGAGCGACCCCGCCACCTCCGCCGTGGACATCCCCTCCACGTCACGCAGCACGAAGACCGTCCGGTACCCGACGGACAGCTCGTCGATCGCCGAGACGAGCACTTCTCGCAGCTGCTTGCCGAGCGCTTCCTGCTCCGGATCGACGGACGGCGAAGGCACCGCGCGCACGGGCACCTCCTCGAAATCGACGAACCGGCCGCGCCGCCGCAGGCGCGCCTTGGCTTCGTGCGCCGCGATGTTAGTCAGCCAGGAGGCGAGCCTTTCGGGGTGGTCCAACTGGTCGAGGTGCGTGTATGCGCGTACGTACGCGTCCTGGAGTACGTCCTCGGCCTCGTTGTCGTCGCGCAGGAGCGCGCGCAACAAGCGGAAAAGGCGCTGGTTGTAGCGCCGCATGACCAGCTCGAAGAGCGCCGTCTCGCCGCCCCGGATGCGCCGCACCAGCTCGGCGTCGTCGAGAGGCCCCACCACCTCGGCCAGAAGCTTGCGGGCGTTCAAGGACGGCTCTCCATCCATGGTCGGAGTCGGCACCTGCAAAAAGGTTTCGCCAGTGTCACCTTGGAGAAGATGCGGACTCTATCAGGTGCGGCCGCACGGCCGCTGCAGGGAGGACCCCATGCGCCAGATTACGCTCGCGATCGCGCTGCTCAGCGCGTTCGGCTGCAAGAACAACACCCCCTCTTTTGATCCGGCCGCCGGCAGCGCCGACGAGCGCGCGGCGCCGGCGATGAACCACGACCGGGACGACGATCGCCCGCGCCGTTTTCGGCTGAGCGAGGGGCGCCACATCTTCCGCTTCGATACGTTCGGCGACGAGGCTTTCTGGGGCGACACGCTGCTGCTGCACAAGGCCATCGAGGGCTCCGCGCTCGGCGGCGTGGGTCCCGGCGTCAGCCCGAAGACCGCGCTCGCGGTGGGGCTGAAGGTCGACGTCGACGCGCTGTCCAAGGCAACCGTCGATGCGCTGAAGGCCGACAAGGTGAACCTCGACGATCCCGCCGTCACCGTGGCTCTCTTGACCTCGAACGCGGTCGTCGGCGTGACGGGGTTCTCCGACCGCAAGGGAGGACTGCGCACCCTCGGCATCCAGTGCGCCTTCTGCCATTCGACGGTGGACAACTCGCTCGCGCCGGGCATCGGTCACCGGCTGGATGGCTGGCCGAACCGCGACCTGAACGTCGGCGCGATCGTCGGGCTCTCGCCCGACCTGTCGGCCGTCGCCACGCTCCTCGGGGTGGACAAGGAGACGGTGCGCAACAAGGTGCTCGCCAGCTGGGGCCCGGGGAAGTTCGACGCCGAGTTGTTCCTGGACGGCAAAGCGTTCCGGCCCGACGGCAAGTCCGCCGCGACGCTCATTCCCGCCGCGTTCGGCCTGGCCGGCGTGAACCTGCACACCTACACGGGCTGGGGAAGCATTCCCTATTGGAATGCCTTCGTCGCGATTCTCGAGATGCACGGGAAGGGAAACTTCTACGACCCGCGCCTCGACGACCCGAACAAATTCCCCGTAGCTGCCCGCGAGCGGTTCGGGCATGTGAAAGCCGACCCTGACCTGGTCACCTCCAAGCTGGCTGCGCTGCACGCTTACCAGCTCAGCCTCCAGGCTCCGCGGCCGCCGGAGGACAGCTTCGACGAGGACGCGGCGACGCGCGGGCAGAAGCTGTTCGCCGGCAAGGCCAACTGCGCCCAGTGCCACGTTGCGCCGCTCTACACCGAGCCCGGCTGGAACATGCACACCGGCGCGGAGATCGGGATCGACACCTTCCAGGCCGACCGGTCGCCCGACGGGCACTACCGGACGACCCCTCTGCGGGGTCTGTTCACCCGCGAGAAGGGCGGCTTCTACCACGACGGTCGCTTCGCGACGCTGAATGCCGTGGTCGACCACTACAACTCGACGTTCAGCCTGGGCTTGTCGGGCCCGGAGAAGTCGGACCTGGTGCAATTCCTCAAGTCGCTGTGAGCGTTCCGCCGGCGGGGTGCGGCATCGCGGCGCCCCGCCGGGCCGCGAGCGCGGTACAATGGCCGGTTCGCGGAGGTCCCGAGTGGAATCGATCCAGGGCTTGCTCGATTTCGGCTGGTGGCTGCGCCTCGTGGCGGTGGCGACGTACGCCGCCGCGTTCGTGGGGTACGCCGCCCGGCTAGCGGTCCAGAAGCTCAAGCTCGATCGGGCCGCCACCGCGCTCGCCGCGCTGGCGGTCACCGTGCACACCGCCTACCTGGTCACGCGCTGGGTGGCCGCGGGGCGCATCGAGATCCTCGCGCGCCAGGCGACGGGCGACGTCCTCAGCTCGACCGACCGTTTCTGGTTCATGGTCTCGCACCCGCCCTACACGAACCTGTTCGACGCGCTGAACTTCGTCGCGTGGGCGATGATGGTCTGCTACCTGATCATCGAGCGCAAATGGGGCCTGCGCATCGTCGGGGTCCTGGCGGTGGCGCTGGCGCTGGTCGCGATGGGCGAGGCCTCGCTCGTCACGGACAAGCAGATCGAGCCGCTCGTCCCGGCGCTGCAGAGCTACTGGATCCTCATCCACGTGGGAATGCTGTTCGTCAGCTACTCGCTGTTCACGCTGGGCGCCATCTGCGCGCTCCTGTACCTCGTGCGGACCGGCACGCCCACCGCGATCCTGGGCGGGGTTGAGGCCGCGGCCGCGGCGCTGCTGCTCGCCTTGGTCGGGGGGACCAAGCTGCTCTTCGGCGCGACCTTCCAGATGGCTCCGGGATGGGAGCACCAGATCGCCAGCCGCCTGCATCCCGGCAAGCTCCTCGCCGTGACCACCGCGGTGCACGTGGTGCCGCCGGGCACCGACAAGGCGGTGAAGTTCCTCACGCCCGTCGCCGGCGTGGGCCCGTTCCTGCTCGCGGCTGTCCTGCTGCTCGCCGCCGGAGCCGTGGTGTACTTGCGCGCCCGCAAGGGACCCGAGGAGGGCGTGCACGGGCGCGGGTACAAGATCGTCGCCGCGGGGTTCGCCCTGCTCACCCTCGGGCTCGCCCTGCTCGTCTATCGCATCCTGAGCAGCCACGAGATCGTCCTGCCCGAGGGCGTTCGCCTCGCTCCGGGCGAGCACGGCCCTTTCCGCCTCGGCCTCGCCTCGAACTATGCGCTGGGCCTCATCGCGCTGGTGTGGGGGACGACGTTGGGGTTCCTCCTGACCACGCCGCTGCGCGACCGCATCTCCGCCGCGCTCCCCGATCCCCGCAAGCTGGAGGACATCACCTACCGGGTGATCATCGCCGGCTGGCCGCTCCTCACCGTCGGCATCGTGATGGGCGGCATGTGGGCCAACGAGGCCTGGGGCCGCTTCTGGGGCTGGGATCCAAAAGAAACCTGGGCGCTGATCACCTGGGTCGTCTACGCGGGCTACCTGCACACCCGCATCACGCTCGGCTGGGCGGGCAAGCGGCCGGCTGCGATCGCGGTGTTCGCCTTCGCCGTGGTGGTGTTCACCTTCATGGGCGTGAACCTCGGCCTCACCGGCGAGGGCCTGCACACGTACGGCTCCGGCTGACGCGCCCGATCTACCCGGAAGGAAGCGTGAACGAGATCGTGGTGCCCTGGCCGGGTGTGCTGTCGGCCCAGATGCGCCCGCCGTGCGCCTCGACGATGCTGCGCGCGATGTAGAGCCCCAGCCCCGCTCCGGACCGTTCTCCCTGGCGGGCCTGCCAGTAGCGCTCGAAGAGGTGCGGCAAGTGCTCCGGCGAGACGCCTCCGCCGGTGTCCCGGATGGAGAAGCGGACCCCGCCATCGCCGGGCACCACCTCGAGACGGACCTCGCCCCGGTCGGTGAATTTGACCGCGTTCCCCAGCACGTTCGCGAAGACCTGCAGGATGCGCCCGCGGTCGCAGCTCACCGGAACCGGATCTTCGGGAACCTGGACGACCAGCCCGATGCCCTTCTGCTGGGCGACCGGCCGCACCGCCGCGGCGGCATCTTGCGCCAGGGCGAGGGCGTCGCAGCCGCCAGGCACGATGCGCAGGCTGCCCGCGTCGATGCGCGCCACCTCGACGAGGTCGTCCACCAGGCGTCCCATTCCGGCCGCCTGGCCCTGCAGGGCGGCGATGCGCTCGCGCGCGCGGCCGGCGTCCTCGGGAAGCTCCTTGGACAGCACCGCGGCCGTGATGCGGAAGACGCCGAGCACGTTGCGCAGATCGTGCGAGACCACCGCGAGCACGTCGTCGCGCTGTCGCACGGCCTTCTGCGCCGTCTCCCCCGCTTCTTCCGCGGCACGCCGGGCCAGCCGCTCCGCTTCCAGGGTCTGCCGCAGCTCCTCGCGCGTCTGCAACTCGGCCTCGGCCGCCTGGCGCTCCATCTCGGCCGCGACCCGGACGGTGACGTCCCGCGCGGTGACCGCGACGCCCTCGATTTCCCCTCGCGGTCCGCGCAGGGGCCCCAGCGCGTACTCGGTGTGGACGACCCCGGCCGGCGTGGGCACCGCGCGCGCATCCTCGATGAGCTGCCCGGTGTCCAGCACGAGGCGGAGCATCCCCTGGAACTGCGCCGCGTATCCTGAGTCCCAGCCCATCTCCTGCCAGGTGCGCCCGACCATCTGCGCGGGGACGAGCCCCATCGTGCTCGCGCCCCGCTCGCTGGCGAACAGGCACCGGCCGCGCGGATCGAATGCGTAGAACTGGTCGGGCGAGGACTCGATCAGCGCCTCGAGCAGCCGCACGCGCCGCCGCAATTGCAGCAGGGCGGAAGCCTGCGCCGCCGCCACGCGCAGCGCCTCGAGCTGGTGCGGCGCCGGCGAGCGGGGCCGCCGGTCGAGCACCGCCAGGGTGCCGAAGCGCGCCGGGCCGTCCTGCAGCGGCGCGGCGGCGAGGAATCGCGCGTCGGGCACGGCCGCGAGCAGCGGATGCAGCGAAGCGCGAGGGTCGCGCGAGGAATCCTCGATCACCTCGACGCCCGGCGCGAGCTCGGTCAGCGGCGCCTCGGCGGCATCGACCCCCACCCGGCACTTGAACCACATCTTGCCGCCCGCTTCGACGGCGAGCACCGCGTAGGGCGCATTGCAGGCGTACGCGACGTACCGGGTCAGCTCGTCCAGCTCGGGGTCCGGCGACGCGGCCCCGGCGCCGGGGGAGAGGAAACCGGCGGCCAGCAGGTCTTCGCGTGAGCCAGCCACCGCAAGTCCTCCCTTCCGGATGTCGGGCCGCTCAGAGCTGGCGGTAGAGTTGCTCGCCGAGGCTGGCGAGCTCGGCGCCGGCCTTGAGCGGCCTCAACCAGCGCTCCGGAATGCGGCCCTTGCCGTGCTTGGCCCCGAGCAACGCCCCCCCGACCGCGCCGTTGGTGTCAGTGTCGCCGCCGCGGGCCACCACGGACACCAAGCCTTCCTCGAAACTGGGCCCGGCCGCGAGCGCGCTGAAGGCGATCTCGACGGTGCGCAGGACGTATCCGCGGTCGTCGCCATCCACGGCGATGTCCGCCGGCCGCCGCGACGCCCCCCGCTCGACGGCGGCGCGCACTTCGTCGGAGACGGCGCCGGCCGCGTCGGCTGCCTGGGCGATCGCTTCCTCCGCGTCGCGGCCGCCCCGCACCAGGAGCGCGATCGCGGTGGCCACCGCGACGCAGCCGCCCACGCAGCGCGGGTCGTGGTGCGTGATGCGCGAGGCTCCCGCCGCGTCGTCGGCGAGGCCTTCCAGGGCGCGCACGTGCAACAGCCCGATGGGCGCGCAGCACATGACGCTGCCGTTGCCCGCCGCGCGCCTGCCCGAGTCCTCCCAAGCGAGCGCGGAGGCCTGCTGAGGCGAATCGCCCGCGCGCAGGTTCTCCAGCGACGCCCGGGTGAGGAGGCCGACGTCCTTCGGTCCCCTCGAGAACCATTCCAGGTACCGCCGGGCGGCGTCGTCCTGATCGAACCGCCGCCGCGCCACGATCGACCGGAGCAGCGCCAGCGTCAGGTCGATGTCGTCGGTCGGCTCGCCCGCGGCCCACCGGCCCCCGGCGGTGATCTCGCGCAGCGGCCCGACCTCCTCCGCGCGCTTCCCCTCGTGCGGAGCGCCCAGCGACTCTCCCGCGGCGGCGCCGAGGAGCGCGCCCAGGAAGCGGTCCTTCTCCTGGAGCTGATCGAGCGTGACCGCGTTCGGGTGCTTCTTGAGCAGGTTCGGATCGGGACGGATCGAGCTCATGGCGCGCCCCCGGAAGGCTGGCACAATGTCCGCGCCATGAAAAGGCGTAGCGCCGCCGAATACGGCGCGACTACCCCGAGAGCCGGGCGTGGCGCAGCGCCGACTCGACGAATTCCAGCCGGTCGTTCCCCCAGAAGCTGCGCTCGCCCACGAAGATGGTCGGCACGCCGAACACCCCCCTCGCCAGCGCGAGGTCGGTGTTCTTGCGCAGCTCGTCCTTGACGTCCTGCTCCGCGGCCATCGCGACCAGGCGCTTCCCCTGGAGCCCCGCGTCGCCCAGCACCCGCTCCACCACGGCAGGGGCGGAGATGTCCTCGCCTTCGCCCCAGTAGGCGTGGAACAGCGCCTGCATCGCGCGCTCGCCGTCCCCGTTCCGCGCGGCGGCGACCGCGGAACGCAGCGGCAGGATGGTGCTGACCGGGAAGGCCTTGGGGATCTGCATGGGGACGCCGTACTTCTCCGCCCACTGCGCGGTGTCCTGCGCCATGTAGGAGAGCTGCTGCGGAGGCGGGATCTGGTGGCCGGTCGCCTTGCGCACGCCGCCCAGCGTGATCGGGTACAGGCGCGGCCTCGCCCCGGTGCGCTCGGAGATGCCGCGCAGCTGCGTCGAGGCGAGATAGCTGTACGGGCTGCCCAGGTCGTAGAAGAAGTCGAAGCTCGCGGGGTCCATGGGAGGAAGCGAGCCTAATCCGCGGACCGTGCGGGTTGCAATCCGCGTTGACCCCAGAGGTCGCAAGCGCGAACATCGCGAGAGATGCTGAAGATCTGTCCCATGTGCCGCCGCACCTGGAGCGGCGGCCGAGACTGCCCGCGCTGCGGCGGGGGGCACCCGCTCATCGACGTGGCCGAGCCCTCCGGCCGCAAGGTGTTCCTGCGCGACAAGGAGCTCGCCTCGGCGATCCGCGGCTACTACGGCGCGCGCACCGGGATGCTGGTCGCCTTCTGGGGCATCCTGCTCGGCCTGGTGGTCGCCATCGCGCTGGCGCGGAAGGCGATGGTGGCGCCGGCCGGCCATGCGCCGGCATGGTGGATTGCGGCCGCGGTCTGCGCGGTCGTCCCCTTCGCGGTGGCGGTCCTCGCCGGCGACCGCATCGTGCGCCGCTTCTCGCGCGACTGCATCGGCCGCGCCCCCGGCCCGCAGGACATCCGCGTCGCCCCGCGAGACGACTCCCGCCGCGACCACCTCGCCTTCGGCCAGCGCGGATAGGGCAAAAAGACGAACGCGGAGGCGCGGAGGCGCGGAGAAAAGTTCGGGTTAGCTGGCTGGCAGCAGTGCGCGTTCGAGCAATGAAAATTGATCCTCCGCGCCTCCGCGTCTCCGCGTTGATCTTTTAGGCGGGTTCGTCGGGGGAGTGGGCGAGCTCGGCGGCCAGGGCGGAGAGGATGCGCTCCGCCGCGGTGACGTCGTCCGGCAGGCGCAACAGGACGCGGCGGACGGCCTGCTCGACGGTGCCCGTGCGTAGCGTGTCCATCTTGCGGCCGCGCGGGGTGAGGCCGAACAGCGCGCGGCGCGCGTCCCTGGGGTCCGCGCGGCGCAGCAGCATGCCGCGGGTCTCGAGCCGCCGCAGCACGCCCGTAAGCGTCGAGGGATGCACGTGCAGCACCTCGGCGAGCGCGCCGGCGGAGATGCCGGGGAAACGTCCCACGATGCGCACCACCAGCCGCTGCGGGCCGGTGATGCCGAAGCGCGCCTCCATGCGCTTGGAGACGGACTGCAGCCCGTGGTCCAGCGCCCAGAGCTGCTTCATGAATTCCAGGACGGGCCCGAGCTGATCCGCGCCCTCCGGCTTGGAAGCCTCCCCCATGGCGGGCGAGCGTCGCGCGAAACGCCTGCGCGAGGCAAGTCACCGAATGAGCGGCGCCAGGTCCTTGAACTCCGGCGTCCCCGCCACTCCGAGCAGGTCGAACAGGACCGTCTCGGTGCTGGTGAGCGTCGCCCCGGCCTTCTCGCACAGGTGCAATCCCACCTGCCGGTTCTCCTCGGTGCGCGAGACGATCGCGTCCTGCGGGACGAAGACGGCGAATCCGCCGCGCAACAGGTCTCGCACCGTCTGGAAGACGCACACGTGCGCCTCCATCCCGGCGACGATCACCTGCTTGCGCCCGGTCTGCAGGATCTCGCGCGCGACCGGCTTCGAGGCGCCGCAGGAGAACTCGAGCTTCTCGACCGGAGCGGCCGCGAGCAGCTCGCGCAGCTCGGGGACGGTGTCGCCCAGCCCCTTCTTGTACTGCTCGCTGGCCACCACCGGCAGGCCGAGGCGCCGCGCCGCCTTGAGCAGCACCCCCGCGTTCTTCGTCAGGCGAGCCATGCCCTCCTTCGGCATCGCCCGCGCGAGCTTGTCCTGCACGTCGATGAGCAAGAGCAGCGCGTCGCCGCGGTCGAGGGCGAGCGCTCGCGGGTCGGGAAGCTCAGATGGCATAGCCCTGCGCTCCGCTGGCAGCCGGCGCGTCCGGGTCCAGCACGACGTTGACGCAGGCCACGGTGCCGGAGGCGACGGCGCGCTCCAGCGCGGGACGGATCCCGGCGGGGTCCTCGACGTGCTCTCCGTGGCCGCCCAGCGCCTGGACCACCTTGTCGTAGCGGGTCGGGGCGAGCAGCGTCGCGGGGCTCTTCTCGGGACCGAAGAGCTGCACCTGGGGAAGCCGGATCTGGCCCCAGGCGGCGTCGTTCCCCACTACGCAGACCATGGGCAGCTTGAAGCGGAGCGCGGTCTCGAAGTCCATCCCGTTGAATCCGAACGAGCCGTCGCCCTGGATGACGAACACGGGACGGTCGGGGTGCAGCAGCTTGGCCGCGATGGCGAACGGCGCGCCCACGCCCAGGCATCCGAGCGGACCGGGATCGAGCCACCGGCCGGGCCGCCGCAGCTGGATGACCTTGGCCGCGATGGCCACCCAGTTCCCGCCGTCGGCGACGAACATGCTGTCGCCGGCCGCGCGCGCCACCTCGTCCAGCTCCTTGGCCAGACGGAAATGATGGACGGGCTTCTGGTCGCTGCGCTCGAACAGCGACTGCCGCTCCGCCTTCGCGCGCTCGCGGCGGCGCAGCTCGGCGAGCCATCCGCCGGCCTTCCGCGCCTGCGGCAGCGCCGCCTCGAGCTGCGCGAGCACGCTGCGCGAGTCGCCGATGATGCCCACCTCGACGGCGCGATTGCGGCCGATCTCGCTGGCGTCCGAATCGACCTGCACGATCTTCGCGGACTCGCCGAACCCGGCGCCGTAGCCGAGCCGGAAGTCGAGCGGCGTGCCCACCACCAGCACCACCTCGGCCTCCGCCAGCGCCTCCTTGCGCGTGTGCGAGAAGAAATGGGGATGGTCCGCCGGCAGCGCGCCGCGGCCGGCACCGTTCAGGTACACCGGGGCTCCCGCACGCTCGGCGAACGCGGCCAGCTCCCGCGCGGCGTCGTCCCAGAAGACCGAGCTGCCGGCGATCACCGCGACGCGCGCGCCGCTCTCGATCAGCCGCGCCGCCTGCTCGATCAGCTGCGGGTCGCCCGGCTGCCGCGCGCGCGTCCGGTAGCCGGTCGGCAACGGGCACTCCGCGTCGTCGACTCCGTTGGAGAGGACGTCCCAGGGCACCTCGAGAAACACCGGGCCGGGCCGGCCCGAGAGCATCACCCGGAAGGCGCGCGCCAGGTACGTGGGCACCCGGTCGGGCGCGGGGATGCGGTCGGACCACTTGGTGATGCGGGTGAAGAGGTCGACCTGCTCCATCTCCTGGAGCGATCCCTTGCCGGCGTTGAAGGTCGGCGCGGCGCCCCCCAGCAGCAGAACGGGGCTGGAAGCGGCCCAGGCGTTGGCGATGCCGGTGAGCGCGTCGGTGACCCCCGGGCCCGCGGTCACGCAGCACACGCCGATGCCGCGGGTCAGGCGCGCCGTCGCGTCGGCGGCGTGCGCGGCCGCCTGCTCGTGGCGGGTGTCGACGATCGCGATGCCCTCCTCCACGCACGCGGCGTAGATCGGCGCGACGTGCAGCCCCGAGAGTGTGAACACGTGGCGGACGCCTTCCGCCTTGAGCATGCGGACGAGGAGCTGTGCGCCGGTGGAGGTGGGCATCAGCCGGTCGCCTTGGGCGCCTTGCGGAAGCGGGAGAGGCTCGGAGTCAGCTCGGCGAGCGGCGGGATCTTCTCGTCCGGGTGGAGGCGCCTGGCGCGCTCGTACAGCACCTCCTCCGACTCGACGATGTTCGGATCCGGGATGCAGCAGTCGACCGGGCACACCGCCGCGCAGGCCTCCTGCTCGTGGAAGCCCACGCACTCGGTGCAGAGCTGCGGGTCGATCACGAAGATGTCTTCGCCCTGGCTGATCGCCTGGTTGGGGCACTCGGGCTCGCAGGCGCCGCAGTTGATGCACTCCACGGTGATCATCGTCGACATGGCTAATCTATTGTACCTCCAAGCGGCCCACCGCCACGGTTCCTTGTACGTCCCCGGCGCGGGTCCGCAGCCGCAGGCGAAATCCGTCGCCGGTCGTCCCGTCGAGGACCAGCCCCGTGCCCCCCGCTGCCTGCAAGTCGAGCCCGAACGTGGCGAGCGGCGCACCAGCGGTGATCACTGCGTCTGCGGCTGGCCCTCCCGCCGCAGCCGGTTTCTGCGCCATCCCGAGGAACAGCACACCGGCCAGAGGTCCGCTGCCCGGAAGCGCGCCCGCGGCTGCGGGCGTAGCGGAGCCGGTGGTGAAATCGAGTCCGGCGAACGCGACGCCGGGCGGCGACAGGGAAACGCGCGCGATCCCGTCGCGCGAACCCGGAACGGCGCCGTCGAAGGGCAGATCGAGGGCGATTCCGTCGAGCGCGAGGTCGCGCGCCGCGACGAGCTGCAGGTCGACGTGAGTCCCGGGAGAAGGTGGCGCCAGCACCTGGACCAACCGGATCGCCTCTCCCCCGCCCACCGCTGGGAAGCTGTACACCAGCGACGTCCCGCGCGCTCCCGTCAGCGTCACGACCAGGTCCTGCGTGGTGCTTCCGAAGGCGTTCGAGGCGGTCAGGGTGTAGGTGGTGGTGTCCGCGAGCGGCCGGACGCGCCGGCTGTGCAGACCGCCGGCGGGCCCCGCGCCGTCCCCGCCGCTCAGGGAGAACCTCTGCGCGCCCGCCGCCTGCCAGGAGAGCACCGTGGACGTCCCGCGCGGGACCGGGTTGGGCGTGGCCGAAAAGCTGGTGATGACGGGCGGCGTCCCGATGCGCACGACCGCCGTGGCGGTCGCGGTCGCGCCCGCGCTGCGCGCGGTCAGCTGGTAAGCGGTGTCCTGTAGCGGAGTCACCTGGGTCGATCCCTGGACCGGGCTGACCGCGGCGCCCTCCAGCGCGGCCGAGAGCGCGCCCGAGATCTTCCACGAGAGCATCACCGGCTGGCCGGCGACGACCTCCGCGGGCGAGGCCGCGAACTGCACGATATCGAGCAGGTGGATGGGGATCGTCGCGCTGGCCGATCCGTGGCTGTTGGACGCCACCAGCGTGTAGTCCCCGCCGAGGCCCGCGTTCAGCGTGACCCTCGTCCCCGTCACCGTGCCGGGCCGCGGGTTCAACTGCAGCGCGTCGGCCCGGCTCACGCGCCAGCTGAAAGTAATCGGATCTCCGCGCGCCACGTCGGTGCGGCTGGCGGTGAAGCTCTCGATGGAGGGCAGGTCGTGCGAGCACGCGGCGCAGAGCGCGAGCGTCGCGACCAGGGCGAGGCGCTTCATGGACGCCCTCCGACGCGCTGCAGGAACACGACCAGATCGGAGTCGTCGACCGCGTTGGTCGTTCCGACCAGGTCCGCCTCCTGCCGGTAGGTGGCATCCTGGCTCGTCGACCCCATCGCCGCGACGAGGTCGAGCAGGTCGAACCCGTCGAGCTGCTGGTTGAAATCCATGTCCCCGCGGCCTCGCGCGCCGCCGGACAGGCCGCCCGGGCCGATGTTGAGCTGCCAGATGCCGCGGCCATAGGTCGCCACCTTCATGTTGGAGCTGCCCGGCGCGACGCAGATGTCGGTGATCTTGACCAGCGGCAGCCCGGGATCGCGGGTGAAGGTCTGCCCGGCGTCCGTCGTCTTGTAGAGCCCGACATAGGTGCCCACATAGAGTGTGTTCGCGTCGTTTGGATCCGCCTTGAGCGAGGCGATGGGGACGTTGGGCAGCGTCGGGGGGCTGGTACCCGCCGGGCCGGTGCCCAGGACGGGCCGAAAGCTCCGGCCGCGATCCTCGGTCAGGAACAGATGGCCGAGGCTGTCCGGGACGGGCTGCGCGGGCGGATTCGCGGCAACCGCAACCGAGGTGTCGAAGGCGGTGGTCGCCTCGCTCGCCGCCCAGTAGCGTGTGCCGCTAGGGTCGGTGGGATCGAAGGCGACCCCGGTCGCGCTCTTGAGGCCCACCGAGGTCTGCTGCGCCCCCGTGCCCAGGATCCCGCTGCCCCACCAGTTCGCGCCGCCGTCCGCGGTGACGAAGATGGTGCCCGCCGAAGCGGCCACGGCATAGATCCCGGGCTGCTTGTCATGTGCCGCCAGGTAGCGGAAGTCCACCAGCGTGCCCGCGTAGTCGGTGAACGACCTGTCGGTGGTGCCGTTGGCGTGGTGGATGGGGCCCTGATCGATGCGCGTCCAGGCGCCGCCCCCGCTCGAGCGGTAGACGTGGCGGTCGGGACGGAAGGTGAAGGTCACGAAGGTCTGACCGTCGGGCGCGGACACATCCGAGACCAGCCGGATGAAGAAAGGGATCGAAGGGCTGTCGGCCCCCGGCAGCCCGGCCATGAAGGCGGTCCACGTGCCGGCGGCCCCCCCGCGCGTGCTGCGCCGGATCGCGTGCAACGGCTGGCTCGCCAGGATGGCCGCCGGGACCCCACCCGAGATGGCGGTGCTGACCGCGACGCCGATGCCATCGCCGCCGAGCACCTGATCGAACGTCCCGGGAGAAGAGAGGCTGTCCCGCAGCCGCGTGCCGTTGTCCTGGAAGCCGGCGATGACGAAGTCCTGGTCCGCCTCCCATCCGGGGGCGTCTGGCGCGCAGGCGAGGTGATACACGAGATGGCTCACCACGCCAAGGTTGAGCTGGTCGGAGATGGAGCCGACGCGCGGGTCCGCGATCGACACGCTCACGGCGAACAGCCCGCCGTCTCCGCCCGCGTACAGCTGGTGGTCGGCGGGCGAGAACGCGATGGCATGCAGATCGGCGTGCACGTACGAGAGGCCCGACTGGCTGAACTGCGGCGACCACTCCCCGAGGATGGTCCAGGTCTGCCCGCCGTCCTGCGAGCCGGCCATCGACAGCTGCCCTCCCACGTAGACCGCGTTCGCGTCCCGCGGGTCGACGGCAATGGCCTGGTTGTAGGTCGCCTGGCCGCCGAGGACGTCCAGCGTGCGCTGCGAGGGGATCGGATTGGTCGGGACGCGGTCGCCGTTCAGCCCAAGGGCCGTCCACGTGCGGCCGCTGTCCTCCGAGCGGTAGAGGTCCTTGGTCGCGCGCGCATCGCCGCTCTGCGCGTTCGCGGCGAGCAGGAAGACGCGCGAAGTGTCGCCGGAGCGGGTGGTGCTCGGCGCCACGGCCAGCGTGCCGCGGCCCAGGTCGGCGACGTCTTGCGCGGGGAGGCCGCCCAGCGCGTCGGTCCAGGTCTCGCCGCCGTCCGTCGATCGCCACAGCTTGAGCAGGGGCTGCGTCACGGGCCCGGCGGGAGTGATGTCGAACCCCTGCCCCGACACGAGCCAGGTGTCCGGCCCCACCCAGGCGATGGACCACGCCCCGGCTCCGCCGGACGCGACCGGCAGGGCCAGCTGGACCGGCGCCGAGGCCCCGTCCCACTTGAACAGCCCCACGTTGGTGGCGACCAGCACGTGCGCGCTCCCGAGCGGGTCCACCGCGATGTCGCGCACCCGCTGGGCGACCAGCGGCGCGCCGCCGTACACGGCGGTGGGGAAGACGATCGGGTCCCAGGTCACGCCTCCGTCGCGCGTCCGCGTCAGCCCGGGCTGCGGCGCGTCGAAGGGATCGCCGAGCCCGAGGTAGAGGATGTCGGGCATCTGCGGGTCCATCGCCAGCGCGCCCACCGAGGTGGATCCCACCAGGTCCGTGAGCGGTTCCCAGGACCCGCCCCCGTCGTACGTTTTCCACACGCCTCCGCCGGAAGTGGCGAGGAAGAGCACGCCCGGCTCGGTCGGGTGCGGCACCACGTTGCGGACCCGCCCGGCGATCTGTCCCTCGGGACCGGCGTCGGCGAGCGGCGGGAAGAGGACGTCCGACCGGGTCGGCCCGAGGTTGATCCAAACGCCGTCCGGCACCCGCCCGAGCGCGGTGCGCGAGAGCGTTCCCGAAGCGTAGGGACGGCCGGCGCGGTCCCGCTCGCGCTGCGCGGCGCGCAGGTTGCGGATCAGCGCCGCGGGCGTGACCTGCTCTTCCTGCAGCGCGCGCGCGGCCTCCATGCGCGCCTCGGCGTCGTCGGGTAGGGCCTCCTGCGCGCGGGCCGGCACCACGCCGGCCGCGAGCAGCAGCACGAGCAGACTCCGCTGTGGGGGCACCGCCGACTCCCTCGCGCCGGGCTTGCGCGGCGGAGTCTACCTTGAGGACGGGAACGAAGCCTTCAGATCGGTGAGGGATGGCTCGGGCGGATTGGGCGGTACCGCGGCGTGTCCGATCTCCTCCCACTCCGGTGCAGGGATGCGTAGAAACGCCGACACCACCTCGGGATCGAACTGGGTGCCGGCGCAGCGCGAGATCTCCTGGCGCACCTCCGCGGTAGGCCGCGCCGCCCGGAAGGATCGCCCACCGGTCATGGACTCGTAGGCCTCGCAGAGGTGCAGGATGCGCGCCGGGAGCGGGAGCTGTTCCCCCGAGAGCCCCAGCGGATACCCCTTGCCGTCGAACCGCTCGTGGTGCGTCAGCACCAGCCGCCGCGCGTCCTCGAGGAACGGGATGTTGGCCAGCATGCGGTAGCCCAGCTCAGGGTGCCGCTTCATCTCCTCCCACTCCTCGGGGGTCAGCTTCCCGTTCTTCAGCAGGATGGAGTCGGGGATGCCGATCTTGCCCACGTCGTGGATCAGCGCGCCTTGCTCGAGGACCGCCAGCCCGGCCTCGGGCAGGGCCAGCTCGCGGCCCAGGCGCACGCAGAAGGCGGCCACCTTGCGCGAATGCACCGCCTCGGCGCCGCGCCGATCGAGCGCGGTCACCAGCGCCTCGATCAGGTCGTGCGTGCGCTCCACCACCCTCTGCTCGAGGTTCTTGTTGAGCGCCGACAGCTCCGCGTTCTTGCTGTGCAGGAGCGCGGTCATCTCCTGGTAGTTGCGCCGGAGGTGGTAGTCGTCGACCGCCCCGCGCACGATGGTCAGGAGGTCGTCCCGGTCCCACGGCTTGGGCACGAACCGGTAGATCTCGCCGCGGTTGATGGAGTCGACCGCGGCGTGGAACTCCTCCACCGCGGAGATCAGCAGGCGGTAGCTCTGGGGCGCCAGGTCGCGGGCGCGCTGGAGGAACTCGGCGCCGTTCATCTCCGGCATGCGGTAGTCGGAGCCGATCACGACGAAGCCCGGCCCGTTGCGGAGCAGCTCGAGCGCGTCCGCGGGGCGGTGCGCGGTGACCACCTCGAAGCCCTCGAGCTCGAACGTGCGCTTCAGCGCACGCAGCACGAAGGGCTCGTCGTCCACGAAAAGGAGGCGGTCCATGATCCGATCGTCATCGGCCGCATCGGCCGGATCTTGAGGGGTACTTTTTCCTACTCGGTGCCGGGGAAGGCCTGCTCAGCGCCCTCGCCGATCCAGACCGTCTTCCAGTTGACGAACTCGCGCATTCCGATCACGTCCAGCTCGCGCCCGTGGCCGCTCGACTTGATGCCGCCGAAGGGAAGGCGCGGGTCGGACTTCACCATGCCGTTGATGAACACCTGGCCGGCCTGCAACTCGTCGGTGAAGCGCCGCACCTCGCCGGCGTCGCGCGTCCACGCGGCCGAGCCGAGGCCGAACTTCGTCGCGTTGGCGAGTTGGAGCGCCTCGCCGGCGTCGCGCACCTTGAAGAGCGTGGCGACGGGTCCGAAGATCTCCTCCTCCCGGCCCGGCGTGCCGGGCCCGGCGTCGGTGAGCAGCGTGGGCTGGAAGTAGAACCCGGGCCGGTCGAGGCGCTTGCCGCCGGCGAGCACCTTGGAGCCCTTGGCGATCATGCGCTTCACCTGGTCTTCCAGGTCGTCCAGCACTTGCTTCGAGGAGAGCGGACCCACGTCTGTAGAATCGTCGTCAGGATCGCCCACGCGCAGCTCGGACATCCGCTTCGCCATCCGCTGGGCGAACTCGTCGTGGATGCGTTCGTGCACGATGAAGCGCTTGGCGGCGATGCAGCTCTGGCCGGCATTCTGCACCCGGGCCTCAACGCCCACCTTGACGGCCTTTTCCAGGTCCGCGCTGGGCATCACGATGAACGGATCCGACCCGCCCAATTCCAGCACCACCTTCTTGATGTTCCTCCCCGCGGCCTCGCCGATGCTGCGGCCGGCGCCCTCGCTGCCGGTGAGCGTGGCGGCGGCGATGCGCGGATCGTCGAGCAGCTTGCTCGCGCGGCTGCCCTCGATGAGCAGCGTCTGGAAGGCGCCCTCCGGGAAGCCCGCCTCGCGGAAGATGTCCTCGATCGCGAGCGCGCACTGCGGGACGTTGGAGGCGTGCTTGAGGACCGCCGAGTTGCCGGCGACCAGCCCCGGCGCGGAGAAGCGGAAGACCTGCCAGAGCGGGAAGTTCCACGGCATCACCGCGAGCACCACGCCGAGCGGCTGGTAGCGGATGAAGCTGCGGACCGCGTCGGTCTTGACCTCCTCGTCGGCGACAAAGCGCGCGCCGTTCTCGGCGTAGTAGCGGCAGCCGAGCGCGCACTTGTCCACCTCGGCCAGGGCGGCGTTCTTCAGCTTGCCCATCTCCAGCGTCATGAGGCGCCCCAGCTCCTCCCGGCGCGCCTTGAGGATCTCGGCCGCGCGCCCCATGCGCTTCGCCCGCTCGGTGACGGGCAGCTCGCGCTGCAGCCGGGCGCCGACGAGCGCGCGGGCGAGCTTCTCCTCGACCTGCGCCTCGGTGTGCGGCTGGAAGGTACGGACGGTCTTGCCGGTGGCGGGGTCGACGGTAGCGATGGCCATGGCGCAGATCTAACGCTTCGCAAGTCCGCGCAACAGCCGCACCACCTCGGCGAAGTCACCGGCCAGCCATTCCGGTGACTCGGTGCGCAACGTGGCCTCGTCGTGCGCGCCGTAAGTCACCCCCACGGCGCGCAAGCCGGCGCCGTGCGCCATCAGCAGATCGTGGGTCGTATCGCCCACCACCACGCTGCGCTGCGGCGCTGCGGCGAGCCGCTCGAGCACGTGCAGCGCCATCTGTGGATCGGGCTTGGGACGTTCGACGGAATCGTAGCCCGCGATCAGCTCGAAGTGCCTCGCGATGCCAGCCGCCTCGAGCTGCGCGACCGCGCCGCTCTGCACCTTGGAGGTGGCGACCGCCAGCCGCAGGCCGAGGTCGCGTAAGAGCTGCACGCCTTGGGCGACCCCGGGGTAGAGCAGGTCGGCGGACCGGGGGACGACGTTCGCCCCCCAGAGGCGCCGGTACTCCTGGACCACCTCCTCCACCTCGGGCGAGCCCTCCGGCAGGCCGAGCAGCCCGGAGAACGCGACGGTGAGGGGCAGGCCGATCGTGGCGCGGATGGCCTGCGGCTCGGGCATCGCCCACGGCCGGCCGCGCAGGGCCTCGAGAGCGGTGGCCACGATCACCTTGGGCGTGTCGACCAGCGTCCCGTCCAGGTCGAAGATGACCGCCTCGAGCACCGCGGCACTGTAGGTCCGGAGGCGACCGCGGCCTATCTGAAATCGCGCGATGGCAAGGTGAGCGCATCTTCCAATGACCAGAAGCGGTCGCCCTTGACGCTGGTCACGCCGTCGTACCTCTCCAGGCGTCCTTCCACCACGAGCAGCGCGCTGCACAGCACCGGGCGGCGGTTCCGCTCGAAGGTGGGCGGGTCGATCACGATGTTGGAGATGCCCGTCTCGTCCTCCAGCGAGAGGAAGACGAACCCCTTCGCGGTGCCGGGCCGCTGGCGCACGATGCACAGCCCGCCGGCGCGCACGCGCTGCCCGTTGCGCATCCTCGGCAGCTCCGCCGCGCTGCGCACCCCCAGCCGCCGCAACCTCTCCCTCTCCAGCGACACCGGATGCGGCCCCACCGTCATCCCCGTCCCCCGCAAATCCGCCGCCGTCCTCTCCCTCCCGCTCATCTCCGGCAAAGGAGACGCGATCGTGGTCTCACAGATCAACGCGGAGACGCGGAGACGCGGAGGTTTCGATTTCAGAAAAAAATTGAATCTCCGCGCCTCAGCGTCTCCGCGTTGATCTTTGGAGCCCGACTCCGGCTCGTCTAGCGGTTCGAGTTGCGCGAAGAGGCCGGGGGGGCGGCGCAGGGCGGCTTCGCATTGCCAGAGGGCGGCGCGGCGGGTGCCGGAGGAGGAGCCGGGGCGGACGGGGAGGGAGGCCAGGGCGCCGATCTCGGCCAGGGTGGCCAGCTCCTCGCGGCGCAGCGGGACCCGCGCGGAGAGGTCCGCGATGCTCGCGAAGGGGCGCACCGCCCGCTCGGCGACGAGCTTCTTCGCCATCTCCTCGCGCAGGCCGCGCACGTAGCGGAGGCCGAGCCGCAGCCGCAGCTCTTCCTCGGGCCCTTCCCGCTCCAGCGTGCACAGCCAGTCGGAGCGGGCCACGTCGATCGGCTTCACGCGCACGCCGCGGCGCTGGGCGTCCTTCACCAGCGTGGCGGGGCTGTAGAAGCCCATCGGCCAGCAGTTCAGCATCGCGGCGTAGAAGGCCTGCGGGTGGTGCACTTTGAGGTAGGCGCTAGCGTAGACTAGCAGCGCGAACGACGCGGCATGGCTCTCGGGGAACCCGTACAGCGCGAAGCTCGAGATGCCCTGCACGATCTCGTCCTGCGCCGCCGTCGCGATGCCGTTCGCGGTCATGCCCGCGCGCAGGCGCTCCTCGATGCGCTTCATCCGGTCCATGCTGCGCTTGCTGCCCATCGCGCGGCGCAGCTCGTCCGCCTCGCCGCCTGTGAAGCTCGCGGCCACCATGGCGATGCGCATCAGCTGCTCCTGGAAGAGCGGCACGCCCAGCGTCCGCTCCAGCACCGGCCACAGGCTGGGATGAGGCACGGTCGGCGGCTGGCGCCCCGCGCGGCGCTCCAGGTACGGGTTCACCATCTGCCCGACGATCGGACCGGGCCGGATGATCGCCACCTCCACCACGATGTCGTAGAAGCGCGTCGGCCGCATGCGCGGCAGCGTGGACATCTGCGCGCGCGACTCGACCTGGAAGACGCCGACCGTGTCCGCTTCCTGCAAGAGCTTGTAGACGCCGGGGTCGCCCTCGGGCAGCTGCGCAAGGTCCACGGTCACCCCTTCGTGGGCGCGCACCAGTGGGACCGCCTGCTCCAGCACCGCCATCATCCCCAGGCCGAGCAGGTCCACCTTGATGATCCCCAGGTCGGCGCAGTCGTCCTTGTCCCACTGCACCACCACGCGGCCGGGCATCGAGGCGGGCTCGAGCGGCACCACCTCGTCCAGCCGGGTCTTCGCGATCACCATGCCGCCCGAGTGCTGCCCCAGGTGGCGCGGCAGCCCCGCGATCTGGCGGCACA
>DASWGI010000134.1:0-3032 GCA_036393835.1 Myxococcales bacterium | reverse complement strand
AAGTAGGCGTCGCCGCGCCTCAGCCCTCGATAATGAGCAGCTCGGGCGCCTCGAGCTCGCGAATGACTTCGTAGAGGAACGCGGCGCCGACGTGCCCGTCGATCACGCGGTGGTCGAACGAGCACGACAGGTTCATGCGCTCGCCGATCTCGATCCGCTGCTCGCCGTTCGCCCCGGTGGCCACCACCGGCGTCTGCTTGATCTTGTGAACGCCGAGGATCGCCACCTCTGGGTGGTGGATGATCGGCGTCGCCAGGATGCCGCCGTCCTTGCCGAGCGAGGTGACGGTGAAGGTGCCGCCCTGCAACTCGTGGATGGCGAGCCTCTGCTCGCGCGCCGCCTTGGCCAGCCGGTCGATCTCGCTGCCGATCTCCCGGAGGGTGAGGCTCTCGACGTTCTTCACCACGAAGACGGTCAGGCCCTGTTCGGTGGCGGCGCCGAAGCCGAGGTTCACGTCGTGCTTGACCACCAGCTCCTGCTTGGCCTCGTCCATGACGGCGTTCAGGTGCGGGTACTTGCGGAAGGCGGCCACCAGCGCCTTGGCGATGAACGGGAGGTAGCTCAGCTTCGGCTCGCCGCGCGCCTCGAGCCGCTCGTTGAGGCGCGTGCGCAGCGCGGTGAGCGCCTTGGTGTCGGTCTCCTCGACGAAGGTGAAGTGCGGGGCGGTGGACTTGCTCCTCACCATCGATTCCGCGATGCGCTTGCGCAGGCCGCGCAGCGGGATGCGCTCCTCGCCGCCCGGGGGACGCGGCTGCGGCCGGGCGGGCGCCCTCTGCTCCCTGCCCTCGGGCTGCGGCGTCCCCTGCTGCTCCACGTAGGCGAGCACGTCGCTCTTCATCACGCGCCCGAGGGGTCCAGTGCCGTGCACGCTGCCCAGGTCGACGCCCATCTCGCGCGCCATCTTCCGCGTCACCGGCGTGGCGAGCACCTTCCCGCGCTGCTCGCCGTTCCCGGACCCTTCGGCCCGCGCCTGCGGCCGGGGCGACGGTGCCTGTTCCAGGCGCGCCGGCCCGGGCGCGGTGGCGAGGAGCGGCGCCGGCCTGCCCGCGTGCTGCGGAGGCAGCGGAGGCGCGGACTGCGCGGTCGGCGGAGCGTGCGGCTGGCCAACCTCGGCGCCGCCTCCGTCCACCTCCAGGACCACCAGCGTCTGGTGCACCTTGGCGGTGTCACCTTCGTTGCCCAGCGTCTGCAGCACCTTCCCTTTGCGCGGGCTGGGGATGGTGACCGTGGCCTTGTCCGTCATCATCTCGACGAGTGGCTGGTCCTCCGCGATCTCGTCCCCCGGCTTCACCAGCCACTTGACGATCTCGCCCTCGACCACGCCCTCGCCGATGTCGGGCAGCTTGAACTCGAACTGCGCCATCGCGGGCCTCCTCAGGGCAGGTAGGCCGCCAGGCCGCGCAGGCCCTTCAGGATGCGCGGAGCGAGCGGCAGATAGTCGTTCTCGAGCGTGTACGGGAACGGGGTGTCCCAGCCGGTGATGCGCAGGACGGGCGCCTCCAGCGAGGTGAAGCAGCGCTCCTGGACCAGCGCGGAGATCTCGGCCGCGAACCCCGAGGTGCGCGGCGCCTCCTGCACGATGGCGCAGCGGCCCGTCTTGCGCACGCTGCGCGTCACCGTCTCGACGTCCAGCGGCCACAGCGTGCGCAGGTCGATCAGCTCCGGGTCGAGACCCTGCTCGGCGGCCTGCGCGCAGGCCAGCTCGGCCTCGTGCAGCATGGCCCCCCAGGAGAGCACGGTGACGCCGCGGCCCTCGCGCACCACGCGCGCCGCGCCGATCGGGACCGTGTACTCGCCCTCGGGCACCTCGCCGCGCGCCGCGCGGTACACGCGCTTCGGCTCCATGAACAGCACCGGATCGCTGCCGCGGATGGCGGAGATGAGCAGGCCCTTGGCGTCGACCGGATTGCTCGGACAGACCACTTGCAGCCCGCCGGCGTGGATGAAGAGCGCCTCGGGCGACTGCGAGTGGTAGTGGCCGCCCTTGATTCCTCCGCCGACCGGGGTGCGGATCACCACCGGCGCCGAGTACTGCCCGCCCGAGCGGTAGCGGAGCTTCGCCAGCTCGTTCACGATCTGGTCGAAGGCGGGATAGATGAAGTCGCTGAACTGGACCTCGGGCACCGGGCGCAGGCCGTACATCGCCATCCCGATCGCCGCGCCGACGATGCCGGCCTCGGCGAGCGGGGTGTCGATCACGCGCTCCGGCCCGAACTCCTCGTAGAGTCCCGCGGTGGCGCGGAACACGCCGCCGAACTTGCCCACGTCCTCGCCGAGCACCACCACGGACGGATCGCGCCGCATCTCGACGCGCAGCGCATCGTTGACCGCCTGGATGATGTTCCACTCTGGCATTTGCTGGACCCGGCTTGCAGCTTGCGGTTCGCGGCTTCAAGGTTACTGCGACGCGACCTTCCGGCCTTCCTCGACCCAGCGCTGGACGAAGAACTCGCCCGCCTTGTACGAGCTGCGCACCAGGGGGCCGGCAGCGACGAACTTGAAGCCGAGCGCGAGGCCGTCCTCCTCCAGGTCGCGGAAGACCTCGGGCCGGACGTACTCCTCGACGGGCAGGTGCTTCTCGCTGGGTCGCAGGTACTGGCCGAGGGTGAGGATGTCGCAGCCGGCCGAGCGCAGGTCGCGCATCGCCTGGAGCACCTCGCCGCGCTGCTCGCCCAGGCCGAGCATGATGGACGACTTGGTCCTCATCCCGCCGCGCTTGTAGTGCGCCAGCACCTCGAGCGACTGCCGGTACGCGGCGCGCCGGTCGCGCACGCGCGGCGTGAGCCGCTCGACCGTCTCCACGTTGTGCGCGGCCACGGTGGGCTGCGCGTCGACGATCATGTCCAGCGCCGCCGCGGCGCCCTGGAAATCCGGCGTGAGCACCTCGACCAGCGTGCGCGGCGCCGCGCGGCGCAGCTCGACGATGGCCTGCGCGAAGTGCGACGCGCCCCCGTCCGGCAGCTCGTCCCGGTTCACGCTGGTGACCACCAGGTAGTCGAGCCCGAGCCGGCCCACCGCCTCGGCCAGGTGGC
>DASWGI010000133.1:0-6214 GCA_036393835.1 Myxococcales bacterium | reverse complement strand
TGCGAGCGCGAACTGGGAGGAGAGCTTGAACTTCGGGAGCGTGAGCGCCACGGAGCGCGGCCGGACCTGTTCCACCCAGCGCTGCAGCATCGGCCAGTCCAGCTCGCGCTCGAGAGCCGGGAGCCCGTCGATCTCCCGCGGGAGCACGATGACCGCCGACAAGGCGTGACCCCTGTAGGGGATCTCGACCACCTGGACGCCAGCGTCCTCGGCATACCCGAAGGAATCTACCTGGTGCATCATCGGGACGGCGTAGCTCTGTCCACCGGTGTAGAAGGGCAGCTTCCGAGTCCGGCCGGGATCGAACGGCTGTGTCCATCTGCCCTTGAAGTAGACGGCGTTCGCCAGCACCAACCGCTCGCGCGGATCGATCCCGCGGGGCGGGATCAGGTCGGTGATCCTGCCGCGCGTCCTCTCGTAGACCCAGCCGTTGATCGCCCGGCGCGAACCTTCGGGATCGCCCCTGAAGTCCGCCACCTCGACCGAACCGCCGTGGCACCGCCGCACGCCCAGGACAAACTCCTCCCTGGGCGCTTCGCCGGTGGCCACCCACACGCCGTTGGCGATCGCCAGCTCGTGTGCGCGCCTCCCCTCCGGTCCGGCGGATTCGCCGACGATGCGCAGCAGCGCTTCCTGGCCAGCGTCCAGTCGCTCGCGCGGAAGGGCGAAGCCGAGGACCCGCGCCATCTCCGCTGCCGTCTCGCCACGCGCGCCGAGGTGCACCATGGCCAGTGCCCTCGAGATGCTGAACGGCGAGAAGAGCAAGTTCCCCGGAGCGAAGCACAGGACACGGTACAACTCGGCGGCGAACGCATTGCCGTCCCGGGCGAGCGCGACGACGTCGTCGGCCGTCTCCGCGGCGAGCGTGTGTGAGCGGACCAATCGCCGTGCCCGGACGAGCTCGGGTTCGGACGCGCTCATCGGTTCCCCCGTTGCGATCAGTTCAGCTTCTCGTCCTGCAGCCCGAAGAAAGTCTGGAGCGACTCGAGGATCCGGCTCTTCTCCTCCCGCATGCGGAGCTTGTGCTGGGCGGCGTCCAGGCCCTCGCGCACGGCGGCCAGCTCGACGCGGCGGCGGGCCATGACGTTGGAGACGCTCTCCGCGATCTGCGGGCTCTGCTTGAGCACCCGCTGGAACGCTTCCTTGTCCAGCCGGTAGCACTCCACCTCGCTGGCGGCGATCACCGAGGCGGTGCGCGGCTCGCCGGTCACCACGCCCATCTCGCCGAACACGTTGGGCGCCGCCATGCGGGTGACCAGCTTCTCCGCGCCGTTCTCCGCGCGGACCTTCACCTCCACCTCGCCTTTGGTGAGCACGTAGAGCCAGTGCGCGGTGGCGTTCTGGCGGGTGATCACCTCGCCGCGGCCGAAGGGCGCCAGCCGCATGAAGGTGGCGAGCTGCACGCGCTCCTCGCTCGAGAGCGTGGAGAGCATCTCGATCTGCTCCAGCGCCGCCACCCGGTGCGCGATCTCGCGCGCCTGCTTGCGCTCGCGGTGCTCCGGGTCGTCGTGGGAGACGAACACCGCCGTCCCCGGCAGCGCCAGGGGGATGCTGGCGCGCCTCAGCGCCACGTAGACGCGCACCCGCACCGCGCTGGAGGTGGGGTCGTCCTGCGCCAGGTCGGTGAGCCAGTACCGCACGGCGTAGTT
The DNA here is from genome assembly GCA_036393835.1 of Myxococcales bacterium. Lineage (GTDB taxonomy): Bacteria > Myxococcota > Myxococcia > Myxococcales > 40CM-4-68-19 > VBKO01. The sequence continues at coordinate 4,565 of DASWGI010000133.1, read as the reverse complement.
CGCGTAGCTCTCGCCGCCCTGGCGGGCGAAGTCGAAGCAGATGCAGTTGGGCGGGGGGAACGCCGCCACGTTGGGGATGGGCGTCGACTGGAGCCCGTCCTCGACGACGTTGATGACCTCCTCCGGCGAGTAGCGGAAGTCGACGTTGAAATAGACCCACATGCGGTGCTGGGTGGGCTGGTCCTCGCGCTCGCCGAGGATGAGGATGTTGTCGTTGAGCAGCGCCGAGTTGGGGACGATCACCGTGTCCCAGTTGCGCGTCTCCACCACCGTGTGCCGCCAGCGGATCGCCTTCACCTTGCCCTGCTGGCCGGTGGGGAGCTGGAGCCAGTCGCCGACGTGGATCGAATCGTCGAGCTGCAGCGCGATGCCTCCCAGCACGTTGCCGAGCGTCGCCTGCAGGGAGAGGCCGAGCACCACCGTCACCACCGCGCTGGTGGCGATGATCCCCGAGAGCTGCACGCCGCTCCGGTGCAACATCCCGATGAACGCCAGGATGTAGGCCGCGCCCAGCGCCAGGTCGTGGACGATGTTCGCGATCTCGATCCGGAGCGCGAGCAGCACCAGGTCGAAGAGCAGGATGGCCACCAGGTCGATGACCACCAGCACCTCGAAGAGGTCGGCCAAAAACCACACGCGCCGCGACCAGCCCTCGGCGTGGACCCAGTGCAGCACCGCGGCCACCGCGAAGGTGGTCACGTAGAGCATCACCAGGATGCTCGCCCGCCGGATCCGCCGCCGCTTCTTGGGCGCGAAGCGCCCGACGATGGCGGCCATCACGACCAGCGCGGCGCCCAGGATGAGGATGGTGGAGGGCGACGCGTACCCGAGCCACTGCCGCGCCCGCGGGCTGGGCGCGGGGAAGGCGAACGGGTCCTGCGAGTCGATCTGCTGCGAGACGATCACCGCGCCCGCTCCGGCGGCGGCGGCCGCGGCGGCGTTGCTCTGCTGCTGCTGCTGCTGGAGCTGCGCGGCCTGCTGCTGCGAAGGAGCCGGCGGCGCGGAGGACGGCACGGCGGCGCTGCCCTGCTGGGCGGCGGCGGCGAGCCCGATGGAGAAGGCGAGGAGGAAGCTGCGCAGCGACATGAGCCTCAGAACGTATAGACGTCGTCCAGCTCGCAGATCTGCAGGTAGTCGCGGCGGAGCGCAGCGATCTCCTTCTTGACCTCGTCGATGACGCTGGGCTTGAGGTGGTACAGGTAGATGCGGGCCCCACGCCGGTCGAGCTTCTCGAGCTCGCTCAGCACGGTGCGCGGGGTGAGGTGGCCGGAGACGTCCGCGAGCCACTGCATGTGGCTGGGGAACGACACCTCCAGGAACACGGCCTTGAGGTCCGGGGTGGCGTTGATCGCGCGCCACAGCTCGTCGGTGGGCCCGGTGTCGCCGGAGAACGCCACCGCCCCGCTCTTCGACTCGAAGATGTACCCGACCGAATAGACCGGGTGGTGCACCGGGATGGCCCGGATGCGGTACCCCTGACAGGTCACCGTCTGGCGGATGGGCATCTGCTCGAAGGCGATCACGGGGTTGTCCGGGGTGGGGATGACGCGGAAGTCGGGCCAGACCCGGTTGTTGAAGACGTCCTTGTCCATCGCCTCCATCGTCTCGGCGGGACCGTGGACCACGACCGGCTTCTGCCGCCGCCCGACCAGGACGTCGGTCATCAGCGGCACGTCCTTCATGTGATCGAAGTGGCTGTGCGTGAGGAAGATGTCGTCGATCTGCAGGATCTCCTCGAGGCTCAGCACGGAGGTGATCGCCCCGCCGTCCACGCACAGCTTCCCGTCCACGAGGAAACACGTCGTGCGGTGCTTGGGCAGCTCTCCGCCGTGGCAGCCGAGGACGCGCAGCTTCATCAAGTGTCCCCGAACCGTTCCTTCATCTCCAGGAACTCCAGGTACTTCTCCATCTTGCCGAGGTCGGGGACCACCACGCCATCCGGTTGGAGCAGGATGATGCGCGCCTTGGCGATCTTGTCGAGCGCCTCTTGCACCTTCTCGACGGAGAGTCCCATGCGGCCGTGCAGCTCGGCCGCGTTGATGGAGACGAGCTTTCCTTGGGGAGTGTCGCGCCCCCTCGCCGCGCTCGAGAGGAGGAAGTGCACGACGCGGCTGGCGGGATCCTTCAGCAATAGGTTTTCGATCTGCTGGTCCGCCTCCTGCAGCCGGTCGGAGAGCTTCTTGATCAGGCGGACGGCGATCTCCACGTTCCCGCGGATCATCGCCTCGAAGGTGCGGGGATCGATCACCAGGAGCTTGCCGTTCTCGGCCATCACCGCCCCGGCGGAGCGCGGCTTGTTGTTCAGGATGGCCATCTCGCCGAAGAACTCGCCGGCGCCGAGCGTGGCGAGGATCTTCTCGGTCTCGCGCACCTTCTTGGTGATGTTCACCTTCCCGGATTGGACGACGAACATCTCCCCGCCCGGCTCCCCTTCGCGGAAGAGGACGTGGCCCTTGGGGAACTCGCGACCGAAGCGCTGGAAGAGCTGGTCCTCTCCTGCCATGTCCCCTCTCGTCGCCCCCCGGGGTCACCGGCGCCGCCCGCGCACCCATGAAGCGCGCTGCCCGCCTACACTCCGTCGGGTAGTCGTATCAGGCGCTCGCGAGGCCGGTCAATTTTGCGACATTGTGGAGAAAGGTAGGAAAAACCAAGTCATTTGTGCTCCATCCGGAACACGCCGTCCCACGGTTCGCCGGGCGGTTCGGAGGCCATCCGCTCGCAGCGCGCGGCGAACAGGCGCGACGGCCCGTCGTGCGGGAAACGCTCGCGCAACGACTCGAACTCGACCCTCGCCTCGGCGAAGCGCTGCTCGCGGTAGAGCCGGAGCCCGCGCGCGTATCCGTCGAGCAGCGGGAGGTCCTCCGCCAGCGCCGCGCCCTTCCCGCGCAGCTCGAAGAGGCGCACCGGCTCCTTCTTCCCCTTGACGAGTACCGAGTCCAGCTCGCGCACGCAGGGCTCGCCGCCCGAGGCGCGCGCCGCCTGCAGCGTCGCGGAGGTGATCAGCGCGCGGGTGCCGTACTCCTTGTTCAGGCCCTCGAGGCGGGAGGCGAGGTTCACGTTGTCGCCCATCACCGTGTAGCTGAAGCGCTGCGAGGAGCCCATGTTGCCCACCACCATGGGACCGGAGTTGATCCCGATGCCGATCTCGATGTCCGGCAGGCCGGGGTCTTCGATCCGCCACCTCTCTTTGAGCCGCGCGAGGCCCTGCAGCATCTCCAGCGCCGCCTCGCAACCGTCCATCGCGTGCGCCGGGTTGGAGAGCGGCGCGCCGAAGAAGGCCATCAGGGCGTCGCCGATGTACTTGTCGAGGGTGCCGCGCCGGCGGAAGACGATGTCGGTCATGGGCGAGAGGTAGGCGTTGAGGAGGCGCACCAGCGCCTGTGGGGAGAGCTCCTCGGCGATGCCGGTGAACCCGCGGATGTCGGCGAAGAGCACGGTCAGCTCGCGCTCCTCGCCGCCCAGCTGGAGCTTTTCCGGCTCGCGCACCATCTCGTCCATCACGTCCGGGTTCAGGTACAGCTGGAACGCCTTGCGCAACTGCTGGCGCGCCCGCTCCTCGGTGGCGTAGCGGTAGACGGTGACCAGGACGAACATCGAGCCCATCTCCAGAAGCGGCAGCGCGGCGATCACCTGGTAGCCGGAGCGGAACAGCACCGAGACGGCCGCCCACACGCCGGCGGCGGCCAGGAACGCGGCCGGGAGCGCCATCCGAACGCGCACCCGCGCGAAGAGCCAGCCCAAGGCGAGCGCCAGCGCGACCAGCACCAGCACCTCCAGGCCCTGCACGACCACGTCGCGGCGCAGGAAGGTGCGCGACAGCATCGTCTCCACCGCGTTGGCGTGCGTCTCCACGCCGGAGGTGATGCGCATGAAGGGCGTGACCCGCTGGTCGAAGGTGCCTTGCGCGGTGGCGCCGATCAGCACCACCTTGCCCCGCAGCGCCCCAGGCGGGAGCTTCTTCTCGACCACGTCCGCGATGGAGTAGTTGGTGAAGGTGCCATCTCCTCCCGCGTAATTGATCTGCAGGAGCCCGCGGAAATCGGTGGGCACGAACAGCTTGCCGCCGAAGTCGAACCCGTCGACGTTCGCCCGGCCCGAGGCGCCGTCGTCCGCCGTCACGGGCACGATGCGCGACGGCGGAATGCCCAGCACGGCCGCCACCAGCACCGCGCCGAGAGAAGGCAGGTAGCGGCCGCGCACCCGCATGGCGATCGCCGCCTGCCGGATCACGCCGTCGGCGTCGGGCAGCGTGTTGAAGAACCCGAACGAGCCCGCCGCCGCGGCAATCGGCGAGAGCGGCGCGCGCAGCCCCGGGTACTCCTTCATCCAGGTGCTGGCGACCGGGTCCGCCTTCTCGACTCCGCCCGCCAGCCGATAGCGGAACTCGGGTGGTGCGATCCGCGACGGCTCCACGCGCCGGACGTTCTCCTCGACCTCGGCTTCCTGGAAGGCGCCCATCTCGGGCACCGTCTGGGCCATGAATACGAGCGCCACCTTGCCGGACGCGCGCCGGATCGCCTCGGCGAGCGCGTGATCGGGATCGAGGCCGGTCACCTCCCGCTCCA
>DASWGI010000132.1:0-9989 GCA_036393835.1 Myxococcales bacterium | reverse complement strand
CGGTCGTCCACGGACTCGCCCATCCCGATGATCCCGCCCGAGCAGACCGTGATGCCCGCCTCGCGGACGTGCCGCAGCGTGCGGAGCCGGTCGTCGTACTCGCGGGTGGTGATGATGCTCGGGTAGGCGGCGCGGCTGGTGTCCAGGTTGTGGTTGTAGGCGGTGCAGCCGGCCTCCTTGAGCCGTCGCGCTTGCTCCGGAGTGAGCATGCCCAGCGTACAGCACGCCTCCAGGCCCAGCGCGCGCACGCCGCGCACCATCTCCAGCACGCGGTCGAACTGCGGGCCGTCCTTCACCTCGCGCCAGGCGGCGCCCATGCAGAATCGCGTCGCCCCCGCGTCGCGGGCCTTGCGGGCCGCCGCCAGGACGTCGCTCGTGTCCATCAGCGGCGCGGCCTCGACCCCGGTGTGGTAGCGCGCCGCCTGGGGGCAGTACGCGCAGTCCTCCGGGCAGCCGCCCGTCTTGATCGACAGCAGGGAGCAGAGCTGCACCTTGTTGTCGCGGAACACCTCGCGGTGGACCGCCTGCGCGCGGTGGACCAGCTCGAGCAGCGGGAGGTCGTGCAGGGCCCGCACCTCGGGCAGCGTCCAGTCGTGGCGGATGTGCATGGCGGGCTTGCGTACCACAAACGGGGCCTTGGTCTCGACCTCCGATTCCGACCCCGAGCATCTATTGAGTAGCGACGCGAGCGCGCGCCGCCGCCAGCGCCTCGTCCAGACGCGCCGGGTCGCCGCTGCCCTGCGCGAAGTCGGGGCTCCCCCCGCCTTTTCCGCCTAGCACTTCGAGCGAGGCCTTGAGCAGCTCGTTCATGCCCGGACCCGCCGCGCCGCGCGGCCGCGCGAAGCAAAGGTGGGCGCGGCCGTCCTCCACCGCGGCGATCAGTGCGGTCGCGCCGCGCTCCGCCACGGCTGCGGCGATGGCGCGGGCGAGCGAGGCGCGCTCGACCCGGGCGACCACGGGCGAGCCTTTCGCCGCGAGGTCGGCCGCCTGCACGCGCGCTAGATCCTTCTCGAGCGCCTCGGCCGTCTTGCGCCGCGCGATCGCCTCGTCGGCGGTGCGCCGCGCCGCCTCGGGCAGGTCGCGCACCGCGCACTTGAGCGCCTCGGCCGCGCCCGCGAGCCAGCGGCCCTGCTCGGCGAGCAGCTTCACCACGCGACCTCCGCAGGCGAACTCCACCCGCGCCTTGCCCGAGCCCCACTTCTGCGCCCCCAGGACCGCGATGGCGCCCACCTCCCCCGTGCGCGAAGGGTGCGTGCCGCCGCAGGGAGAAGCGTCCACCCCTTCGACCAGCACCACCCGGTCTCCCTTGGCGGGCTCCTTGCGCAGGGCAAGGCGCGAGCGCTCCTCCGGGCCGAAGTCGCGCGCGACCACCGGCAGGTCGCGCCAGACCGTCTCGTCAGCGGCGGCTTCGACCGAGCGCAGCGCCGGCTCGTCGAGGCGCGAGATGGAGCAGTCCAGATCGATGGTGCAGGTGCGCTCGCCGAGGTGGAAGGAGGTGGTCGGCGCCTCCAGCACGCGCTCGAAGGCGGCGGAGAGCAGGTGCTGCCCGTGGTGCTGCTGCATGTGATCGAACCTGCGTTGCCAGTCGACCACGCCTTCGACCTCGCCGGGAGGAAGCGGACGGTCGAGCACGTGCAGCACCGCTCCGTCCTTCTCTTGCACGTCGACCACCGCCGCGCCGGAGAGCGTGCCGCGGTCGGCGGGCTGCCCGCCGCCTTCCGGATAGAACGCGCTGCGATCCAGCACCGCTGCCGGACGGCCGGCCAGGTCGGCCAGCGAGACGACGCGCGCGGAGAAGCGGGTCAGGTACGGGTCGCGAAGGTAGAGGCGGTCGGTCATGGGCGACGCATTCTATGGAGCGCGGCTACGAAAGATAGAGTGGGCTTCGAGCCGCGACCGCGACCGGGAAACGAAACCCTCGAGGATCGGCGCCTGTACCTGCCCCCTTCACCTGGCATGGCCCGTGTAATGCCCGGCTGCAGGAGACCCGTCGATGCTCTGGCTCGCCGCCACCAGCCATCTCGCCGCCGTCACGCACCCCGCCCCGGCCCCGCCGGGCGCCGTCCGCGCGCAGCCACCCCGGACGGATGTGGCGCCGGACCCGCGGCGGCTACTCCAGCCCGGCGCGCAGGCGCGGCTGGACGCGGTGCTGGAGCGGTTCGACGTGATCGACGGCGGCATCGCTTGGAAAGTGCGCTGGTAACCGCGCCGCTACAGCAGCGCCAGCTGACCCCGCCGGGGCCGGGGCTGCGCGGGCCCCGTGACGTCCCGGCCGCCGTACTCGTGCGACCGATCCCGCTCCTGCTCCACGAGCGCGTCCAGCGCCGGGCCCGAGGCCGCTCCTTCCAGCCGGCGCGCCTGGTCGTCCAGCCTGCGGATGGCCTGCAGCTTTTCGTCGCGGCCCAGGCGCGCCTGCGCGACGGCCTGCTTCAGCACCGAGATGGTCCGGTCGTACACGCGCAGCGGCACCGGGAACGGGTGGCCGTCCTTGCCGCCGTGCGCGAGCGAGAACCGCGCCGGGTCGGTGAAACGGCAGGGCGCGCCGTGGACCACCTCGGCCACCGCGGCGAGCGCCTGCACGGTGCGCGCGCCCACGCCCGGCTGGAGCAACAGCTCCGCGAAATCGCGCGGGCCCTGCTCGGCGGCCGCCGCCAGCGTGGCGTGAACGCGCCGGAGGAACACGTCCGTCGGGCGAAGCTCGTGGTGGGCGGGCATCCTCAGATATGGGATCCTCCGCAGCTCCCGGACCACGCAGTCCGGCTGCGCGGCGAGCTCCACCTGCGCGCCGCGCGAGGCCGCCGCGCGCCGGTCGGTGAGGTTCACGATCGCGCCCTGCGGCTCTCCCTCGATCGCCGCGTGGGGCTCCTCGACGAAGCTGCGCACGGATTCGCTGAGCCAGTGATACCGCCGGGCCGTGCGCGCCTCGGGCTTCATCCCCTGCTGCACCACCGCCCATGCGCCGTCGCGCGCCACCACGAACCCGTGCAGGTAGAGCGCGAATCCGTCCTGCACCGCCGCCGTGTCGACCTTGGCCACCAGGCGGCTGGTCCGCGCGAGCCCCGCGCCGTCGAGCCCGGTGCGCTCGCCGAGGGCGACCAGCTCGGCGGGCGTGCGCCGCGAGTGCCGCCCGCGCCCTCCGCAGACCGTGAGCCCCAGCTCGTCCTCGCGTCCGGAGAGCCCGCGCCTGAGCGCGCCCAGCACGCTGGTGGTGATGCCGGACGAGTGCCAGTCCATCCCGAGCACGCATCCCAGCGCCTGGAACCAGAACGGGTGCGAAAGCCTCCGCAGCACCCCGTGCGGCCCTTCGTGCAAAACCAGCGCCTCGACGATGACCGCGCCGAGCCGGGCCATCCGCTGCGCGAGCCATGCGGGGACGCGGCCCCCGTGGAGGGGCAGATCGGCGCTGCCGGTCCGGGCACCCATACGGCTGTTCAGTATGCGCCCCTCGGACGACTCGGGCAACCTCGCTGCATGCCGCGCATGCAGGTCGAAGGCGCCGAGCTGCACTACGAGGACACCGGGGGAAGCGGAACGCCGGTGGTCTTCGCCCACGGCCTCCTCTGGAGCGGCGCCATGTACCGCTTCCAGGTCGAGGCCCTCCGCGGCGCGCACCGCTGCATCTCGTTCGATTTCCGCGGGCAGGGGCGCAGCCCGATCGCCGACTCGGGCTACGACATGGACACGCTCGCGCGGGATGCGGCCCGGCTGATCGAGAAGCTGGGCGCCGCGCCGTGCCACTTCGTCGGGCTCTCGATGGGCGGCTTCATCGGGATGCGCCTCGCGCTGCGCCGGCCGGAGCTCTTGCGCTCGCTCTCGCTGCTGGAGACCGCCGCCGATCCCGAGCCGGCGCTGAGCAAGCCCAAGTACGCGCTGATGGGGCTGATCACCCGCGCGTTCGGCACGCGCCCGCTGCTGAAGCCGATCATGAAGATCATGTTCGGGCACACGTTCCTGCGGGACCCGGCCAAGGCCGGTTTGCGCGAGTCGCTGAAGGGGGAGCTCCTGGCGAACGACATGCGCGGCAGCGCGCTCGCGCTGCGGGGCGTGCTGGAGCGCCAGGGCTTGATGGACGAGCTGCGCTCGATTCGCACTCCCACGCTGGTCCTCTCCGGCGAGGAGGACGTCGCAGTGCGGCCGGAGCGTTCGCGCCGCACGGCGGAGGGCATCCCCGGGGCGCGGTTCGTCCTGCTGCCGCGGGCCGGGCATACCTCCTCCCTGGAACAGCCCGAGGCGGTGACCGCCGTCCTGAAGGAGTTCTTCGCTTCTGCCCGTTAGGCCCGCAACCGGCGGGCCCTTCCCAGGCGCAGCGGACGCCTGGGCGGGCGCGCAGGTCCGAGGGGATCGGGACAGACGTCGCGCAGCTTGCAGGCGCCGCATTCCGCTCCGGTCCACACGGCCTGGAAGAGCGCGGTGACGCGGTCGATCACCTCGAAGTCCTCGGTGCAAAACCCCAGCTCGAAGTTGCGGCGCGCATCGCCCTTCGCCCCCAGGCCCGCGCCGGTGAGGTTCGCGCTGCCGAGGTAGACCCAGGCGCCGTCCACCAGCACCGCCTTGAAATGGACGCGCGGGCAGATCTTCAGCTCCAGCCCGCCGCGCACCAGGGCGCGCTTGCGGTCGAAGGCGTCGCGGAAGGGACGCGAGGGCAGCTCGGCGTGGAGGATGCGCAGCTCGACGCCGCGCCCGCGCAGCTCGTCGAACAGGTCCAGCACCGAGCGGAACCCCGATCCGGTGTCGACGAACATCTCCTTGACGTTCGCGGTCGCGATCCAGACCGACTCGCGCGCGTGCGCCAGCCTGCGCAGCACCACCTCGCGGTATAGCTCGCCGTTCGCGAGCAGCTCCGTCTCGACGGCACGCACGCCGCCCGCGTACCACGGGCCGCCGGCCGCGCCCATTATTCAGCCGCTGCGAAAAGCGCAGCGCCGCCCTATCGGCGGCGGCTGGCGCGGAACGTCATGGCATCCGTCGCAGCCGTAGCCGCTCCCCGATCCGGGGGACGCTCTCGCTACCGGCCACCACCGCCAGCGGCCGCAGCTCCTCCTCCAGCCTTTGCACCTGCGCCGGGTCGTCCAGGTCCGCGCAGAGCAGCGCAGGCAGGTCCACGCCGCGGCCGCGCAGCGCGCGCAGGATGAGCACGCCCTGCACCTCGGCGAGCCGGCTGCGCTCGCCGGCGGCGAGCTGCGCGCGCGCGATCCCCGACTCGTCCACCAGCCGCGCGGGATCGGCCCGGCGGAAATCGAGGTCGAGCAGGAGCCCGGCCGCGCCCGGGAGCGCGCGCATCACGTCCTGCAGATCGCCTGCCGCGACGAACTCGAACTCGTCGCCGAGGAACCGCTGGAACCGGGACAGGTACTCGTCGCCGTCCTCGCATACGATCCAGCGCGGCTTCATGCCGGGGCCCCGCCCGCGGGGAAGCAGGCCCCGATCGCCTTCCGCAGCGGCGCTGCCTCGGCGCGGACCACCACGTGGCCGTGCCATTCGCGCGTCAGGTCGCGCACGATGGCGAGGCCCCGGCCGCTCTCGCGCGACTCGATCGCCTCCAGCGTCAGCTCGCCGTCGGCCGAATCGCCGACCAGCAGCACGTGGACGCGCCGCCCCGCCGGATCGAGCTCCTCGCCCAGCCGCACCAGGACGCGCCCGTCGGGCGTCGCCGCGGCCTGCGCGTTGCGCAGCAGGTTGGCGAAGATGGTGGCCAGGGCCTCACGGTCGACCGGGAACTCCACCTCCATCCCCTGCACCAGGATGGACGGAGAGCTCCAGCCCGCGCCTCCGCGACGGACCTCGGCCTCGATTCCGCGGATCCATCCCTCCAGCTCGCGGGCGGAAAGGCGGGTGCGCGGCCCCCTACGCAGCAAATCCGCGAGTGCGGGACCATGCAGCTCCCGAAGCCGTCCGTCGATCGCGGCGAGCGGCGCGGGGTCCGCCGACGGCTTGCGCAGCACGGATTCCGCGGCAGCCAGGTCGCGGACCAGACGGCCGAAGACCGGCTCGCGCGCGAGCGGCCGCAGCGAGACGCCCTGCGCGCGCGCTTCCTGGCGCAGGCGCTGGTAGGCCTGCGCGACCGTGCGCGACACCGGCTCCGGCTGGAGGAGCGCGCGGGCCACCTCCTCCCGCGCGCCGGGATCGAGCGCCGCCGAGAGCACGCTGGCGCGATGCTTGAGCACGTCGTGCCGCAGCGCGGCCACCGTGCGAGCCACGGCCGGGTAGAGGCGCGGCCGGCGCGCGAGCGCCCGCGAGACCGTGCTGCCGCGGACCCAGGCGATCGCCGCGGCGAAGAGGACCAGCGCGGCGGCCCCGGCCAGGGCGGCGCGCCTGTGCCAGCGGGTGCGCGCAGCGTCGTCGCTGGCGCGGAGCAGCCTGTCCCGGGTGGCGCGTGCGGCGCCCAGCCCGGGTTCGTCGGGAGCGGCGGCGCGCAGGAACCCGTCCAGGCGCACGAGCGCCTCGTCCGGGCGGCCGTGCGCGAGATCGAGCCGCGCGAGCGCCCACTCCGCCGCCGCGGTCCCGGAGGCCGCCGCGGCCCGCAGCTCCTCCGCGTACGGCTCGACGTCGGCCGCCGGAGCGCGCGCGGCCGCGCGGGCGAATCTCTCCGCGGCCTCGGCGGACCCGGGATCGGCGGCGCGCGCGGCGCGGTAGCACGCGAGCGCCTCGGAGAGGTCGCCCGAGTACTCGCGCACCTGGGCGATCGCGAGCAGGAGGCCCGCGGGCCTGCCCGCCTCGCAGCGGCCTCCCAGCGCGACCAGCGCCGCCTCGGGCCGGTCCTCCGCCAGCCGCGCGCGCGCCTGGGCCTCGGCCGGATCCACGTGTGCCGCCGGCACGAGCCGCGCCCGCAGGCCGCGTGCTTCGTCGAGGTGAGCGGGCGGCGGCGCCGAGGCGGCGTACTCGGTGAGGTCGCCGAGCGCGCCGGGCCGGTCGCCGGCGGCGAGCCGCAGCAGCGCCCGCTGGAACCGCGCCTCGGGGGCGCCCAGCTCGACGGCCCGGTCGACCCAGGGAGCCGCCAGCGCCGGCCCATCCCCGGGCCGCGCCCGTTGCACCTGCGCGGTCAGATCGAGCAGCGCCGCGGCGTCTCCCCAGAGCGCGTCGCGGGTGCCTGCCGGTAGCTCGCCCCCCAGCGCGACCCACGCCGCCGCCGCGTCGACGAACCCGGGCGAAGCCTCGAGCGCGCGCGCGAGCAGCGCCTGGGCCGATTCGCCGGGCTGCGCCGCCGCCAGGGCTTCCTGCGCCTGCCGGAACAGCTCCCGCGCCTCGGGGGAAGGCTCCGGCGCGCGCGAGGGAGCGCCGGCCGGCACCGGCGCGAGATCGGCTTGCGCCCGCGCCAGCTCGAGCAGCCGCTTCACCTCGGCCTCGTCGCCGGAAGCGTCGCGGAGCAGGCGCGTCAGCGCGCGCACGGCTTCCGACGGCCGCCCGCGGCGCAACGCGAGCCGCGCCCGGACGAGCCACAGGTCCGTCCAGGATGGCTCGAGCGCCAGCGCCTGCCGCAGCGCCTGGTCGGCGCGCTCCGCCTCGAGCAGACCCCCGTGGGCGGCGAGCAGCTCGCCCAACTTGCGCCAGGCCCGCGCCTGCGAAGGCGCGAGCTGCACCAGCACCGCCAGCTCGCGCGCCGCTTCGTCCACGCGCCCCAGCTCTTCCAGCGACCGCGCGCGCAGCCAGCGCGGGGCGCGCCAGCCGCCGTGCGCGGCGCAGAGCTTCTCGGCGGTCCCGAGCGCGGCGCGCGAGTCGCCGCGCCGCAGATCCTCCTCGGCGCGCGCGAGATCGGCGCGGTCGGCGGCGGTCGCCACCGGCTCGGGCCAGTCCTCGCCTGCCCGCAGGCGCTCGTCCGCCGCGACCCGGTCGAGCAGGTCCGCGATGCGCCGCTGCTGAGCGGGCGCGGTCTCGACGCGGAGCAGCGACTCCAACTCGGCGCGAGCTTCGGCCGTCCGCCCGACCGACCGCAGGAAGTCCGCGCGCGCGAGGTGCAGCCCGATCGATGCCGCTTCGCCTCGGGCCAGCCCCAACCCGCGGTCGAGCAGCGCGATGGTCTCGTCCGCGAGGTCCCACCGGCGCGGGTCGTCGGAGAGGAGCGAGGCGAGGGTGGCGAAGGCGGGCCAGCGGCGCGGGTCCTTGGCGATCGCCGCGCGGAGCTGCTGCTCCGCCTCGGCGCGGCGGCCGAGGCGCAGAAGGGCGGTCCCCAGGTCGGCGGCGACCGCGGCGTTCCCCGGATCGCGGCGCTGCGCCTGCTCGAGCAGGGGCAGCGCCTCGGCGGGCCGCCCTCCGCGGAGGAGCTTCAGGCCCGCCGCGTAGGGGCCCGGCGCGGCGAGCAGGGCGCAGAGGAGCGCGATCATGCCTGGGCCCCCCGCAGCTCGCGGAGCCGCAGGCCCAGCTGGTTCATGCGCAGGTGCACCTTGCGGCGGGTCGCCGCAGGGCCGAACAGCTCGCGCGCCATGCGGTCCAGGTCCCCGTCGAGCGCCTGGAACAGGGCGATGAGGTACTGCCGCTCCACGTCCGCCGAGATCTCCGCGAAGCTGTGCCCGGACTTGACCGTCACCTCGATGCGCCGGCCCAGCTCGGTCACCGCGGAGGCCGGGCGGCGCTCGCCCCGCGACCGCGGCGGACCCTCGGACCCGAGGAGCTGGTCGACGAGCTGGTCTGGCACCGAGAGCACCGCCGGCGCCCTCTCGCGCGCGCCGGCCGCCGCGTCGAGGTGCTGCGCCAGCGCGAACACCAGCGCGTTGGAGGCGAAGAGCTTCAGCTCGCGGTGGTTGCCCGGCCAGTCGTGCTCGGTCAGGCGCTGCAGCGCGGAGGAGGAGAGGAAGACCGTGAACGCGTCCCGTCGCGCCCGCGAGGCCTGCGGCTTGCCCACTACCACGGCGCTGGCCTGCTCCCGGAAGTCGTCCGGCGTGGGGAACCGGGCGAGGTAGGCGCGCACCAGCGGGCGCAGCGCCTCCGAGCGCAGCGCATCGAGCAGCGCGAAGCGCACCAGGTCGGGGAGGTCCTCGCGGCGCTCGCGCAGCGGCGGCACGCGCAGGCGCGTCGCCGGATTGAGGCGCATGTACAGGTCGTGGCGGAAACGGCCTTCGCGCACCAGCTGCACCAGGTCGAGGTTGGTGGCCGCGACCAGGCGCGGCGCCGCGGGCCGCTGGCGCACGTCGCCCAGGCGGGTGACCGTGCCGCGCTCGAGGACGAGCAGCAGCTGCCGCTGCAGCTCCAGGTCGAGGTTGCCGATCTCGTCCAGGAACAGCGTCCCCCCGTGCGCCTGCTCGAACACGCCGGCCTGGTCCTCGACCGCGCCCGTGTACGATCCGCGGCGCGCGCCGAAGAGGTGCGACGGAAGAAGGGTCGACGGGATGGTACTGAGGTCGGTGACCACCAGCGGACCCTTCGCGCCGGAGCGCGGGTGCACCACGTGCTCGACAAGGTAGCTCTTGCCGGTGCCCGTCTCGCCTTCGATCAAGACCGGCAGGGGCGAGCGCGACAGCACGGCGATCTGCCGGCGCAGCGCCGCCATCGCCGCCCCGCGGCCCCAGAAGACCGGCCCCTCCTGGGAGGCGTGCTGCAGATCCAGCGCGCGCGTGATCTCCGCCGCCAGCGTGCGGCTGTCCACCACCTCGTTCTCGCAGAAGTAGACGAGCTGCCCCTGCGGCTTCTCGAAGTCGGCGTCGGTGGTGGTGAGGAGCACGACGGGCAGGGTGGGGTAGTCGCGCCGGAGCCGCTCCAGGATGTGGAGCCCCTGCTTGCGCCGCAGCTCCTCCAGGCCGCGCCGGCCCTGGTGCTGCGACTTGTCCTCGGGCAGGAGGCGATCCTCCGGCAGCGCGAAGTGCAGGTCGAGCACGACCAGGTCCGGCAGCTGCGCCTGACGCGAGAGCGCCTCGGCGGCCTCGCGGTAGTCGTGGGCGCACTTGAGCGTGCAGCCCCGATCGCGCTCCTCGCACACCTGGCAGGGGATGCTGCGCCCGCACCGCGTCACGGTCTCGAACTGCGGCAGGTGGCGGTGGACCATCTCCACCGTCTGGTCG
>DASWGI010000131.1:0-5440 GCA_036393835.1 Myxococcales bacterium | reverse complement strand
TGGCAACCGGACGACGGCGTGGTCGACAACCGGAAGCTGACCCTGGCCCTGCGGTCCGCGCTCGACCGCGCAGGGGTTCCGGTGCTGCGCGCCCGCGCGGCGCGCCTGCGCTTCGGGCGCGACGAGCTCGAGGGCGTCGAGACTGAGCGCGAGATCCTGCCCACCCGTGCGGTGGTGGTCGCGGCGGGAGCGTGGAGCGCGGAGATCGGCGGCTCCGGCATCGCCGCCGACGCGCTGGTGCCCGTCCGTGGACAGATGATCGCGTACGAAGCTCCTCCGCCGGCCAGCGTGCTGTTCGGGGGCGGCGGGTACGCGGTGCCTCGCCCGGGCCGCGTCCTGGTCGGCGCGACCGTGGAGCACGAGGGCTTCGACCGGCGCACCACCCCCGAGGGTCTGGCCTGGCTGCGGGAGGTCGCCGCGCGTCTCCTGCCCGAGCTCGCCGCGCTCCGGCCCGCCGAGCACTGGGCCGGCCTCCGCCCGGGATCCCGCGACGGCCTGCCGCTCCTCGGCCGCACCCGTCCCGGCGTGGTGGTCGCCACGGGCCACTACCGCAACGGGATCCTGCTCGCTCCCGCGACCGCCGAGTTGGTCGTCCAGCTGGTCGATGGCGCCTCTCCCGAGCTGCGCGCGTTCGCGCCCGGACGCTTCCGGGGGGCCCCGGTCGCTTCGCGCGTCTAGCCTGCTAAAATACACCTCCCCCGCAGAAAGGAGCCGCCCGTGGCCGACCACCAAGGAGAGCGCCTGGTCCGCGTCCCGCCCTCGTTCGCCGAAAAGGCGCGCATCGGGTCCAAGGACCGCTACCGCGCCCTCTACGACCGCTCGCTGTCCGACCCGGACGGATTCTGGGCCGAGCAGGCCGAGCGCATCCACTGGTTCAAGCGGTGGGACAAGGTCTCGCGCTGGGATTTCAAGACGGCCAGGATCGAGTGGTTCATCGGCGGCAAGACCAACGTGTCCTACAACTGCCTCGACCGGCACGTCGCCGGGCCGCGCAAGACCAAGGCAGCTTTCATCTGGGAGGGCGACTCTCCGGAGGAGTCGCGCGTCCTCACCTACCAGGACGTCTTTCGCGAGACCTGCAAGTTCGCCAACGTGCTGAAGAAGAACGGCGTCAAGAAGGGCGACCGCGTCACCATCTACATGCCGATGGTGCCCGAGCTACCCATCGCCATGCTCGCCTGCGCGCGCATCGGTGCCGTCCACAGCGTCGTATTCGGCGGCTTCTCCGCCGAGTCGCTGAAGAACCGCATCCAGGACTGCAAGTCCGAGATCGTCATCACCGCCGACGGCGGCTACCGCGCCAGCCGCCTCATCCCGCTCAAGCAGACGACCGACGCCGCCATCGCCGACATCCCGTTCGTGAAGCGCGTCATCGTGCTCAAGCGCACCGGGAAGGAGATCGGCTGGACGGAAGGCCGCGATCACTGGTGGCACGACGAGATGAATTCCGCCTCCGCCGAATGCCCGGCCGAGCAGATGGACGCCGAGGATCCGCTCTTCATCCTCTACACCAGCGGCTCGACCGGGAAGCCGAAGGGCGTGATGCACACCACCGGCGGCTACCTCGTCTACGTGTCGCTAAGCCACGAGCTGATCTTCGACATCCGCGAGGAGGACACGTACTGGTGCACGGCCGACATCGGCTGGGTCACTGGCCACAGTTACATCCTCTACGGACCGCTCGCGAACGGCGCCACCAGCGTGATGTTCGAGGGCGTGCCCAACTACCCCGACTGGGGACGCTTCTGGGACGTAGTCGACAAGTACGGCGTGACCATCCTCTACACCGCGCCCACCGCCATCCGCGCCATCGCGCGCGAGGGCGACGAGCCGGTGAAGAAGCGCAGCCGCAAGTCGCTGCGCTTGCTCGGCACGGTGGGCGAGCCGATCAACCCCGAGGTCTGGCTCTGGTACCACCGCGTGGTGGGCGACGGCCGCTGCCCGATCGTCGACACCTGGTGGCAGACCGAGACCGGCGGAATCCTGATCACGCCGCTCCCGGGCGCCATCGACCAGAAGCCGGGCTCGGCGACGCTGCCGTTCTTCGGAGTCGAGCCGACCATCGTCGACGACCAGGGCAACGTGCTCAAGGGCGCCTGCACGGGGAACCTGTGCATCTCGCGGCCGTGGCCGGGGATCATGCGCGGGGTGTACGGCGACCCGGACCGCTTCTTCAAGACGTACTTCAGCACCTTCCCGGGTCGCTACTTCACCGGGGACGGATGCCGGCGCGACGAGGACGGCTACTACTGGATCACCGGCCGCGTGGACGACGTCATCAACGTCAGCGGGCACCGCATCGGCACCGCCGAGGTGGAGAGCGCGCTGGTGTCGCATAGCGCGGTCGCCGAGGCGGCGGTGGTCGGCTTCCCCCACGACATCAAGGGCCAGGGCATCTATGCCTACGTGACGCTCAAGCAGGGCATGGTGGGCAGCGCGTCGCTGCGGGACGAGCTGATCCAGCACGTGCGCCGCGCCATCGGCGCGCTCGCCACGCCCGACGTGATCCACTGGGCCCCGGCGCTGCCCAAGACGCGCTCAGGCAAGATCATGCGCCGCATCCTGCGCAAGGTCGCCGCCGGCGAGTTCGACCAGCTGGGCGACACCTCGACGCTGGCCGACCCCAGCGTTGTCGACCAGCTGGTGCAGGAGAAGAAGGCGCGCACCGGAAGGTAGCTTACCGCCGGTGGCGGCGGCGTGGCTTGGGCGTGCGCGTCCCGGCGGCCACGATGCGGTTGCGCCCGTTCTTCTTCGCCTTGTAGACGGCCTGGTCGGCGGCCTCGAAGAGGTCGCGCTCCGTCTCGTCCTCGCCGAGCTGCGCGACGCCGGTGCTCACCGTCACGGCGATGCCCACCGGCACGTCGTGCCCGCTCTCCCAGCGGGTCTGGGCGACCTCGACCAGCTGCCGCAGGCGCTCGGCGACCGCCATCGCCTCCGCCAGCTCGGCCTCGCGGGCGAGCACCACGAACTCCTCGCCGCCGAAGCGCGCCAGGATGTCCTCGATGCGGATGCCCTGCTGCAGCGCGCGCGCCACCGTCTTGAGCACCTCGTCGCCGGCCAGGTGGCCGTGCTTGTCGTTGACGCGCTTGAAATGGTCCACGTCGATCATCAAGAGCGACAGCGGACGCCCGTGCCGGTGCGCCACCGCGACCTCGGCCGCGAACCGCTCCTGGAAGTGGCGGCGGTTGTAGAGGCCCGTGAGCGGCTCGCGCAGCGCCGCCTCGGCCATCTTGCGCTGCACCGCCGCTTCCATATCGTCGGCGATGGCGAGCTTCAGCGTGGTCGAGACGCCGATCTGGAACCGGTCGTCGGAGCCCAGCAGCTTCTCGCGCACGCGCTCGCCGTCCACGTACGTGCCGTTGGCGCTGCCCAGGTCGACGAGCAGCGCGCCGCGGCCGCGCGGCTGGATGCTGCAATGGCGGCGGGAGATGCCGTCATCGTCGATGCGCAGGTCCGCCTCTCCGCGGCCGATCACGGTCGGCTGGTCGGGCTTGAGCTTGTGCAGCTCGCCCACCTGCGGTCCGGAGAGCACTAGCAGGAAGGCGCTCTTCTCCAGCGTGGCCCGCTCGGGAGCAGGGGCGGCGCTGGTCTCCTCCAGCTTGTCGATCGACCGCGGCATCGCTCTAGGGCCCCGTGCCCTGCCGCTTCCGCGGGCGCGGGATGTTGAACGCCGCCAGCCGCTTCACCAGCGTGCGCCGCGAGATCCCCAGCGCCTGCGCCGCCTCGGTCTGGTTGCCGGCGCACCGGGAGAGCGCTTCCACGATGCGTTGCCGCTCCGCCTCCGCCAGCTGCTCGCGCAGCTCGGCCGGCACGAGCGGCGCGCCGCGCAGTGCCGAGGGCGCGAGCGGGGCCGGCGGGCCGGGCGGGGACGCGGGCGCGTGCAAGGTGCGCCGGGCGGCGAAGTGCGACGACATCTTCTCCGCGGGCAGGTGCGCCAGCTCGAGCCGGTCGCCGGTGCAGAGCAGCACGGCGCGCTCGATCGCGTTGCGCAGCTCGCGGATGTTGCCCGGCCAGGGATACTGCTGGAGCAGCGCCAGCACCTCGGGAGAGAGCTCCGGCTCCTTGGCCCGTCCCATCCGCCGGCAGGACTCTCCGATCAGCCTTCCGGCCAGGCCCTCGATCTCGCCCACCCGCTCGCGCAAGGGAGGGATGACGAAAGAGATGCCGTTCAGCCGGAAGAAGAGGTCCTTGCGGAAGCTGCCCCGCTGCACCTCCAGCTCCAGGTCGCGGTTGGTGGCGGCGACGAAGCGCACGTCGATGGGCAGCGGCTTGAGCGCTCCCACCCGGCGCACCTTGCGCTCCTCGATGACGCGCAGGAGCTTCACCTGCGTGGTCATCGGCATGTCGCCCACTTCGTCGAGGAAGACGGTGCCGCCGTTGGCCGACTCGAGCAGGCCCGCCTTGGCCGACTGCGCGCCGGTGAAGGAGCCCTTCTCGTGGCCGAACAGCTCGCTCTCGAGCAGGGTCTCGGTGAGCGCGGCGCAGTTGAGCCGCAGGAAGGGCATCGAGGCGCGGCGCGAGTTCTTGTGCACCGCCTCGGCGAGACGCTCCTTGCCGACTCCCGTCTCGCCGAAGATGAGCACGCTGATGTCGCTCCAGGCGATCCGCTCGACCATGCTGTAGAGGTCCTGCATGGCCCCGGAGGACGGCGCCGGCTCGGCGGACGGCTGCCGCGGGGCCAACTCGCCGTTCGCTCGCGCCAGGAGCGCGTCCGCGCTGCGGCCGTCCCGCGGGTAGACGGCGATGCCGATGCGCGGCTTGCCTCCGCGCTCGGCGAGCTGCGTCTCGAGGCGGGAGACGACCAGCTTGAGGTCCTCCACCGGCGTGTCGACGAGCATCACCTCGTAGTCGCTCGGCCCACCCACGGCGATCACGTCCACCAGGCGGATCGAGTTCGCGAGGATCTCCTCGATCGCGGCGGATGGGCAGGAGGGATCGCAGGCGATGCGCAAGAGCGCGAAGCTGGAGTGGTAGCGCGCCGCGCGGTTGCACTCCTCCTCGAGGCGAAGCTCGAAGTAGCCGTGCGGCAGGATGCGCCGCGGAGGCGCCGTCCCGCGGCCCTCCACCATGAGGATGACGCCGCCGAGGTGGAGGATGTCGCCGGGCGCCACCTCGACGGGGTGGCCGGGCAGCACGCGGTGCTGGTGGACGCTGGTGGGGATCCCGCTGCCGAGGTCCGCGATCCGCACCGGCGGCCCCATCGAGAGCACCGCGTGCCGGGGGGCCACGGAGGGATCGTCGACGTGCAGCTCGCATCCGGGGTCGCGGCCGACCGTCACCTCGCCCGTATCGGGCAGGTGATGGGTCGCGAATCGCCCCTCGCCGGCCACGAACAGTCGCAGCCGGCCGGACGGCTGCGCATCCGGCGCGGACTCGGTCTTCGCCAAACCGGCCCCCATCCCCGGATCCTACGGCCTGCGTCCCGAGTGGTTCAACGATT
>DASWGI010000130.1:0-10824 GCA_036393835.1 Myxococcales bacterium | reverse complement strand
CTCCGCGCCTCAGCGCCTCCGCGTTCGTCTTTTTGGTCACTCGACGGTGACGGATTTGGCGAGGTTGCGGGGCTGATCGACGTCGGTCCCGCGGTGGTCGGCCACGTGGTAGCTGAAGAGCTGGGTGGGGATGACGGAGATGATGGGCTGGAGCAGGGGGTTGGTCTGCGGGATGGCGATCGCGCACTCCGCCAGCCGGGGCACCATGGTGTCGCCCTCGCTGCAGATGGCGATCACCCGCCCGCCGCGCGCCTTCACCTCCTGGATGTTGCCCAGGATCTTCTCGTAGTTCACGCCTGGGTTGGTCTCCGAGTCGCGCGGCGCCAGCACCATCACCGGCATGTTCTCGTCGATGAGCGCGATCGGCCCGTGCTTCATCTCCCCCGCCGCGTACCCTTCTGCGTGGATGTAGGAGATCTCCTTCAGCTTGAGCGCCCCCTCCAGCGCGACCGGGAACTGCGGGCCCCGGCCAAGGAAGAGCAAGTCGCGCGCGGCGGAGAACTTGTACGCGGCCTGCTGGATCTCCCCCTCGTACTTGAGGGTCCGCTCGACCAGCATGGGCAGCTCGCGCAGGGCCTCGAGGTGCTTGCGCGCGGCCGGCGCATCCAGCGTGCCGCGCAGGCGGCCCAGCCGCACGGCGAGGAGGAAGAACGCGGCGAGCTGGGTGGTGAAGGCCTTGGTGGAGGCGACGCCGATCTCCGGCCCCGCGTGCGTGTAGAGCACGTCGTCGGCCTCGCGCGCGATGGCGGAGCCGACCACGTTGCAGATGGCCAGGCCGCGCGCCCCGCGTGACTTGGCCTCGCGGAAGCTGCCCAGCGTGTCCGCCGTCTCGCCGCTCTGCGAGACCGCGACGCACAGGGTGCGGGAGTCGACCAGCGGCTCGCGGTAGCGGAACTCGCTCGCCAGGTCGACCTCGACCGGGAGCCGCGCGAGCGTCTCGATCATCATCTTGCCCGTCAGCGAGGCGTGCCAGCTGGTGCCGCACGCCACCACGTGCACCTTGTTCAGGCCCGCGACCGTCTTCGCGTCGAGCTTGCACCCGTCGAGGTAGACGTCGCCTTCCTCCACCGAGGCGCGGCCGCGGATGGTGTCGGTCAGCGCGCGCGCCTGCTCGTGGATCTCCTTGTGCATGAAGTGCTTGTGGCCGTTCTTCTCGGCCATGGTCGGCGTCCAGTCGATGCGGCGGACGCTGCGGGCGAGCTTGTTGCCCGAGCGGTCGGTCAGCTCGACGCCCTTCTTGGTGATCACCGCGAAGTCCCCCTCCTCGAGGAAGATCACGTCGCGGGTGTGCGCCAGGATCGCCGGCACGTCGCTCGCCACGAAGTTGCACTTGTCGCCCAGCCCCAGCACCAGCGGCGAGGCGTTCTTCGCCACCACCAGCATCTCGGGCGATCGCTCGCTCATCACCGCCAGCGCGTACGTCCCCTTCACCTTCGCCAGCGCCGCGCGGACCGCGTCGGGCAGCGCCTTCCCCGATTTCTCCTCGTCGGCGATCAGGTGCGCGAAGATCTCCGTGTCGGTTTCCGAGGCGAACCTGTGCCCGGCATGGGAGAGCGTCTCCTTCAGCTCGAGGTGGTTCTCGATGATTCCGTTGTGCACCACGGCGACGCCGCCGTACTTGTGCGGGTGCGCGTTCTCGTCGGACGGCTTGCCGTGCGTGGCCCAGCGGGTATGCCCGATGCCGGTCGTCCCGCGCGGCATCTGCTCTCCGAGCCGCTTCTCGAGGTTGGCGAGCTTGCCCTTGGCCCGGACGACCGAGAGGCCCTCCTTGCCCAGCACCGCCACGCCCGCCGAGTCATAGCCGCGGTACTCGAGCTTGCGCAGCCCGTCCACCAGGAGGCTCGCGCACTCCTCGTCGCCCACGTATCCCACGATCCCGCACATGCTCTACCGCCTCCGCTCCAACCTAGCTCGTCACGCCCCACGCCCCAACCGCCGGACCGCTCACTTCTTGCCCTTCTTCTCCACCCACCCCTCGATGTTGCGCTGCTTCCCCGCGCTCACCGCAAGGGACCCCGCCGGAACGTCTTCGCGCACGGTCGTGCCGGTGCCCACGTACGCGCCCTTGTGCACGGTCACGGGGGCGACGAACTGGGTGTCCGACCCGATGAACGCGCCGTCCTCGATGACCGTCACGTGCTTCTTCTTGCCGTCGTAGTTGCAAGTGATCGTGCCCGCTCCGACGTTCACGCCCTCGCCGATCACCGCGTCGCCCAGGTAGGTGAGGTGGTTCGCCTTGCTGCCCTTTCCCAGCACCGTCTTCTTCAGCTCCACGAAGTTGCCGACGTGCGCCTGTTCGGAAACCTGCGCACCGGGCCGCAGACGTGCAAAGGGCCCCACGATCGCCCCCTTGCCGAGCCTGGCGCCGTGCAGATGGCAGTACGGGAGGATGCGCGCGCCGTCCTCGACCTCCACGTCGATCAGCACGCACCCCTGGCCCACCTCGACGCCCTGGCCCAGGCGGGTCTTCCCGCGGAGGCTCACCAGCGGCTCCAGCACGCTGTCGGGACCGATCTCCACTCCCTCGTCGACGTAGGTGACCGCGGGATCGACGACGGAGACACCCTCGCGCATCAGCGCGGACAGCCGCCGCTCGCGCAGGCGCGCCGCGCTCCAGGCGAGCTGGGCGCGATCGTTGACGCCGCTCACCTCCTCCTCGCTGGCCTCGATGGTGGCGGGCCACGGCGCCCGTCCCTCGCGCGCCGCAGCCGCGGCCGCCGAGACGATGTCCGTCAGGTAGTATTCCCCTTGCACGTTGTTGCGGTTCGCCTGGCCCAGCGCCTTGAACAGGAAGGGCGCATCGACCAGGTAGATCCCCGCGTTCACCTCGCCGATCTTCTTCTCGGCGGCGGAAGCGTCCTTCTCCTCGACGATGCGCTCGGGAAAGCCCTTCTCGTTGCGCACGATGCGCCCGTACCCCTTCGGGTCGGCCGGGCGGGTGGCGATGAAGGCGAGCGGAGCGCCCGAGTCCTGCTTCGCCCGGATCAGCCGCTGCAGAGTCTCGGCCGTGACGAGCGGGGTGTCGCCGCACAGGAGCAGGACGCTTCCCCGATCGGAGAACCCGGCCTTCTCCAACGCGGCCTGCGCGGACAGTACGGCGTGGCCGGTGCCGAGCTGCTCCTTCTGCAGGGCGTACGCGAGCGGCGCGCCGGGGAACAGCTGCGACAGCTCCTTCTCGACCAGCTCGGCCTGGTGGCCTACCACCGCGACCACCGGAGCGCAGTCGAGCGCGAACGCGGCCCGGATGGGGAACCAGGCCAGCGGGCGACCGCAGGCCTGGTGCAGCACCTTGGCCCGGTCGCTCTTCATCCGGGTGCCTTTGCCGGCGGCGAGGACTACGGCTGCGATGGCCTCCATCGATGCTCCTTCCCGTCCACTTTCCAACCGCCTGCCCGCGCGGCCGCCAGGCACCTGTTGGTAGGTCTCGCGTCGGGCAGCGTCAACCGCTGCACGCCGCGCCTCCGCTGGGACGCGTTCGAAAAGCCGCGTGCGAAACGCATGCCATGCTAGCGTCATCGCATGGCGCTGGAGCCGCCGCCATTCGTCGACCTGCACCTCCACGCCGAGGGAATCAGCGACGCCGACCTCACCACCCTGGCCTGGTTCGGGCTCCGCGCCGCGGTGACCTGCGCGAACGACGCGGGCGCTTCCAGCGCGGAAGAGCTGCGGCGCCACTGGGACGGCCTCGTCACCGTGCAGGTGGAGCGGCTCCGGGCCGCCGGGATCCGCCCCTGGGTCGCGCTGGCCGTGCACCCGGCGCGCATCCCGTGGCATGGCGTGGACGATCTGTTGCACCGCCTGCCGCGCTACTTCGACGACCCGCGAGTGGTCGCGCTCGGCGAGCTGGGCCTGCACGAGGGCGGCGAGCGCGAGGAGGAGCTGCTCGCGCGCCAGCTGGAGCTCTCGCTCGCGCTGCGCAAGCCGGTGATCGTGCACACGCCGGGGCAGGGGAAGCTGGCGGTGACCCGCAGGCTGCTCGCGGTGCTCCGCGAGTCGCGCCTGGAGCCCACCCGCGTCCTGGTCGATCACGTCACCGAGGAGACGTTCCTCTTGGTGCGCGGCTGCGGGCACTTCGCCGGGCTGACGTTGCAGCCGGGCCTGCTCGAGCCGGCGGACGCGGCGCAGCTGCTCTCGCGGAACGGCGCCGAGGGAGTGGTGCTGACGAGCGACATCGGCGAGGGCGCGACCGACCTGCTCGCGCTGCCCCGCGCGGCCGAGGCGCTCCGCAAGGCCGGCCTCTCCGAGGCGCTCGCGCGGCGCGCGCTCTACGAAGGACCGCTGTTCTTTCTCGGCATGGCGGCCGAGTAACCCCTCCACGTACCGACGACCGGGACCGCGTGCCGGCCTGCCGGGTGGTCATTTTCCTACATTGAGCCAAGCCTGCGACCCCTCGTAGGGTTTCCCCACGACCGGCGCGCCACTCCCGATCCACGGGAGGGGCCGCTTGGCTGGGATGGGGTGGCGCTGCCGGGGGCGGCGCCAGGCGCTCGAAGGGCCCCAAGGGCCCCGCACGACGAGGCCGGAGCCGCGCGGAAGCGACGCCGCTGGAGGCGCTTTGCTGGCTGCAGCATGGATGGCTGCTTCGCTCGTGATCGGGGCCGCCCACCCGCACCTGTTCTTCGAGGCGGGGGACGCCGCGGCGCTCCGCACCGCGGCGGCAGGCACGCACAAGGAGATCGCGTCGCACCTGACGTCGATCCTCTCGCAGCACTTGGGCGACCCGGCGCCGGAGACGACCGACTACGACGACCCGCGCTTCTTCGGGCAGGACGTCTGCGCGTGGGCGTTCGGGTACCAGCTGACCGGCGACTCGCGCTACGCGGCGCAGGCGCAGCTTCGCCTGAAGACGTACCTGGGCTGGACGGACTGGGGCTTCGGCGAGATCGCCGACCTCGGCGCGCCGGACCTCAACATCGGCCACTTCCTGCTCGGCGTCTCGTGCGCGTACGACCTGCTCTACAACGTGCTGCCCGACGCGGACCGCGCGGCGATCGCGTTGCGGCTGGGCACCGAAGCGGATCGCATGTACCAGGCCTGGCCGAACGCCTGGTACGTGGACCAGTACCCGCAGAACCACAACTGGATCAACGCGGCCGGCATGGGGCTCGCCGGGCTCGCGCTGCAGGGTGAGGACGCGCGCGCCGGCAACTGGCTCTCGCGCGCACAGGACGATCTCGCCAAGGTGAACCTCGTCCTGGGCGAGATCCAGGACGGCTCCTGGCACGAGGGGATCCTCTACCAGGAGTACGGGATCTCGGTCGCGCTGCCCTTCTGGATGGCGCTGCGCGCCGCCGGTTCCGACTACACCGGCATGGGCATCCTGCGCGGGCTGGGGAAGATGTTCCTGGTCGCGATGATCCCGGACTCTCCCCGCCAGCAGATCCTCCTCCACGGCGACTTCACCGGCTGGCCGGAGGGCGGGATGATCTCGATGCTCCGGTTCACCGCCGGGCGATTCCAGGACGGCATCGCCGAGACCGCCGCCCAGCGCTGGCTGAACGCCGGCGCGCGCTCGCACCTCCTGCCGGACATGTACTACGAGGTCTTCGAGTTCCTCGCCTACGACCCGCAGGTCGCTCCGGCCGACGTGCACGCGCTGCCGCTCGACACCTGGCTGCCGGACCTGCAGGCCTCGGTGCTGCACAGCTCGTGGGAGGCGGGGGACCTCGCGCTCGCGTTCAAGGCGGCGCCGTACGGCGGGCGCGCGAACTTCGACCGCATGAAGGTCGGCGGGGCTCCGGGCGGGCACCTCAACTGGGGCCACGACCACAACGACGACATGTCGTTCTGGATGTGGGGCAACGGGACCTGGCTCGCGCCCGAGGCAGCCGGGTACACGGCCGGCACCAACACCGGGTACGCGCTCGACAAGCGCGCCAACATGACCACGTTCCACAACGGCCTGCTCATCGACGGCGCCGGCCAGCTCGGCGACGTGCGCGCCTCCGACGACGAGACCGCGAACCCGTGGTTCTTCAGCCGGGATGCGCAGCCGCTGCTCCTGCCCACCGGGACCGCCGACTACGCGGTGGCGGGCGGACGGGGCGCCTCGCTCTACCCGTCGTCCGTGGGGCTGTCGCGCTGGGATCGAATCGTGGTCCTGGCGCGCAAGCGCTACGCGCTGGTGCGGGACGACGTCGCCGCCAGCGCGTCGCACGCGTACGACTGGATCTGCCACTTCCTCGACGGCGCCAACGTGGACACCGCCTCCGGGTGGGTGCAGGGGATCAACCGCAACGGCATGTCGCTGGGCGTGCGCGTGGTCTCGCCGGCGCCGTGGACGGCGACCACCGGGACGCAGAGCGAGAACCTGACGTTCCTCTTCGAGCCCGACGCGTCGATCGCCTGGGTGCGGATCCGGCCGCAGGCCGCCGCTCCCGCCGTCCAGTTCCTCACGGCGCTGGTGCCGGTGCCGGCCGCCTCGTGGGCGTCGCGCGTCCGGATCGACCCGCTGTCCGCGTCGGACACCGGCGCCGGCGCGGTGGTCGCGCCGGGGAGCGCGCTCGAGGAGCGATGGATCTTCGGCCGGGCCGGCGGCGACGGGTACGCGGCCGGCGACCTCGCCCTGACCTCGGCGCTGGCGGGCATGGCCGCGCGCAACGCGGGGGCTCCGGCGCGCGCGCTGCTGATCGGCCCCGGCAGGCTGTCCGACCAGAACGGCACCCGCGAGCTGCTCTCCAGCGCGTCGGCGCGGATGATCGAGGCCGACCTGCAGGGGACCACGCTGGTGGTCTCGGGCGACGGAATCTCCGACTTCCGGGCGTACGCCCCTGCCACAACCGCGGTCCGCATCAACGGTCAGCCGGCCTCGGCCACGCTGCTCGACGGCGTCGTCATCTATCCGGCTCTCCCTCCGCCTCCCCCTCCGCCTCCTCCGCCGCCGCCCCCCGACGCCGGCACGCCGGATGCCGGCACGCCCGATGCCGGCGATCCCGGATCCGACGGCGGCACGTACATCGACGGCGGCACGATCGGCTCGATCGACGCCGGTCCCGGCGACCTGGAGCCCGACGGCGGCACGGCGCAACCCGACGCCGGGTTCGCGGTGGGTCCGCCGCCGACCTCCGGCTCCTCCTTCCCCCACGGTGGGTTCGGGTGCTCCAGCGGAGGTGCAGCGATGGGGTTCGAGGTCGGCGTGCTCCTCGCGCTCGCCTGCCTGCGCCGGCGGCGGCGGGCGAAAGGGTGAAAAGTAGCCGCCCTCCGGGAAACCAGGCAGACAGGCGTGGGGCGACTCGTCCGCCGGGCACGCGCGTGCTACCGTGTGCGCTCAGCGCGCCGGACCCCGGGCGGGAAGCCGGGCGCCGGCACCCGCTGTTGATCAGGCCAGCAATGACCGACACGCTCCGCCGCTTCCTGCCGCTCGCCCTCGCCGCCGCAACGGTGGCCGCGCCTGCCTGCAAACGGACACACTTCGCGGCCGAGGCCGCGCCGGCGGCCAAGCCGGCCGCAGGCGCCTCGGTCGTCGCCGCCCCGGCAGCCTCGACCGCCAAGCCGATCGACGCCTCGGACGCCGTGCGGGGGGCCCAGCGCCCCCAGCCCGAGCCTCCGGCGCCACCTTGCCTGCCGTCGCCGGAGGGGCGCGAGCCGGCGGTGCCCGACCTGCTCGAGCAGGCGTCCCGCGACTTCGAGAAGGGCCGGTTCGAGGACGCGCTGGAGTGCGCGCGCGAGGCCGGGCGCATCGATCCGCAGAGCGTTGCCGCCCACCACTTCCGCGGCGCCGCGCTCACCGAGCTCGGGCACGTCGACGAGGCCCGCACGGCGTACGCACGGGCCCTGGCCCTGGACCCCGACGATCCCGAGGTGCTGCGCTCCGCGGCCGATCTGCACGTCCGCCGCCTCGGCGGCCGCGACGACCTGGAGCTGGCGCTCGCGTATACGCGCCGCGCCTTCCCGCGCGCGCACCGGATGAAGGACCGCGCTCTGCTCAAGGACCTCCACCTGCTCGAGGCGATGGCGCTCGACGACCTCGGCCGCCCCGGCGAGGCGCTGGCCGCGGCCAACAAGGCGATCGAGCTGGACGGCAAGGATCGCGAGGCGCGCCGGGAGAAGGGCGTGGCGCTGTTCGAGCTGTGCCGCTTCGACGAGGCGAAGGCGGAGCTGGAGAAGCTCACCTCGGAGGAGCAGGACGCCTGGGCCGAGCACTACCTGGGCCTCGTCGCCGAGCGCGCGCAGGACGACGTGGCGGCGGCCGCCCACTTCGCGCGGGCGCAGAAGCTGGATGCCGAGGCGTTCAAAGCGACCGCGGCGCCCAGCGTCTCGGCGTTCGCGCGCGTCGTGCAGGAGGAAGTCGCCCGGCTCCCTCCCCCGATCCAGGCCGGCCTGAAGCGATCGAACTTCGCCGTCGTGGACCTGCCGGACGTGGGCGACCTGACCGCCACCGATCCGCCGCTCTCGCCCGGCATCCTGGGGCTGTTCCGCCCGCCGGCCGACGGGTCGGGCGATCAGGACAAGCCCGCCATCTTCCTCTACCGGAAGAACCTCTCCCGCGCGGCGCACAACGACGAGGAGCTGCGGCGGGAGGTGCGCGACACGCTGATCCACGAGGTCGGCCACCTGAACGGCGAGGACGACGATCAGCTCCGCGATCGCGGGCTATAAAGGCGCGCGATGAAGATGATCGACGTGGGGGAGAAGGAGCGGACGAGCCGCGTGGCCATCGCCCGCGCGGAGCTGAAGTGCAGCCGCGGGGCCCTCAAGCTCCTCAACGAAGGCCGGCTGGAGAAGGGCGACGCGCTGGCCGCGGCCCGGCTCGCCGGCATCATGGCGGCGAAGCACACCTCGCAGCTCCTGCCGCTCTGCCACACCATCTCCATCGCGGGCGCGGACGTGGAGGTCGCCGCCGACGAGGAGGCAGGCGTCGTCCGCATCGAGGCGCGCGTGCACGCCATCGAGCGCACCGGCGTGGAGATGGAGGCGATGACCGCCGCTTGCGCGGCCGCGCTGACCGTCTACGACATGATGAAGAGGCACGACCGGGGGATGGAGCTGGTCTCGCTCCGCCTGGTCAAGAAGTCCGGCGGCCGCAGCGGCGAATGGGTCCGCCAGGGGGAAGAAGTCCGCGACGCCGACCCCGCCCCCCGCCCCGGCAAGAAGGCCTCGAAGGGCTAAGAGACGAACGCGGAGGCGCGGAGGAATCCGTCGTTCTCACGACCGCCCGACCATCTCCACCCATCACCACTCCGCGTCTCCGCGCCTCCGCGCTGATCGTTGAGTCGATCTAGTGGACGCCTTGGGAGGCGAGCCAGCGTTCGGCGTCGATGGCCGCCATGCAGCCGGTGCCGGCGGCGGTGACGGCTTGGCGATAGACCGGGTCGGCCGCGTCGCCCGAGACGAACACCCCGGGGATGCTGGTCTTGGTCGTTCCCGGCTGGACCTTGATGTAGCCCACGGGATCCATCTCCAGCTGGCCCTTGAACAGCTCGGTGTTCGGCGTGTGCCCGATGGCCACGAAGAGGCCGTTCATCGGGAGGGTCTTCTGCTCGCCGCTCTGCATGTTCTTGGTCTTTACGCCCGTTACGCCCGACTTCTTGTCGCCGAGCACCTCGACGACCTCCTGGTTCCACTCCCAGCCGATCTTCGGATTGGCGAAGGCGCGCTGCTGCATGACCTTGCTGGCGCGCAGAGCGCCGCGGCGGTGGATGACCGTCACCTTGGAGGCCATCTTGGTGAGGAACAGCGCCTCCTCCATGGCGGTGTCGCCGCCGCCGACCACCCCGATGTCCTTGTTGCGGAAGAAGAAGCCATCGCAGGTGGCGCAGGCGGACACGCCGTGGCCGCTCAGCGCCTTTTCGGTGGGGATGTCCAGCCACTTGGCCGAGGCGCCGGTGGCGATGATGACCGCCTCGGCGTGCATCTGGCGCTTGCCGGCCTCGACCAGGAACGGCCGCTCGCGCAGCTGGACGCGGGTCACGACGTCGTCGATGATCTGGGTCCCGAAGCGCTCCGCCTGGGCGCGGAACAGCTCCATCAGCTCCGGGCCGAGGATCCCGGTGGGGAACCCGGGATAGTTCTCCACGTCGGTGGTGATGGTGAGCTGCCCGCCGGGCTGGAGGCCGGTGAAGATCACGGGCTTCAGGTTCGCGCGAGCGGCATAGATGGCGGCCGTGTACCCCGCCGGGCCGCTTCCGATGATCACGATCGCGTGCTTCTCCACGCTGCATCACCCCTGGACGCCATTCGATGCCGCGGCGCCGTCCTCGGTGCGCGCGCAGCATAGCGGAGAAATCGCCTCCGCCGGGGCACATTTGCTAGAGTGGCCGCGAGGAACCCCTTGGACCCCGCACAGCTCAAGAAGATCCCGCTCTTCGCGAATCTGACCACGGACCACCTGCAGAAGGTGGGTGCCATCGCGACGCAGAAGCAGCTCAAGGCGAACGAGCGCGTCTTCCAGGAAGGTGAAGTCGGGACCGAGATGTACATCATCGCCTCCGGAAAGGTGCGCATCTCCAAGATGGTGCCGGGAGTGGGGGAGGAGGCGCTCGCCATCCTGGAGGCCGGCAGCTACTTCGGGGAGATGGCGCTGATCGACGACACGCCGCGCTCGGCCGACGCCACCGCGCACCTCGCCTGTACGCTGTTCGTCATCCAGAAGGCAGACCTCGAGCAGTTGATGTTCCTGCACAAGGACCTGGCGTACGAGCTGCTCTGGACCTTCGTGCGCACGCTCTCCGCGCGGCTGCGGGAGACGAACGACAAGATCAAGGCCTTCTTCGCGCTGTCCGCCCGCTTCTAGCCGCGACGACGACCAAGAGATCAACGCGGAGACGCGGAGATTCGCTGCGCTGCGAGTTCGAAAGCTGGTCTCGATTCGAAGGGTGATCAGAT
>DASWGI010000129.1:0-1585 GCA_036393835.1 Myxococcales bacterium | reverse complement strand
GTTCCTGCTCATCATCCACCTCCAGAGCGTGCTCGGTTACTCGCCTCTGGCGGCGGGCGCGGCGCTCACGCCCGTCACGCTGCTGCTGCTGGTCCTCTCCCCACCTGCGGGGAAGCTCGCCTCGCGCATCGGGTACCGCGCGCCGATGACGGCGGGCCCGCTCATCGCGGCCGTTGGCGTCGCGCTGCTGGCCAAGGTCGGGAGGGACTCGAGCTACGTCTCGGGCGTGCTACCAGGGATCGCGGTGCTGGGTCTCGGGCTCGCGGCGACGGTCGCTCCGCTCACCACGGCGGTGCTCGCCGGGGCGAAGGAACTCCACGCGGGAGTGGCCGCCGCGGTCAACACGGCGATCTCGCGGCTCGCCGGGTTGCTCGCGGTCGCGCTGCTGCCCTTGCTCGCGGGCATCTCGGCCGCCGACGCCGGCTCGCTCGCGGCCGGCTTTCCGCGCGCGATGTGGATCTGCGCGGCGGTGTGCGCGGCGGGCGGATTGTGCGCGCTGGCCACGCTGCGGACCTAAGACGCAGCGCCGCCTCAGGGGCGGCGACTGTCGGCGGCCCGCGGGTGCCGCAGCGCGGCGCGACGGCGGCCAGCGCGTCTGCTACACGCGTCCCGGCTACGTCCGCGATCGCCCCCGGAGGTTCGCCATGCGCACCCAGATCCTCGGCAGCGGCTTCGTCACCGGCCAGAACCTCGTCACCAACGACCAGCTCGCCCGGATGATGGACACCTCCGACGGGTGGATCCGCGAGCGGAGCGGCGTGGAGACGCGCTACTACGTCGAGCAGGGGACCACCACCAGCGACCTGGGCGCCGGCGCGGCCAGGAAGGCGCTCGAGGACGCGGGCGTGGCCAAGGAGGAGATCGATTACATCGTGTTCGCCACGATGACCCCCGACCACTACTTCCCCGGCTGCGGCGGCATCCTGCAGGACAAGCTGGGGCTGTCGCACGTGCCGGCGCTGGACATCCGGCAGCAGTGCACCGGCTTCATCTACGGCCTGCAGATCTCCGACGCGCTGCTCAAGGCGGGCCAGGCGCGCACCGTGCTGCTCGTCGGCGCCGAAGTGCACACCGGGTTCATGCCGTGGACCAAGTGGGACTATTTGCTCGGCCGCGGCGGCGAGCCCCCGACCGCCGAGGAGAAGGCGGTGTACACGACCTTCCGCGATCGCACCGTCCTGTTCGGCGACGCCGGCGGCGCGGTGGTGCTCCGCCAGGGCGAGGGAGACACAGGGCTGCTCGGCTTCCAGGTCCACTCCGACGGGGCCAACTTCAAGGACCTCTACGTCCCCGGGGTTGGATTCGCCCGCCGGCCGTACGTCAGCGAGGCCGACGTGCGCGAGTGGCGGCACGTCCCCGAGATGAACGGCCGCGCCGTCTTCAAGGCGGCTGTGGCGCGCATGCCCGAGGTGGTGCGCGAATTGTGCAAGAAGCAGGGCGTCGCGGTCGCCGAGATCGACCTGCTCATCGCGCACCAGGCGAACCTGCGCATCAACGAGATGGTCCAGCGCGTCCTCGGCCTGCCCAACGAGCGCGTCTACAACAACATCCAGCGCTACGGAAACACCACCGCCGCCACCATCCC
>DASWGI010000128.1:0-32348 GCA_036393835.1 Myxococcales bacterium | reverse complement strand
CGCCGCGGATCGCGCCCAGGCGTGCCGGCGGCCGAGGATCCCCAGCCCGGCGATCACCAGCGGGATCCCCGGCCCGGGCAGCACCAGCAGCGCGACACCCACGCCGAGCACCACCCACCCGCCGGCATGGACGAGCACGTCCTTCGCTTTGGGATCGGCGCTGGCCACGGACACCAGTATAGACGCGGCGAGCATCGCCGCGACCACCGCTAGCGAAATCACTGGCGGATCTTGACGACGCCGGCGAGCGCCATCTTCGTCCCCACGAAGGTGCATGCGCGGAGCTCTTCAGCCGGCCCCCGTAGGTTTTCCCGGCTCGGAGAGCAGCGCGCGCGCCGCATCGACGGACTCGTGGGTCCCGGCGACCGCCAGGACGTCGTCCGCCTGGAGCAGCTCGCGGCCGGTGGGAACCAGAAGGCCCTTGCCGCCGCGGCGGATCGCCAGCACCGTCGCCCCGGTCCGGCCGCGCAGGTTGATCCCCGCCAGAGTCTTCCCAACCGCAGGGCTCCCGGGCGCGAGCACCACCGGGACCGGCGAGCCGAGGCCGGGGAACAGGGCCGACAGCGCCGGCTGGGCGGAGGGCGGCGTCCCATCGGGGCGCGCCTGGTTCGCGAGCGCCTCGACGAGCACTTGCGCGCCGGCGCGCACGTGGCCCTGCAGCTGCTCGGCGGACTTCCACAGCCGCACCGCGAGAGCGACGAGGACCGCCGCGAAGGCGAGCGGCGCGACGTAGCGAGGCAGGAACAGCTGCGTCGCCGCCACCAGCGGCAGCCCGAGGACGATGGCCGCGGCGAGCTGCAGCGAGACGACGAACGCGCGGCGCGGCGCGGCGGCCAGGTCGATCCCCCCACCCGCCTGCGGCAGCGCCTGCGCCGCCAGCGTCGCGCCCAGCGCGCCGACCAGCCGCACGATCCCCAGCACGAACGGCGAGGCGACGAGCGCGCCCGCCGCCGCGGCCAACACCTGGGCCCAGAGCAGGCCGACGCGCGGCATCAGGAGCCCCACGCCCCGATCGAAGAACCTCGCCGAGGCGATCACCACCGCCGCGAGCAGCACCGTGTCGAGGAGCAGGAGCCCGGCCAGCCGGCGCACCCGGCCGCTGCGCTGGCGCGGGGCGCGGAGCTGCTCGGTCCAAGCGCCCTCCAGCGCGAGGAACGTCTGCAGGGCGCGCGGCAGCTTCGCGTCCACCCAGGCCGCCGCGGGGCCGGACCAGCGGATCAGCCACGGCGTGGTGAGGGTGGTGATGGCCGACACGGCGACCGCCACCGGGTAGAGGAAGTCCCCGACCGCCCCGAGGGTGATTCCCAGCCCGGCGATGATGAAGGAGAACTCGCCGATCTGGGCCATGCTCATCCCCGCCTGCACTGCGGTGCGCACGCCGGTGCCGGCCAAGAGAGCGGGCAGCGCCACGCCGGCGAGCTTGCCGCCGATCACCACGGCCGTAAGCACCACCACCGCCACCCAGTGGCGCGCGACCAGCGCCGGGTCGATCAGCATCCCCACCGAGACGAAGAAGATGGCCGCGAAGAGGTCCCGCACCGGCTGCAGCAGGTGCTCCAGGCGCTCGCCTTGACCCGACTCGGCCACCAGCGACCCGGCCAGGAAGGCGCCCAGCGCGACCGAGTACCCGAAGTGCTGCGCGAGCAGCGCCACCGCGAAGCAGATGCCGACGCAGACGATCACAGTCGTCTCCGGGCGGTCCAGCTTCAGCGTGGAGCGGACGAACCGGGGAACGAGCAGCATCCCGACGGCCAGGACGGCCACCAGGAACAGCGCAAGCCGGCCCGCGGTCAGGGCCAGCTCCGCCGCGGACATCCGCCCCGAGGAGAGCGCGGTGAGGCCCGCGAGCAGGAGGATCGCGACCAGGTCCTCGACCACCAGCACCGAGAGCACCAGCTCGCGCAGCCGCCCGGCGATGCGGTTCTCTTCGAACACCTTGGCGATGATGGTGGTCGAGGAGATCGCGACGATCGCGCCGGCGTACAGCGCCTCGCGCCCGGTCCAGCCCAGCACGCGTCCGGCCAGGCCGCCGAGCACCAGCATCACGCTGACCTGCACCACGGCCACCAGCCCCGCGGTACCGCCCACGCGGACCAGCTTGCCGATGGTGAACTCCAGCCCGATGGAAAAGAGCAGCAGGACGACGCCGATCTCGGAGAGCTGGCGCACCATCTCCCGGTCCGCCACGAGCGGCACCGGGACGTAGGGGCCGACGATCAGCCCGGCGAGCAGGTACCCGAGCACCACCGGCTGGCGGAGGTGCTGGAAGACCACGGTGGTGACCGCGGCCACGCAGAGCACGACGGCGAGATTGGTGAGAAAGGCGTTCGCGTGTTCCACCGCCGCAGGATCACGACTGCCGTTCGCGCGTCAAGAGCGCCGCGCCATGAAAAGCGCAGCGCCGAATACGGCGGCGACTGATTTCACGCTGGCGGGAGCAGATCCGCGTGCTAGACACCGCGCGGTGGAAGAGGCCGATCGGCAGAAGCTGCGCAGCGAGGTGGGGCGGAGGCGCACCTTCGCCATCATCTCGCATCCGGATGCGGGGAAGACCACCCTGACGGAAAAGCTCCTCCTGCACGGAGGCGCCATCCACCTGGCCGGCACGGTCAAGGCGCGTGGCCAGGCCCGCCACGTCACCAGCGACTGGATGGAGCTGGAGCGCCAGCGCGGCATCTCCATCACCTCCAGCGTGCTGCCGTTCGACTGGGGCGGGCACAAGCTGAACCTGCTCGACACGCCCGGCCACCAGGACTTCTCCGAGGACACCTACCGCACGCTGGCCGCGGCCGACGCCGCGGTGATGCTGATCGACTCCGCCAAGGGCGTCGAGGCGCAGACGAAGAAGCTCTTCCAGGTCTGCCGCCGGCGCGGCATCCCCATCTTCACCTTCGTGAACAAGCTCGATCGCCCCGGCCGCGAGCCGATCGACCTCTTGCACGAAGTGGAGGAAGTGCTCGGCATCCGCACCGTGCCGGTCACCTGGCCGGTGGGCCAAGGCGCGGACTTCGGCGGGGTGGCGACCCTCTTCGAAGACCTGGGGCACGCCGCCCGGCGCGTCGTCCCGGAGCTGCCGGCGGTGGACCCGAAGCTGCGAGCGCACGTCGCGGACGAGATCGAGCTGGTCGCGCACGCCGGCGACGCGCTCGACCACGCGCGCGTGCTGCGCGGCGAGCAGTCGCCCGCCTTTTTCGGCTCGGCGTGGACCGAGGTGGGCGTGGACGAGTTCCTCGCCGCGTTCGTGAAGCTCGCTCCCCCGCCGGCCGCGCGCCATACCGTGGACGGCGCGGCGATCGAGCCAGACGACCCCCGCTTCAGCGGGTTCGTCTTCAAGATCCAGGCGAACATGGACCCAGCGCACCGCGACCGGCTGGCCTTCCTGCGCGTCTGCAGCGGCCGCTTCCAGAGGGGCATGGACGTGCGCCACGTGCGCGAGGGCCGGGGCTTGCGCCTCTCCATGCCGCACCAGCTCTTCGGAGCGGAGCGCCAGGTGATCGAGGAGGCCTGGCCGGGCGACGTGATCGGCCTCTTCGATACGGGCGCGCTGCGCATCGGCGACACCCTGTGCGAAGGGGCGCCCTTCGAGTTCGCCGAGCTGCCCCGCTTCTCGCCGGAGATCTTCGCGAGGGTCCGCAGCAAGGACGCGCTCAAGCGCAAGCAGCTGGAGAAGGGCCTGTCGCAGCTCAGCCAGGAGGGGGCGATCCAGATCTTCTCGCAACGCGGCCTGGGGATGAAGGACCCCATCCTGGGCGCGGTCGGCGCGCTGCAACTGGAAGTGCTCCAGTACCGGCTCAAGCACGAGTACGGCGCGGAGATCGCCCTGGACCGCCTGCCGTACCAGGTGGCGCGCTGGATCTCGGGCCCCGGGTTCGATCCTCAGGCCTTCGAGCTGGAGGTCGATGCCCTCTGCGTCGAGGACCGGGACAAGAACCCCATTGCCCTGTTCAAGAGCGAATGGAACATGAGCTACGCCCAGGGCCGGCATCCCGACTGGACTTTCGCGCCCACCGCGGCCGCCGGGCCCCGGACTCCGGGGTAGCCGTTGCCCCTACATCAACTCCCGTAGAACACTTCTTTACCTTCACCCTGGCCGAGTAGTCTGGAGGGTCCTAGCTCTCAGGCTGCCACCATGCGGACCTCGAACCTCGCCATCGTGTTCACCGACATCGTCGGGTACGCCGACCGGCTCAGCCGGCAGACGTATGAACAGAGCCAGCGCATGCTGCGGCTCCACGAGGCGCTGGTCTTGCCGGTGTTCCGCGCGTACCGCGGGCGGCGGGTGAAGAGCATCGGAGGCACGCTGCTCGTCACCTTCGAGTCGCCCACCGACGCCGTCTTGTGCGCCTCGGCGGTGCAGGACCGGATCTGGGAGTGGAACAAGGGCGTCCCCGAGTGGGACCGCATCAAGGTGCGGGTCGGCGTGAACGTCGGCGAGGTGCGGCTCGAGAAGGGCGACGTCTTCGGCGAGCCGGTGAACATCGCCGCGCGGGTCCTGGGGCTGGCCGACGCCGGCGAGGTGCTGTTCACAGAGGCGATCTGGCTCTCGATGAACCGCAACGAGATCGAGGCGGACGACGGCGGCTACCAGGAGCTCAAGGGCGTGCCCGAGCCGGTGCGCGTCTTCCGCGTCAAGCCGGGGAGCGATCTCTCGCTCCGGCCCTACGGCGGCAAGGCGCTGCAGCGCGCCGGCAAGCTGGCCAAGGTGGACCTGACCCGGCTGACCTCGTCGGAAGTGCGCGGCCACCTGCGCGCCGCCGCGGAGTCGGCGGCGGGGCACATCGCCGAGGCGTTCCCCTGGATCACCGAGCAGGCCCGGATCCTCGCCATCGCGGGTGTCTGCGCGATGCTGGCGGTGGCGGCCGCCCTGCTCGCCCCCGCCGCGGTGGACCGCGCGCTGGCGCGCCGGGACCTGTCCGCCGTCTCGCGCGAGGTGCAGGGCATGCGCGTGGGCCCGCGGCGCACCTACTACGAGGGCCGGCTGCAGGAGGAGCGCAAGGAGTACGAGGGCGCGGCGCGCAGCTTCGAGTCCGCGGCCCGGGCCGGCGAGCGGCGCGCGTTCGAGCACCTCCTGACGATGGCGCAGTCCGGCCCCTGCGAGGCGCGGGTCGGCGCCGCTCGCGCGCTGGGCCGGCTGGGCGACCAGGACGCGGTGAAGGTCCTGGAGTCGATGGAGGCCGAGGCCCGCAAGGAGCCGCAGGACGGCCTTCTCGCCCACGTGCTGGGCTGCAACTCGCGGGTGGCGGCGCACGACGCGCTCGAGCAGATCCGGGGTGCGCCGTGAAGAACGTCGTCGAGCTGCTCCGTCCGGCGCACCGGACGCAGAACCTCGCCATCCTGCTCAGCGACATGAAGGGCTTCACCGCACGCACCTCGCAGCAGACGCGCGAGGAGAACGCGCGCATGCTCGCCTTCCACGACGCGCTCCTGCTGCCGGTCATCCGCGGGTTCGGCGGACGCAAGGTCAAGTCGATCGGCGACGCGCTGCTCGTCACCTTCCGCTCGCCCACCGACTGCGTCCTGTGCGGCATGGCGATGCAGGACCGGCTCGCCGCCTGGAACTCCCGGCGCGCGCCGCGGGAACGCATCGAGGTGCGCATCGCCATCAGCCTGGGCGAGGTGCGGATGGACGCCGACGACGTGACCGGCGACCCCGTGCAGCTCGCGCTGCGCGCCTCCGCCTTCGCCGACGCGGGCGAGGTGGTGCTGACCGAATCGGTCTACCTGGCGATGAACAAGAGCGAGGTGCCCACCGAGCCGTTCCCGGTGCGCGAGCTGCGGGCGGGCGAGACGCGCCTGCACCGCGCGCGAATGGTGGGCCCGCGCGAGCTGCCCTATGACGGGCGCGCGCTGCAGCGGCTGGGCAAGCTGCGCGACCCCAGGCTCCCGCTCGCCACCCGCGCCGCCGCGTTCGTCGCGCGGCGCTGGCCGGTGCTCACCGTCCTCGCCCTCTGCGCGGTCCTGGGAGCGGCGAGCTGGCGAGTCCGCGTGCGCCGCGAGAACGATCCGGTCCTGCGCGCCGAGCAGATGCTGGTGGGGAAGGCGCCGCTCGCCGCCCTCGCCGAGCTGGACAAGCTGTCCGACAGCCCGCGCTCCCGCAGCGCGCAGGTGCAGGTCCTGCGCGGCAAGGCCGAGCACGCCCTGGGGCAGCTGGGCATGGCGTTCGCCGACTTCGCGGCCGCCCTGGACGCGGACGCCACCGTCGCCGACCCCGAGGTGGTGCGCGCGCTGGTGGACGACCTGGAGTCCGAGGCGTTCCCGCTGCAATGGCGGCCAGCGCTGGTGCGCATCCTGGGCGAGAGGGTGGGAGCGCCCGCCGCCGAGGCGTTGCGGGGCATCGTGCGCTCGCAGCACGGACGCCCGCGGCGCGAGGCGCTCGAGGCGCTGGAGCTGATGGGCCAGGCGCGCGACGAGGACCGCCTGGCGCTGGCGAGCGCCGAGCTGTCCGACAAGGCCGCGCCCTGCCCTGCGGTCCTCAACGCGGTGCGCGTCCTGGTGGTGGCGGGCACCGAGCGTGCCCAGGCGCTCCTCTCCAAGACGGCGGCCGAAAGGCGCCGGTGCGGCTCGCGGGAGGCGGCGGACGCGCTCCGCCGGCTCGAGCGCGCCAAGGCGCAAGCGGGCGCGCCGGGGCATCCGGGCACGTCGGCGTCGACCTCGAACCCGGCCTCGAACACGACCTCGACCCCGCCCTCCACCTCGGCCGCCGCGTTGGCGCCCGTTCCGGCCTCCGCCGCGGCGACCGCGTCCAAGTCGGCCAACAAGACCGGCAAGAAGACCGCCAAGCGCCGCCGCAAGGCGAAGGCCAAGACCGCGCACGGGGCCGCGCCCGCGTCGAAGGCGGCCCAGCCCTCCGCCGCCGGCGCGAAGTCCGCCGAGCCAGCGGCCCCCGCGGCCAAGCCGCCGCCGCCGCAGACCCCCGCCACCGCCGCGCGGTAGGCTGCGAGGCGCGGGGCGCGGCGCTCCTGAGTCCGCCGCTCCTGGTCGAGCACGGAGACAAAGACGAGCTGTTCCCGGTGGAGATGGCGCAGAGGATCGCGGCCAGAAAGCCCGGCGCCCGCCTTGCGATCGTGCCCGGGATGCGCCACGCGGACCCGGTCGCGCGCCCCACCGAGCGCGACCTGACGGAATGTCATCCTAGATCGGTCGCGGAGCGCTCCTCATCGAGCGCCCCAGGATCCCGTCCAGGCCCAGCTCCACTCCCGCCCGCCCCGCGATGAGCACCGGGAAGATGAGCAGGTACACGAGCCCGTTCTGGCCCATCAGGTAGCTCGCCTGGAACATCGCGCCGCTGGCGAAGTGGAACTGCGCGACCATCACCACGGCGACGAGCGCGGCGATGGGCGTGAAGAACCCGAGGACGAGCAAGGTGCCCAGCCCCAGCTCTCCCACCGCCACGATGCGCGCCAGGCCCGCGTGGTGGGGCGTGACGAGGTGCAGGTAGCGGACGACCATCCCGTTCGGAGCGTGCTGCGCCCAGTTGGCCAGGATCGGCTCCAGCGCCGGATGCGCGAACCAGCCCAGCTTGTTCAGGCCCGGCCCGAGCAGGCTGATGCCGGTCGCGATCCGGAGCAACGCCAGGGCAACTTGCAGTCCGCGGGACATGGAGTCTCCTTGACCGCCTCCTTTTATCCACCCGCGACTTTGCACGCCATTCCAGGTGAGCGTTTTCCTTCCGCGCCGGTCGAATTCCTGCGATAAGCACGCGCCGCGGAGGACAGATGCTGAAGGGCGCCATCGTCGGGTTCGGGTTCATCGCGGGCAAGGGGCACCACCCCGCGTACCTTGCGCGCAAGGACGTGGAGATCGCCGCCGTCGCGGACGTCTCCCCGGCCCGGCTCGAGGCGGCGCGCGCGGTCTCGCCCAACGCCCGCCTGTACTCGACCTGGGAGGAACTTCTAGAGACGGAGACCGGCCTGGACTTCGTGGACGTCTGCACGCCGCCCGACGCGCACGCCGAGATCGCGCTCGCGGCGCTGCGGCGCGGCGCGCACGTGCTGTGCGAGAAGCCGCTCACCACGACGACCGCGCAGGCGCTGCAGCTGGCCCAAGCCGCGCGCGCGCACAGGCGCGTCGTCTTCCCCGCGCACAACTACAAGCACGCGCCGGTGGTGAAGTTCGCGCTCGAGGTGATCCGCTCCGGCCGCCTCGGCAAGGTCCGCGCGGTGACGCTGAACACCTTCCGCACCACGCACGCCAAGGGCGTCGCGGAGTGGCGCGCCGACTGGCGCCGCGACCGCAAGACCTCGGGCGGCGGCATCGCCATGGACCACGGCAGCCACAGCTTCTACCTGACCTTCGCCTGGCTTGGGTCCTTGCCCACCCACGTGACGGCGAAGGCGCTCACGCTCGACCAGAAGTGGGACACCGAGGACAACCTGAACGCGGTGCTCACCTTCCCCACCGGCTACGCGCACTGCTTCCTCACCTGGACGGCGGGCGTGCGCAAGGTGGTGTATTCGCTGCAGGGCACCGACGGCGCGCTGGTGATCGACGACGACGACTGGGAGCTGACCACGGGCGTCTTGTCGGGCAAGCCGCGGGTCGAGAAGGGGACCATCGCCTCGCACTGGATGGACGCCTCGCACACGCAGTGGTTCGACTCGCTCTTCGACCAGTTCAAGGCCGCGATGCAGTCGGGAGACTTCGTCGGCCGCGAGCTGCGCGAGGCGGTGGCCTGCGTACAGATCATCGAGACCTGCTACCGCTCCAGCGCGGAGGGGAGCCGCGAGCTGCCGCTTTCGCTGGACGTGCTGGAGATCTGATCATGCCGCAAGGGACGGTGGTCATCACCGGCGCGTCCGCGGGGTTCGGCGAGGCGGCCGCGCTCGCCTTCGCGAAGCTCGGGCATCCCCTGGTACTGGGCGCCCGGCGCATGGACAGGCTGCAGAAGGTGGCGGAGGCGGCGCGCAAGGCAGGCTCGCCGCGGGCGCTCGCCCTGCCCCTGGACGTGCGCAGCGCGGAGTCGATCCACAAGTTCGCCGCCGCCGCCGAGCTGGAGACGCCGTACCTCCTCATCAACAACGCCGGCGGGGCCCTGGGGCGCGACAAGCTGGCCGAGTTCAAGGACGAGGACCTGCTCGGGATGATCGAGGCCAACCTCACGGGCCTGCTTCGCATGACCCGGGCGCTCCTTCCCGGGCTGATCCGCCGCAACGCGGGGCACATCATCAACATCTCCAGCTACGCGGCGTACGGCACTTACGAGGGCGGCGGCATCTACGCGCCGGTCAAGCACGCGGTGCGCGCGGTGTCGGACACGCTGCGAGTGGAGCTGAACGGCACCGAGATCCGCGTCTCCGACATCGCCCCGGGCCTGGCCGAGACGGAGTTCTCCATCGTCCGCCTGGGGTCCGCCGAGAAGGCGAAGCAGGTCTATGCGGGCATGCGGCCTCTCACCGCGCAGGACGTGGCGGACGTGATCGTCTGGGTCGCGACGCGCCCGCAGCACGTGAACATCTCGCAAGTCCTGCTCAACCCGACCGACCAAGGTTCGCTGACCAAAGTGCACCGCCGCTGAGCTCACGGCACGGGTCCTGAAGTCCGCCGCCGGCGATGCGCCGAGCGACGCCGGCTGCTCAGCCCTCCGCTAGCTTTCCCCGCCGCCCTCGACCGCCTCGCAAAAGGCGAGATAGTCGACCTCGGCCAACGTTCCGGCCGCGAGCCGCTCCACCAGATCGGCCGGCTCGACCGTCAGAGCGCCGCGACGGAGTCGCAGGTGCGCGCCCGGGCGAACCTGCGCCTGGAAGCCCCGCGCCCCGAGCGACGCCGCCAGCCAATCCGTGAGGAGCCTGCGGGCGCGCTGTCGCTTGGCCTCCGGCGAAAACACGTCGACCGCGTCCGCCCGGGCGCGGTCCCAGAGCGCGGCGCCCGAGGAGAGCATTCGGGGCAGCGAGGCGATCGGCGTCGTCGACGGATCGGGCAGCCGGGCCCCGGTGAGTGCCCCGCTGAGCGCCGGCAGGATAGCCTTGTCGCCCAGTTCGTCCCAGCTCATCGGCGTGGGCGAGCCGCTGACCGCCACTCCATACCACGCATCCTCGGCGGCTCCTTCACCGCCGAGGAGGTCGAGACACCCACCACCCGGATCCAGTCTCTCCAACGCAGCGGGCGCCGCCTTCCCGAACCCCAGCTCCTCCAGCCGCTTCTCGAGCGAGGGATGCGAGTCCCAGGGCGAGGGCTCGCGGTGCAGCGCCTCGTGGATACGCCGGGTCACCTCGGTTCGGCGCTCCGGCTCGGCAAGGAAGCGGCGGAACCCGTCGAGCAGCGGCACCCGGATCCCGCGCTGCAACAGAGGAACCACCTCCGCCTCGAAGTAGACGTCCCAGAGCGGCGCCAGCCGGTAAGTCTTGAGGAGAGCTCCTGCCATCGCCCCGGCGCCGAAGGCGTCCGCCGCCCGCCGGTCGGCGGCCCGCTCTTGCTCGCGCGAAATGTGCGCGGATACGCGCAGGAACATCTCGCCATAGGCCCGGAAGGGAAGGTCGAGGAAGAACGAGGACTCGTCGAGCGTGAACAGCGCTCCGCCGAGCGAGCGCCGCGTGCGGTACACCCACGGTCCGAGCGCGGTATCGCCGCCGAGATGGTGCCCGAACTCGTGGGTGAGCACGGCGGCGAGCTCGTCGCGCCCGAGCACGGCGAAGAGCGGCAGGCCGATGCCCACCTCGCGGCGCCACGGGATTCCCCAGCGCCGCTCGGTAGATGCGTAGGCCGTGGCGTAGTCGGCGAACACGAGCCGATCGGGCCGCACCGCCCCTGCGCGGCGGGCCACGCCGTCGACGAATTCTGCAAGCGCGGGGACCTGCTCCCGGCGCAGCGGCTGGCGGGGAGCGACCTTGGCCTTCCCGAACCACCCCCGCGGGCGGAGGGCCCCGAGCACCGTCACGCCGCCGAGGCCGGCGAGCACTCCGGGGAAGCTGACGGAGCCCTCGTAGACGAGCTCGGCGATGGGCAGCGAGAGGAGCGCGCCCGCCAACGCGAGGCCCAGACCCCAGAACCCCGCCCAGAGCAGGAGGGTGAGCGCGATCCGCCTCAAGTCTTCCAGG
Source organism: Myxococcales bacterium (assembly GCA_036393835.1). Lineage (GTDB taxonomy): Bacteria > Myxococcota > Myxococcia > Myxococcales > 40CM-4-68-19 > VBKO01. The sequence continues at coordinate 21,315 of DASWGI010000128.1, read as the reverse complement.
CCGGGATCGCGTTGGTGATCTGCCCGCGCAGCAAGTCGAGGCGCCGCGCTTCGTCGATGAGCGTCTTGCGCTCCGGCGCGGCGAGTGACGGGTTTCTCGATCGCACCAGCAAAGCGGCAGACAGAGCCTCGGGATCGAGGTCGATGTCCGGAGAGGCGGCACGCTCGAGACGAGCCAGTTTCCGCATCGCCTCCAGCTCCCCCCAAACGGAGGCGCGGGCAAAACGCAGGAGCGATCGCTCCACCTCCGCATTTCCGGTGCGCGCCGCCTCGCAATAGAGGAGCGCCCAGGTCCCGCGGTCGAGAGCGCCCAGGTCGATCTCGGAGGCCGACCCGGCCAGGCGGATCGCGGCCGCGGGATCCTTCCCGAGCGCGCGGACGAGCGCGAGCCCCGGAGCGTCGACCTCTTTCGGGACCTTGAACCCGCTCTGTTGACGGAGGAGCCACAGCTTCTCGCCGGCGCGCAGGTGAGCTTCCGCCTCGAGCCTGGCGATCAGGACGTCGGAAGCGCCCAATCCTGCGACCGCCGCGATCCGGGCAAATCGTTGGGCCATCATGCTGCGCACCAAGGGCGAGCCTTTCTCGAAGGTGCCGCCCGCCAGCTTGAGCGCGTCCGCAAACTTGCCGATCGCCACCAGCGTGCGGATCTCCTCGTCGGCCATCTCGGTGGCGGCAGCGTCCGACCTGGCGCGAAGCCTCTCCCACGCCTCGTGCGCGCCCTTCCAGTCGCGGCCCCGGAAACGGTCGTGGAAGGACGCCCGCAGTAAGTAGACGTGATCCGGAAAGCGCGCCGCCAGACTGTCGATGAGCGTGCGGCCCTGGTTCCCGTGGAAGAGTCGCGCGTACAGGTACTGCGCGTCGGCCGAGCCCGGCTCGGCCTCTGCCCGCTTCCGGTACTCGTCGAACAGCTCGCCTCCGCGGCCCGCCTGCTCGGCGGTGGCCTGATAGAGCCGGTGCGCCTCGAGGTCGTTCGGTCGCGCGTCGCGGACCTCCTTCGCCAACCGCAAGGCCTGCGCAACCGAATCGGAGAGACGCGCGTGCACCGCCGCGGCAGCGGTCTCCGGGTCCCATCTCGCGATCCGGGCCGCGATCTCGAGGAAAGGGGCCGCGTCGGCCTCCCGGCCTTTCCGCACGAGGTAGAAGAAGCACCCATGGAGGGCTTCCTTCGCGCCGCGCTCGTAGTCGAGGTACGACTTCACCAGCCGGCCGGAGCCCGAAGGCATGCTCACCGACTTGTCCGGGGCGCGGAACGCGTAGTCGACCGAGGGCAGCTGGATGAGGCGCTGGCCGCAGTAGACCGCGCGGGGCGGCGGTCGCGGCTCGTCGGCAGGCGATTTCACCGCGGAATAGACGACGTCGAGGAGGAGCACCGGCATGGCGCCGGCGAGGTTCCAGACGAGCACGCGCTTCCCGCTGGTCACCTCGAGCTCGAGCGTGTCGACCTCGATCCCGTCGGGGGTCGCCGCGCGGGCCGGGTGCCTGCCCACCCTCGCGCTGACCACCACGTCTCCCAGGGCGGGCACCGTCGCCTTCTGGTCGCCGACGGTGATCCCGATGGGAGCATCGAACGCGTTCACCACCCGCACGTCGCCGTAACGAGCGGAGTGCACCGCGGCGAAGGCGCCGAACAGCACGCTCGCGACGGCGCCGAGCGCCACCAGCCGGCTCCACAGCCACGGCACGGGGCCCATCGGCACTCGGGCGAAGATCCGCCACGACGATCGCAACACTCCCGAGTGCTCCTTCCGGACCAGGTAGGCTCCGAGTGGCAGGAGCGGCACCACGAAGAAGATCACCACCGCGTGCGTCGCGACGTGTGTGCCATCCGGGTCTCGCTCGGACTCCCCGAGCAGGGTCGCGCCGACGCCGTTGAGCGTCCCCAACCAAGGGCTGCCCTTGATCGGTTTGGCGAAGAGGCGGCGGTTGCGGAGCAGGGTGCTCAGCGTGTCGCGTTGGGATGCGAGCCGGCCCAGCAGCCTTGTCCAGAAGAGCGCGCGGTAGATCTTGAAGGGGTCGCCGGCCTCGATCGCCCTGCGGATGGAAGGCTCGCCGGCCAGTGACTCCAACTCGGGAACACGGTTGAGGATCTCCGAGGGATCCTGGAGCATGCCGCCCTCCCCGCGTCGGTTCTACCAAGGACGTGGCGGCTTTCCCAAGAATGGTCCACTCCCGGGTCCGCTCTGAGGGACGCGGCGCGGTTCAGGAGTCGTTCAGCTGCTCATCGATGGCGCGGGTCGACATCTCGTCCGCGAGCGCGATCTGCTCGCGCGGGAGTGGACGAGTCTCAGGGCCCCTTCGGGGCGGTGGGGCCGCGGCCGCCGCCGGGGCCACGCCCGCCACCGGGACCGCGGCCGCCGCCGGGTCCACGCCCGCCCCCAGGTCCCCGTCCTCCGCCAGGGCCGCCGCGGCCGCCGCCGGGGCGGCGGCCCGCGCCCGGACCGCGCTCGCTGCGGCGGTCCTGCGCCAGCGACTCCATCGAGAAGGAGCCTTCGAGGGTGTCGCCCTTCTGCTTGCCCCCGCCCGAAGGCCGGCGTGGGCCGCGCGGGCGGCCACCCTTCTCGTCGCGGCGGAACTCCTGCTTCATCGACTGGGGCATCAGGTCGACGACGTACTGGAAGTCGCCGATCTTCTTCGCGCCGGGTACCGGCTCGTCGGCCGGGAACACGCGCACCAGCCGGACGCGCTCGGCCTGGTTGCCGGCCGCCTTGAGCGCGTCCCGCAGGCGCTCGAGCCGCTCGCCGGTGGTGCCGGTCGCCTTCGCGACCGCCTCGTCCAGGATCTTCTTCGCCGCGTCGTTCTCCGCCTCCTCGGGATCCGCCCGGGGCGGCGGCCGCTGCTCCGCCTCCGGATCCTGGGCGGGCGGCCCGTCCTGCGCCTGGCCCTCGAGGTCCTTGCCGACGACCTTCTCCTCCCGGCGGAACTGGACGTCGGGGTCCTCGTGCGTGTCGCGGTCGCTCGGCATCTCCGCCTCGCCTGGCCGGAACTCGTGCGGCTTGGGCTGCGCGCTCGCGGGGATGTGGCTGACCGCGTCCTTCGCCAGCTCGTCGTCCGCCGCGTCCGTTGCGCTGTCGAGCCCACCCTCGGGAGGCGCCTCGTTCCGGTTGTCGTGCGGCTCGACGTCGGGATGCGGGTCGGGGACCGGAGGCGGCACGCGCAGCGTGAACGCCTCCTTCGGCAGCTGCTTGCGCGCCTCGGCCACCGCCCTGGCGGCCATGCGGATGAGCGTGCCCGAGAATTCTGTAAGCGTCTTCATGGGGAACGGTCCTTCCGAAGGACGGGGCGCGCTGCATACCACAGTTCGATCGCCTGTGGAGCACCGGGCAGGACCTGTGCGCCGGGAGGCAAAACCACCCTGTCGGCGGGCCGTTGTGCGTCCCTTCGGACCCTCCACAACCTGTGGGCATGCCACTACTCATTGCGCATGACGCGCTGCGTGCATACAACCCCTGGTAGGATCCGTTTGACTTCCGCGGCGGCGCTGTGGCACACCTGTCCGCACGAAAGCTCACCGGTCCGGCGGGCCAAGTCCCACACCAGAGCCTGGTCGACAAGGAGGGGTACGGATGGCGAAGAGCGGGAACAAGGAGCAGACCGGCTTGCAAGCGGCGCCCGCCGCGTCTCCCGTCGCGCAGGGCAACGGCCACCATCCTTCTCCCCGGTCCGCCCGGCGCGGCAAGGGGCTGTCCATCGAGCGCCGCGTCACCCGGGACAGAGCGACCGCGCAGGAAGTGCTCGACGAGGTCGAGTGGACCCGCAGGCCCGCGAAGATCTCCGGCGCCGACGGCGAAGTGGTCTTCAAGATGGACGACGCCGAGGTGCCCTCCGACTGGTCGCAGCTCGCCACCGACGTCGCGGTCAGCAAGTACTTCCGCAAGGCAGGCGTACCCAGCGGGAGCGGGGCGGAGGAGTCGGTCCGCCAGATCGTCCGCCGCGTCGCGCACACGCTGCGCAGCGCGGGCGAGGCGCAGGGCGGCTACTTCGCCACGCCCGCCGACGCGGAGGCCTTCGAGGCGGAGCTGAGCTACTACCTGGTGCACCAGGTGGGCGCCTTCAACAGCCCGGTGTGGTTCAACTGCGGACTCTGGCACGAGTACGAGATCAAGGGGTCGGGCGGCAACTGGGCGGTGGACCTCGCCACCGGCACCGCCTACCAGACGGGCGACGCCTACAGCCGGCCGCAGGTGTCGGCCTGCTTCATCCAGAGCTGCAACGACGACCTGGAGTCCATCTTCAACCTCGTCCACGACGAGGCGCGCGTCTTCAAGTACGGCTCCGGCAGCGGCACCAACTTCTCCAAGCTGCGCGGAAAGATGGAGCGGCTCTCGGGCGGCGGCACCTCCAGCGGCCTGATGAGCTTCCTCGAGGTGCTCGACCGCGCCGCCGGCGCCACCAAGTCGGGCGGCATCACCCGAAGGGCCGCCAAGATGGTGGTGGTCGACGCCGACCACCCGGAGATCCGCGATTTCATCCAGTGGAAGGCGCGCGAGGAGAAGAAGGTCCAGGCGCTGATCGCCTTCGGCTACCCCGCGGACTTCAACGGCGACGCCTACCGCACGGTCTCCGGGCAGAACGCGAACAACTCGGTGCGCATCAAGGACGCGTTCATGGCCGCGGTGGACAAGAACGGTCCCTGGGAGACCACCCAGCGCACCTCGGGCGAATTGGTCGAGCGCCTCGATGCGCGCGAGCTGTGGATGGAAATGGCCGAGGCGGCCTGGAAGTGCGCCGACCCGGGGCTGCAGTTCGACGACACGATCAACAAGTGGCACACCTGCAAGGCGACCGACCGGATCTACGCGTCGAACCCCTGCAGCGAGTTCGTCTTCCTCGACGACACGGCCTGCAACCTGGCCTCGCTGAACCTGCTCAAGTTTCTCGACGAGAAAACGGGAAGGTTCGACGTCGAGGCGTACAAGCACGCCTGCCGCATCTTCTTCCTCGCGCAGGAGATCGCCGTCGACCTGGCCTCGTACCCGACCAAGCGCATCGCCGAGCGCAGCCACCAGTTCCGGCCGCTGGGCCTTGGGTACGCGAACCTGGGCACGCTGCTCATGGTCGAGGGCCTGCCGTACGACTCGGACGCCGGCCGCGCCTACGCGGGCGCGGTCACGGCCGTGATGACGGGCGAGGCCTACGCGCTGTCCGCCGAGATGGCCGCCAGCAAGGGGCTCTTCCAAGGCTTCTCGCACAACCGCGAGTCGATGCTGGAGGTCATGCGCATGCACCGCGATTCGGTGCAGAACATCGACCGCGACCTGGCGCCCGCGGAGCTCTTGGCCGCGGCGCACGAGGTGTGGAACCGCGCCGTGGCGCTGGGCGAGCAGCACGGGTACCGCAACGCGCAGGCCACCGTGCTGGCGCCCACCGGCACCATCGGGCTCCTGATGGACTGCGACACGACGGGCGTCGAGCCCGACTTCGCGCTCATCAAGTTCAAGAAGCTGGCGGGCGGAGGGTCGTTCAAGATCGTCAACCAGAGCGTCCCGCGGGCCTTGAAGAAGCTCGGGTACAAGCCCGACGAGGTGCAGGCCATCGTCGACTACGTGCGCGGCACGGCGACGCTGAAGACCACCGCCGAGTTCTCGCCCAAGGAGCTCCTCGCGCGCGGGCTCACCGAGGCGGAGATCGCCAAGGTGGAAAAGAGCCTCGAGTCGGTGTTCGACCTGCGGGCCGCGTTCGCTCCGCACGTGCTCGGCGCCGCGTGCCTGTCGCGGCTGGGCCTGTCCGCCACCGCCAAGGGCGAGGCGGTGCTGAGGAAGCTCGGCTACACCATCGAGCAGATCGACGCGGCGACCTTGGTGGTGTGCGGCCGCCAGACGGTCGAAGGAGCGCCCTTCCTCCGGCCCGAGCACTACGGGGTCTTCGACTGCGCGAACCGCTGCGGCCCGCTGGGCACGCGGTACATCGAGCCGATGGGCCACGTGCGCATGATGGCGGCGACGCAGCCGTTCCTCTCTGGGGCCATCTCCAAGACCATCAACATGCCGCACGACGCCACGGTGCCGGACGTGGAGCGGATCCACCGCGAGTCCTGGCGGCTGGGGCTCAAGGCGATCGCCATCTACCGCGACGGCTGCAAGCAGTCGCAGCCCCTGTCCGCCGGCGATGCGCAGCCGGTGAAGAAGATGCCGGCGCCGAAGGATGCGAAGGGAATGGCGGAGGCCCTGCTCACGCTCTTCCCCGACCTGACGCCCGAGAAGACGCAGCGGATGGCGGATGCCTGCTTCGCTTCGGCGGGACCCGCGCCGCAGCTGTCGGCGAGCTCCCGGCGCAGGCTGCCGGCCAAGCGGCACGGGCTCACCCAGGAAGCGAAGGTGGGCGGGAACAAGATCTTCCTGCGCACCGGCGAGTACGAGGACGGGACGCTGGGCGAGATCTTCATCGACATGCACAAGGAGGGCGCCGCCCTTCGCAGCGTGATGAACTGCTTCGCCATGTTGGTGTCCATCGCGCTCCAGTACGGGGTGCCCCTGGAGACCCTGGTCGAGCAGTTCGTCTTCACCCGATTCGAGCCGCAGGGGCCGGTGCAGGGCCACGACCGGGTGAAGTTCGCCACCAGCGTGATCGACTACGTCTTCCGCGCCGTCGGGGTCGAGTACCTGAACCGCGACGACCTGGCGCACGTGACGCCCGAGGCGGCGGCGTCCACTCCCACCTCCTCGATGGGCGCGGAGCCAGGGTCGCAGGCAGCGAGCCCGGCGGCGGCGGCCAAGGCGCTGCAGAAGCCGAACGGCGGCGACGCTCCCGGGCGGAAGGCTGCCTCGCCGCAGGACGAGCTCTTGGGCAAGCTCTCGGGCGACGCTCCTTTCTGCGACGCCTGCGGCCACATCACCGTGCGCAACGGCACCTGCTACAAGTGTCTGAACTGCGGGAATTCGATGGGCTGCAGCTGAGCCCGTCTTGAAGGACGCCGGGTCCGGACCACCCCCTTTCCGGACCGGCTCGCCGCTTCCCCCCAGAGCGGCGACCGGAGGGCGGCCAGGCAATCCTGCCCGGCCGCCCTTCGCATGTCCGCCCGCCGACCAGCCGTGCCAGCGTGCTCCTGCTGCCCGTGGCCCCCTCATGGCCTCTGGGCCGCGCGGTGCAGATGGTAGCGCGGCAGGAGGGGCGGGCATGGCGAAGGGGTGGCAGGACGAGTGCGGGATCTCCGACGAAGGCGTCGAGATCCTGGGCTGGGTCGAGGCGCTCCCGCGCGACGCGCGCCGCGAGCTGGCCGCCACGGTCGAGATGCTCTGCCGGGCGCAGGGCTACGTCTCCCTGAACGACGAGATCGTCGTGCTCGAGGAGGAACGACGCGCCCGCCAGCCCCAGCGCGCCCGCCGAGCGCGCCGGGAGGGCCCGCTGGCGCAGATCCTCCGTCACCCCCGCTGGAGCACTCCGGACGAGTGAGCGGTGCTCGTGCTCGTCTTCGCGCTCGGGAAATCCCGGCGCCCAATTCCTCCACAGCGCCGATCGCGGAGTTGCCCAAAGGCTGTGGACCGCGGAGAAAAGCGCCCCCCGTTTCCGCGGTCCGGACGGGCGCCCGGCTGTGGACAACCTGTGGTGCTCCGGTGGGAGATTCCTTAGTGTTGACGCTGGCTTGCGTGCTCTGATAGACCGCATCCCCACTCGGGGCAGGCAGGCGCCTCTTCCCCCGGAGAGTCAGACCCCAAACGTACGATGGAGAGCTCGACGTGACGCCGCGGGAGTACATCGAGGAGATCGCCGCGGAGCTGTCGCGGCTGCGCGGGCGAGGGCTCCTCCTCTCGCCCGCCGACGCCCGGCTCGCCCTGTCGTGGCACGCGGCCGGAATCCCGCTCCCGGAAGTCCAGGCAGAGCTACGCCGTGCGCGGCGCCTCAAGCCGCCCGCCGCGCGCGGAGCCGCCGAGGTGGGCCTGTCGCTGCAGCTGCTCGAAGCGGCCATGGCCGCGAAGGTGCGCCGCCAGCCGCGCGCACACGCGCCAGCCCCCGGCCTCGCCTCCGAGCTGCTGCGGGCGGCCCACTCGCCGCGCCTGGCCGCGCGCGCCGCCTGGGAAGCCGTCGCTAGCCGGGCCGAGGAGTTGCTCGCCTCGGGCGGCGACGCGTACTGGGCCGCCGCGCTCGCCGCCTTGCGGGCGGCGCTGCGCGAGCTGCCGCGCAAGAGCGTCCTGCAGCTCGGCCAGGACCTGCGCGCCCGCATGGCGCCCCGCCCGGCAGCGATGCCTCGCGCCCGCTACCGCAAGAGCCTCCAGCTGCAGCTCCTCGCCGCCGCCAGCGAGCGGCTCGGCGTCCCCCCCCGCGCCTTCCTCCTCTAGGAGAGCCATGGACCTCGCGCGCACCGCACCGTCTCCGGAGATCTGCGCGACCTGCGGCGGCGATGGCGCCGTCTTCCGCGTCCAGGACGGCCGCGCGGTCGCCGAGCCGTGCCCGCACACGCGCGACTGCGCCTCGTGCGGCGGCACGGGCCGCGTCTTCGCCACCGACCAGCGGGGCTACTCGGTCTTGCGGGGCTGCGCGTGCGGCGCCGACCCGCGGCGGCTGGCCCTGCTCACCGGGCTCCGCCTCCCGCTCAAGTTCCGAGATCGAACGCTGGACAATTTCAAGACGTACGATGAAGCCCAGAGAAGAACCCACGCCCGGGCGCGATTCTTCGTCGATCAGTTCGTCCCGCAATCGCGAGGTGCTCGCGCCTTGCTGCTGTGCGGTCCGCCAGGTGTGGGCAAGACGCACCTACTCACCGCAGTGCTCCGTGAGCTCGCGCTCCGGAAGGGTGTGCGCTGCCGTTACGAAGAGTTCTTCCTTCTCCTCTCCGACATTCGCGACGGCTTCTCACGGGGGCTGTCCAGCCGGGAGTGGCTCGAGCCGCTCCGTGAGGTGGAGGTGCTTGCGATCGACGAGATCGGCAAGGGCGGAAAGAACCGCGACTGGGAGCAGGGTGTTCTCGATGAGATCATTTCCGTTCGCTACAACGCCAACCGTCCGACGCTATTCGCGACGAATTACCCTCCGCGCAGGGACGCGACGAATGAAACGTCGACGCCCTGGCAGTTCGGTGTCGAGGGGGAGATCAAAGAGACCCTCGAGCAACGCGTCGGCCAACGCATCTACTCTCGTCTTCATGAGCTGTGTGACTTCGTAGAGATCGTGACCGCAAGCGATTTCAGGAAGGAGCAGCACGATGTCCAGAGAGCGCGCGACAGCATTCAGACAGACACCGCAGTCCCCGCGGGTGCTCATGGTCGGCCGAGACCTCAACGAGGGTGAGCGGGTCCGCCGGCTGCTCTCCTACGGGCGCGCGGAGGCGCAGGTCGCAGTGTGCAGCTCGCCGTGCGACGCGCGCCGTGCGGTGGCGGCGCACGGAGCGCCCGACGTGGTCGTGCTCGAGGACCGCGCCTGGCCGGCCGTGGACGCCGAGGCGCTGGCCGAGCTGCGCCGGCTCTGCACGCCGAAGGCGCGCGGCACCGGGCTCATCCTCTCGCGCCGGTGGGGCGAGCTGCACCGGGGCGACCGCGTGCCGGAGGGCGTGCCGGTCGTCGAGCGGCCCTACCGCCTCGACGAGCTGGTGCCGGCCCTCCAGCTCGTCCTGTTGCGGAGCCGCTCGTGAGCGAGGGGCACTTCTTCCCGCGGCGCCCGGCCGAGGCGGTGGGCGGCATCCTCCAGCGCACGCTCCACCGCCACGGGCTCGCGCGCCGGCTCGACCGGCACGTGCCCGCCGCGGTGTGGGCCGAGGCGGTCGGCGCCGAGCTCGCCGCGCGCGCGCAGCCGACGGTGCTCTCGGCCGGGACGCTGCACCTGCTGGTGCAGGACCACCGCTGGCGGGACCAGCTCGATGCCGCGCGGCAGCTGATCATCGAGCGCCTCAACCGCCGCCTCGGCCGCCGCGCCGTGCACGCGCTCCAGTTCGGGCTGGCGCACGAAGGAGCGCTGCGGCCCGCCGCGCGCCACGCCGCCCCCGCACCGCCCCGGCACTCCACCGCCGCGGTGGCCGGAGCGCACGCGCTCCCCTCCGAGGTCCGCGACGCCCTCCTCCGCGCCGCGGCCTCCTCCCGCCGGGGGAAGTCCTAGGCCCGACGAAATCCTCGACCTCGACCTCGCCGCGACCCGCCTCGACCTTGCGAGGGCGTGGTACCTCAACGTCGATGCGGCGGACGCGGCGGAAGAGCGCGCCACCCCGGCCGAGCGCCGCGGCGGTCGAGGCGCTGGGACCCTACGCCCGGACCCGGCTCACGGTCCGCGCGCTCGGGCTCGCCTTGCCTCTGGACGTTCCGGCCGACGTCTTCGCGACGCGCGCGATCGACGACGGCACGCTGCTCCTCTTGCGCAACCTGCCGGAGCGGGCGCCTGGCTCGCTGCTCGACCTGGGCTGCGGATACGGCGCGCTCGGACTGCCGGTAGCGGCGAGATTCCCCGACGCGCCCGCCCTGCTGGTGGATCGCGACCTGCTCGCGGTGCGCGCCGCCGCGCAGAATGCGCGCTCGCTGCGCCTTTCGAACGTCGAGGCGCGGCCCGGGCTCGGCTACCGCGATCTGTCCCCCGGCGCGCGCTTCGACCTGGTGCTCTGCAACGTGCCGGCGCGCATCGGACCGCGCGGCGTCGCCTACCTGCTGGACGCGGGACGCTCCTTGCTGACGCGCGAGGGAGAGCTGCGCGCGGTGGTCATCCGCGATCTGCGGGAGCAGGTCGAGACGGCGCAGGTGCCGGGGATGCGGCTCGCGGCGCAGGGCAGGAACCACCTGGTCTATTCCGTTCCACAGGGCCCCTCGCGGTTCGCCCTCGACGACGAGTCGGTCTACGCGCGGGACGAGACGCGCTTCGAGGCGGCGCCCGGCCGCGTCCTTTCGCTCTCGCGGCCGCACGACGCGAGCGAGGATCCGGGCCATGCCCCGGCGCTGGGCGCGCTCCTCGACGCGGTGCCGCGCGGGTCGCCGGGCACGGTGCTCTGCTTCCGCTGCGGGTACGGCGTGCTGCCGCTCGCCGCGCGGGTGCGCTGGCCTCAGGCGCGGGTCGTCGCGCAGGACCGCGACCTGCTCGACACCGCCTTCGTCCGCCGCAACGCCTCGGCGCTGGGGCTCGCCGGCGAGTGGCTCCGCGTCGCCGAGACCCTGTTCCCCTCGGAAGCGCTGCCGGAGGGAGGCGCCGGCCTGGTCCTCGGGGAAGCGTCGGCCCCCGCCGGCGAGGCGGTGTTCGCGCGCGAATTGCTCGAGGTGAAACGCCTGCTCGCCCCTGGCGGCGAGGCGCTGGTGCTGGCCTCGGAGAAGCAGGCGCGGGAGTGGCTCCCTTCCGCTGCGGCCTCGGGCGCGTCCGTGCTGCTACGACGTCGAGGGTCCTGCATCCTGCGCATCGCCCGGCCAAAGGGGGCTTGACAGCGGCCCCGGTTCGGTGGTCGCACGAGGAGGCCGAGGCGGTCCTCCGAGGGAAAAAGGGCTTTACTCGGTCGAGCGTCCTCTGTCAGAGTGCGCTCGATTTCGGCAGCAGGGGAGAGGCCCTTTCCAGGAGGAGAAGCCCAAGATGCCCGCCAAGAAGGCAGCAAGGAAGACCGGCAAGAAGTCCGCCCGCAAGCCCAATGCCGCATTCATGAAACCGCTCCAGCCGAGCGCGGCACTCGCCAAGGTCGTCGGCGACAGGCCGCTGCCCCGGACGGAGGTGGTCAAGAAGATCTGGGCGTACGTGAAGAGGAACGGCCTGCAGGACAAGAAGGAGAGGCGCAACATCAACGCGGACGACACCCTCCGCGAGGTCTTCGGCGGCAAGAGGACCGTCTCGATGTTCGAGATGACCAAGCTGGTGAACGACAACCTGAAGAGCTAGGCTCGAAGCAGATCGTCCGCGGAGGGCGCGCGTCCGGACAGAGGGGCGCCGCGCCCTCCGGCGCTTCGGGGTCCGCCCTTCACCCCGCCCCCGGCCGGGCGGGCCACAGCCGCGACACCACCGCAGCGCCGGCCAGCCGCCCTCCTCCCGCCGAAGTCGGCGAAGCCGTGCCGGAGAGCATCCCGTGCGCGCCGCTTGACGCCGCGAATCCAAAATCGAGAATTCTTCTCCAATTGGGCAACCCCCGAGGAGGGCACCGATGCCGAACCTGAAGGGCACCAAGACGCACGAGAACCTCAAGGCCGCGTTCGCGGGCGAGAGCCAGGCCAACCGCCGCTACCTGTACTTCGCCAAGCAGGCCGACGTGGAAGGCCGGCCGGACATCGCGGGTCTCTTCCGCGATACCGCCGAAGGCGAGACGGGTCACGCGCACGGCCACCTCGAATACCTGGAGCAGGTGGGCGATCCCGCCACCGGAGAGCCGATCGGCGACTCCGAGAAGAACCTCGCCGCCGCCGTCGCCGGCGAGACCTACGAGTACACGCAGATGTACCCCGGGTTCGCGCGGCAGGCGCGCGAGGACGGCTTCACCGAGATCGCCGAGTGGTTCGAGACCCTCGCCAAGGCGGAGAAGTCGCACGCGGGCCGCTTCGCGAAGGGGCTGCAGCAGGTCAAGTCGGAGTAGCCGGCTTGAGGCTTCCCATCGCAGATCAGCCGCAGGACTGGGCCCAGGACAGGCACGGGATGTCGTACGACAACCCGCGGTTCTGGGACCCGGTCCACCTCGATTCCGAGGTGCACCGCGTCTTCGAGATCTGCAACGGGTGCCGGCTGTGCTTCAACCTCTGCCCCTCGTTCGACGTCCTCTTCAAGCGGATCGACGCGCTCGATCCGCACCGCGCCGAGGCCGAAGGCAAGCACCTCGAGGGCGGTCTCGTGGAGGAGCACGAGGCGAAGAAGCTCCTCGACCACGTCGAGGTGCACACCGAGAGCCCGGTGTCGCTGCTCGAGGGGAAGGACAAGGAGCGCGTGGTCGAGCTCTGCTACGAATGCAAGCTCTGCTACCCCAAGTGCCCGTACGTCCCGCCGCACGAGTTCGCGGTCGATTTCCCGCGCCTCATGCTGCGCGCCAAGATGGCCGGGGCCAAGGAGGACGGCGTCGCCTTCCGGGAGCGCTTCCTGGGGGCGACCGACGCGGTCGGCACCTTGATGACCAAGATCGCTCCGCTCGCCAACGCCGCCGCGCACAACCGCTTCAACAGGATGTTGATGGAGCACGCGGTCGGCATCCACCGGGACCGGCAGCTTCCCGCCTACGCCGACGAGAGCTTCCTGACCTGGTGGTCGAGGCGCGCTCCCGTGGCCCCGCCCTCCGCGCCGAACGGCAGCGTGGCGGTGTTCGCCACCTGCTACGGGAACTACAACGACCCGGAGATCCCCAAGGCCGCGGTGGAAGTCCTGGAGCACGCGGGGTGCTCGGTCAGCTGCCCCGAGCAAGTCTGCTGCGGCATGCCGAAGCTGGACGGGGGCGATCTCGAGGGCGCGCGCCGGCTAGCGCGGCGGAACGTGGAGACGCTCCTCCCCGCCGTGCGCGAGGGCCGCAAGATCGTCAGCCCCGGCCCGAGCTGCACCCTGGTCCTTCGCACCGAGTACCCGGAGCTGGTTGGCACCGAGGAGGCGCGCGAGGTGTCCCAAGCGGTGATGGACCTGTCCGACTTCCTCTTGCAGCAGGCGCGGCAGAAGAAGCTGCCGAAGGGCTTCGAGAAGCCCATCGGCAAGGTCGCCTACCACGTCGCGTGCCACAACCGCGTGCAGAACCTGGGCTACCGCGGGCGCGACCTGCTCAAGTGGGCGGGGGCGGACGTGCAGCTCGTCGACCGCTGCTGCGGGATGGACGGCACCTGGGGCATGAAGACCGAGTTCTTCGGGGAATCGCTGAAAGTGGCGGATGCGGCGGCGAGCCGGGTCGAAGGCGCCGAACCCGACGTGGTCTCGTCGGACTGCCCGCTGGCCGGGCTGCAGCTCAAGCAGAAGACGGGGCGCCCCGTGTATCACCCCGTCCGGATCCTGCGAGCCGCGTACCTGGGCGAGCCGTTGCGTTCGCCCAAGCCCGGACGCGAGAACGACGTTCCGCCGGCGGAGGAGACCTGATGCGCAAGCTCGAATTGAAGGATCTGTGGCCCTTGCCCGTCTACGAAGGTGTGCGCCACCAGTTCCGCCGCGAGGTGATCGCGGCGAAGCAGGCGCGCCGCGTCACCGTGGGGCCCTTCATGACCTTCGTGTTCGAGAACCGGCTGACGGTGAAGTTCCAGATCCAGGAGATCCTCCACGCCGAGCGGATGACCGACGAGGCGCAGGTCCGGGAGGAGCTGGAGGGTTTCAACAGCGTGCTCCCCGGCGCGGGCGAGCTGTCCGCAACGCTCCTCGTGGAGCTCTCCGGAGAGGACCGCGAGGTGAAGGCGGCGCTGTCGCGCCTGACCGGCCTGGGAGACCACCTGTGGCTCGAGGTAGGCGGCAAGCGGTCCCGCGCCGCGATGGAAGGCGGGCGCGACGACGGGCAGCGGATTGCCGCGGTACAGTACATCCGGTTCCCGGTCTCCGACGTGGCGGCGTTCCAGAGGGGTCCGGCGGCCCTGGTCGTCGATCACCCCGCCTACACGCACCGGCAGGAGCTGTCGGACGCGGTCCGCGAGTCGCTCGCCCAGGACCTTCTCCCGGAGGCCGGCTGATGCAGCGGCGAAAGAGCGCCCCCGACCTCTCCTCGCAGGTCGCCGCCTTTGCGGAGCACTGCCGCAAGAGCGGCCTGTCGGTCACCCGCCAGCGGCTGGCCATCTTCGAGGCGCTGGCCGGTTCGCGCGCGCACCCCAGCGCCGAGGACATCCACCGATCGGTCCGCAGGCGCTTGCCGCACCTTTCGCTGGCTACCGTCTACAAGAACCTCGAGGCGCTGCGCGAGATCGGCGCGGTCAGCGACGTGAACGCCCTGCACGAGCACGGCCGCTACGAGGCCGCCCTGCCCGGCACCGGGGCGGGCACCCCGCACCACCACCTGGTGTGCATCCGCTGCCGCAAGGTGGTCGACCTGCACGACTCCGGGCTCGACGACCTCCAGGTGACCGACCCGCGCGGGTTCGAAGTGCGCGCACTGAAAGTGCAGGTCGAAGGCATCTGCCCCGAGTGCGGCGCGCGCAGGAAGCGTCAGGGCTCCTCCGTGAACAGGACGGTCAGCGCGTCGAGATGATAGATGGTCCGGGCCCGGCTCGCGCCGGAGATGCCGACGACCACCGTCACGGCGGGACCTTCCACCTCCAGCTCGTAGGCATGCGGCGTCCACTGGGCGCCGGCGATCCCGGGTGGCTGCAAGGCCGGCTGCAGCTGGTCGGCGTTGCGCGGCGGGGCCCGGAGGACGCCCACGATGAGGCGGTCCGCGGCGACCGCATCGCTCGGCCCTGAGGTGGCGAAGTCGATGTGAGCGCGGTGGCGCCCGGACGACGGGAGCGTGAAGGCGCGCTCGAGCCAGATCTTTCCTGCGCCGTTCGTGTTCTGGAGGAAGAACCTGACGCTGGAGGCGCCGTCGAACGGCGCGGTCGGATCGCTCGTGATCGACCACTGGTCGCCGACCTCGAGGTCCAGCGCCTGCGGCGCCCATCCCTGCAGCGAGCCTTCGAAGGAAAAGAAGGCCGATTGCTGCTTCGGCGGCCCGCAGGCGGCCAGGCACGCGGCGAGCAGGGCGCTCGGGAGCCGCATGCCCACCTGCTAAGCACGAGGGAGGACCGCGGAGCAAGGCCGGTTCCGGTGTACTATCTCCGCGGCGTGGGCGCGATCTGCCAGGACGTGGTCGGCCGCTGCAGTTTCATCGACGTGCTCGAGGAGGCGGTGCTGGTGCACCGGCACGTGGCGGTGGCGCTGCGCGACGGGACCCGGTTCATCGACCTGGTGGTCGACGTGGTCACCGAGAACGGCGAGGACTACGCCTGCTTCCGCAGCCGGGAACGCGTCCCGGTGACGGAGATCGCCGCTGCTACCCGCGCCGACCCGCACCGACATCCCTGATTTCGGGCGGCTTTTGCGAGATCGGGGCCCGCCGGCACGATACACTGGCTGCCGATGACCGAACCCGCTGTCGACCTGCGCGACGAGGCCCGCTGGCCCCGGCTGCGGATCCCTGGCTTCTCGTATCCCGACCTGCACGACGCGCTCCGGCTCGCCGATCTGACGGCCGCCTTCGACCGCGATCTGCACGCCGCCGACCCGGAGCTGTTCGCCCGGTTCGAGCAGCACCGGCGCGCGCCGCTGTCGGGTCCCGCCGAAGGCGACCTCCTGGTCGAACTGTCCGGGCACCTGTCGCGGTTCGTCGGCAGGCTGTTCGGCGTCCTCGACGAGCAGGCGAGCCAGCGGACCGCCGCCGGCCGCGACGGGCCCCTCTTCCGGGTCAAGCGGGAGTTCGTGCAGCGGCGCGTCTTCAAGAAGGGCGCGCCCGATCGCCCGGGGGCGGAAGAGCTCCCCTCCCTCGACGACCAGGTGCAGCCCCTGCTCGTAGCGGCGGCAAGGCGCGACCCGCGCGCCTCGCTCGCCGCGGGCGACCCCGAGCTGGTGCTCGCGCTGGTGATCGACACCCTGCTCGACGCGCCGCGCTCGCCGGAGCCGTTCCGCGCGCTCTGCCAGGCGATGGGCCGCGGGCTCGCCGACCGCGGCGAGCTGCCCGAGCGTGCGCGGGAGCTGCTCGCCGGCCGCCCCGAGCTCGCCGAGCATCTCCTCGATCTGTTCGACCGCTGGTGCTACGCGGCCACCCTGCACCCCTGGGGCCGCCACCGGACGCACGGGTGGTCACTCCTGCGGTTGCCGCGCGCGCTGGACTTCCAGCAGCTCGTGCCGCTCCGGCGGCGCAAGCCGTACGAGACCGAGGGGCTCCCCGAGCACCAGCGCCGGCGCGACGGGTTCCAGCTGACCGACCCGCGCGCCACCCCGCGCGAGGCCCGCAGCGAGATCGACTACTGCATCTATTGCCACGGGCGCGAGAAGGACAGCTGCTCGAAGGGCTTCCGTGAGAAGGAGAGCGAGCGCTACAAGAAGAACCCGCTGGGGATCCCCCTCACCGGCTGCCCTCTCGAGGAGCGCATCAGCGAGATGCACCTCAAGGCGCGCGAAGGCGACACGGTCGCCGCGCTGGCCCTGGTGTGCATCGACAACCCGATGGCCCCCGGCACCGGCCACCGCATCTGCAACGACTGCATGAAGGCGTGCGTCTACCAGAAGCAGGACCCGGTCAACATCCCGCAGATCGAGACCCGCGTCCTCACCGATGCGCTGCGGCTCCCGTGGGGGTACGAGATCTGGAGCCTGCTCACCCGGTGGAACCCGCTGCGCGTGGAGCGGCCGCACCCGCGGCCGTACTGCGGCGTGGACGTCCTGGTGGTGGGCATGGGGCCCGCCGGGTACACGCTCGCGCACCACCTCCTGAACGAGGGATTCGGCGTGGTCGGCGTGGACGGGCTCAAGATCGAGCCGCTCGACCCCGAGCTGGTGAGCTGCGCTCGCGCGGTCGAGAATTACGACGACCAGTTCGGCAGGCCCCTGGACGAGCGCGTCCTCTCCGGCTTCGGCGGCGTCTCCGAGTACGGCATCACCGCGCGCTGGGACAAGTCGTTCCTCGACGTGCTGCACCTGAACCTCGCGCGCCGCAAGCACTTCAAGCTGTACGGCGGCACCCGCTTCGGCGGGACCCTCACCGTCGACGACGCCTGGGCGCTGGGCTTCCGCCACGTGGCGCTGGCCGCGGGAGCCGGGCGGCCCACCCTCATCGGGTTGAAGAACAACCTGCTCCGCGGCGTCCGCAAGGCGTCCGACTTCCTCATGGCGTTGCAGCTCACCGGCGCCTTCAAGGACGACGCGCTGGCGAACCTCCAGGTCAGGCTGCCCGCGGTCGTGATCGGAGGCGGCCTCACCGCCATCGATACAGCCACCGAGCTCAAGGCCTACTACCCCGCCCAGGTGGAGAAGCTGCTCGACCGGCACGAGGTTCTGTGCGAGTCGGCCGGCGAGGAGATGGTGTTCTCGGTCCTCGACCCGGAGGAGCGGCACGTCTACGCCGAGCTGCTCGAGCACGGCCGCGCGGTGCGCGCCGAGCGCGATCGCGCCGCGGGGGCCGGCGAGGAGCCCGACTTCACCCGGCTGGTCGCGCAGTGGGGCGGCGTGACCATCGCGTACCGCAAGGGGCTCACCGACTCGCCCGCGTACCGCTTGAACCACGAGGAAGTGGCCAAGTGCCTCGAGGAGGGCATCGTCATCGCCGAGGGCCTCTCGCCCGTCGAGGCGGTGCCCGATCCGCACGGCGCGGTGAAGGCGGTGCGCTTCGCCCTGCAGAAGCAGGTGGACGGCAAGTGGACCGACGCGGGGGAGGCGGTCGAATTGCCCGCGCGCACCGTCTGCGTGGCCGCGGGCACCAGCCCCAACGTGACGCTCGAGAAGGAGTCGCCCGGAGGATTCGAGCTGGATGCGCGGCACGGCAGCTTCCGGCCGTACCGCCTCGAAGGCGGGCAGCTCGTCCCGGCGGCCGTCACCGACGACCTCTCCGGCGAGCCGGGCTTCTTCACCAGCTACCGCAAGGACGGGCGGCTGATCAGCTTTTTCGGCGACAACCACCCGACGTACGCCGGGTCGGTGGTGAAGGCGATGGCCTCGGCCAAGGATGGGCACCCGCACATCGCCCGGCTGTTCGCGGAGGAGCTGTCCCGCACCGACGCGTCCGTGCGCGCCGGCGCGTACGAAGGAAAGGGCGCGCAATCGAAGTGGCACGCGTTGACGGCGCGCCTGGACGACGAGCTGGGCGCGACGGTGCACGAGGTGCGGCGCCTGACGCCGACCATCGTCGAGGTGGTGGTGCGAGCCAAGGCCGCCGCGCGGCGCTTCCAGCCCGGCCAGTTCTACCGGCTGCAGAACTACGAATCGCTCTGCGCGCGCGTTCAGGGCACCAAGCTCCTCATGGAGGGCCTCGCGGTCACCGGCGCCTGGGTGGATCGGGAGAAGGGCCTGCTCTCGCTGATCGTCCTGGAGATGGGCTCGTCGAGCCGGCTGTGCGCGCTGCTCGAGCCGGGCGAGCCGGTGGTGGTGATGGGCCCCACCGGCGCGCCCTCGACCATCCCGCGCGGCGAGGACGTGGTGCTCTGCGGCGGAGGCCTGGGCAACGCGGTGCTCTTCAGCATCTCCAAGGCGCTGCGGTCGAACGGCTGCCGGGTGGTGTACTTCGCCGGCTACAAGCACCCGCAGGACGTGTTCAAGCGCGACGAGATCGAGGAGGCGACCGACGTGGTGGTCTGGTCCACCGACGCGGGCGGCGCTCCCGAGCCGCGCAGGCCGCAGGACCGCGCCTTCTGTGGCAACATCGTGCAGGCGATGGTGGCTTACGCGACCGGGAAGCTGGGCCCGCCGCCGATCCCGTTCGCGAACGTCCGGCGCGTCATCGCCATCGGATCGGACCGGATGATGGCGGCGGTGACGCGTGCGCGGCACGAGGTCCTCCAGAATTTCCTCCCCGCCGATCACGTCGGCATCGCGTCCATCAACTCGCCGATGCAATGCATGATGAAGGAGATCTGCGCGCAGTGCCTGCAGAAGCACCGCGACCCGCTGACCGGCAAGGAATCGATCGTCTTCACCTGCTTCGATCAGGACCAGCCGATGGACCGCATCGACTGGGACAACCTGCGCGCGCGCCTGCGCAGCAATTCACTACAAGAAAAGCTCTCGGCGCTGTGGCTGGACCGGCTGCTCGCGACGAGCAAGCTGCCCCGCGTGTAACGCGAGCGTTGGAGACGCCGACCGTGATCTTTTGGGGGGTCGAGGGGGGGAGCGAGCTCCCCCCTTGTGGAGGCGCCGGAGGCGCCGGATCGAAGAGCGTGATGAGCGTAGGAAAGCGATCGTATCAGGCCAGCGCGACCGCCTGCTGCGGGCGCTTGGCCTTGACGTCCACGCCGTGGCCGTCGGCGAACACGATGATCGCGCGCGACCAGGGACCGGCCTGGCGGGTGGTGGGGTGCGCGTCGGCCGCGCGGTTCACCAGGGTGAAGATGGCGTCGCAGGCGCCGCAGACGCGGTAGTCCTCGGCGGGGATGAGCGGGTACGGCTTCGAGAGCCCCGGCGCGAACAGCAGGATCACCGAGACCGGCGCCGTGAACGTGCCCGACTTGCGGCACTGTCCGCAGGTCAGGGTTTCTTCGGTCTGTTCCATCGCTCCTCTGCCCCCGATCCCGTCCTCGAAGCTGACACTAACCATCGTTTCCCACACCGGCTGGACCTCGCAAGAAAACGCCCCCTCGTTCAGTAAGTTACAGTGCGACCAGGGGCTTGCCAGCCTGCCGGGGAGGTTGCGGAAACCGCCGTTTTGTGCGACGCGCAGCCCGGACGGGGTTGAGTTTGCCACCCCCGCGCTGTTCGACCCATCGATGGCTACCCGGCTGGAACGCCCTGAGCTCCTCGCCCCCGCCGGCGAGGAGGAGAGCCTGCGCGCCGCCGTCGCGGCCGGCGCCGACGCGGTCTACTTCGGGCTGCGGGGCGGCTTCAACGCGCGCGCCAGGGCCGACAACTTCGCGGTGGACGAGCTGCCCCGCGTGTTCGACTTCCTCCACCGCAAGGGCGTGAAGGGATTCGTCACCTTCAACACCCTGGTCTTCGACCGCGAGCTGCCCGTGGCCGAGCAGGCCCTCGCCGCGATCGCGCGCGCCGGAGCCGACGCGATCCTGGTGCAGGACCTCGGTGCTGCCCGGCTCGCCCGCGCCGTCTGCCCGGAGCTGCCGCTGCACGCCTCGACCCAGATGACGGTGTCGAGCCCCGAGGGAGCGGCGATCGCGCGCGACCTGGGCGTCACCCGCATCGTGCTGCCGCGCGAGCTGTCCATCGACGAGATCCGCACGCTCGCAGCCGGCACCGGGCTGGAGCTGGAGTGCTTCGTGCACGGCGCCTTGTGCGTGAGCTGGTCGGGGCAGTGCCTGACCAGCGAGGCGCTGCAGCACCGCAGCGCCAACCGCGGCCAGTGCGCGCAGAGCTGCCGGCTCCCCTACGACCTGGTGGTGGACGGCGGCGTGGGCACGCCGAGAGGAGACGAGCAGCTCAAGTACCTGCTCAGCCCGCGGGACCTGGCGGCCTACGATCTGCTCCCGCAGCTGATCGAGGCCGGCGTGTCCTGCTTCAAGATCGAGGGCCGGATGAAGGGCCCCGAGTACGTCGCCAACGTGGTGGAGAAGTACCGGCGGGCGCTCGACGCGGCGGTGGAAGGCCGCGCGTACCCGCTCACGCCGCGCGACGAGGAGGAGCTGCGCTACAGCTTCTCGCGCAGCTTCAGCCACGGGTTCTTGACCGGCCCGGATCACCAGGAGCTGGTGCACGGGCTGTATCCGGGCCACCGCGGCGTCTTGGTCGGGCGGGTGGAGGAGATCCATGCGCGCGCGCGCCACGTGCTCGTGCGGCCCGAGCCGGGCGCCCCGGAGCTGAAGGCCGGCGACCGCATCCTCTTCGACCAGGGCAAGCCCGAGGACGACGAGCCCCGCGGCGGCCT
>DASWGI010000127.1:0-17601 GCA_036393835.1 Myxococcales bacterium | reverse complement strand
GCGGAAGCGCGCCGGCGGGCAGCCATGCGATACGGGGTTGAGCTGCACGGGCTCGCCCTTGGCGTCGTCGAAGGCGCCGTACAGCCGCCACTCGCGCGCGTCGCAGACGGCGTCCATGCTGCTCCAGAACTCGGGCGTGTTGCTCTGGTAGGCCACCTTGCGTAGCGGCCGCGCCAGCTTGCCGTTCGCGATCTGCCAGAAGAAGTCGCCTCCGAACTGGAAGTTCTTCCGCTGGTGGTCGATCGAGTAGCTGCCGTCCCCGACGATGTAGATCCCGTCCTGCGTCTGGGCGATCAGCTCGTCGAAGGTGAGCGGCGCCTTGCCGGGCATCAGCGAGACGTTGGGCATCCGCTGGAACGGCACCGACGCCCAGGAATCCGCGTAGCTGCAGCCCGAGGACCGCGGCCCGCCGAACCCGGGCAGTCCCGCCTGGTCGCGCACGGTCTGGAAGGCGACCAGCACGCCGTCGCGGATCAGGTCGAAGCGCTGCGTGGCGACGCCGTCGTCGTCGTAGCCGCAGGTGGCCAGCCCGCCCGGCTCCACGCGGTCGGCGGTGACGTGCATGAGGGGTCCGCCGTACCGCAGCTTTCCCAGCTGATCGGCGGTGGCGAAGCTCGTCCCGGCGAAGTTCGCCTCGTACCCGAGCACGCGATCCAGCTCGGTCGAGTGACCCAGCGACTCGTGGATGGTGAGCCAGAGGTGGCTCGGGTCCAGCACCAGATCGCGAGGACCCGGCTTCACCCGGTCCGCGCGCAGCTTGTCGAGGGCTTCCCGCGCGACGCGCGGGGCCTGCTCCACGAACCCCGCCCGCTCGACGTGCTCGAATCCGGCGCCGCGCGGGGGAAGCAGCGTGCGGCGCGTCTCGAAGCCGCGGCCCTCCTCGACCGCGGTGACCGTGTACCCTCCGCCGGTCCGGGTGATCATCTGCTCGATCGCGCTGCCTTCGCTGGAGAAGAGGGCCTTCTCCTCGATCGCCAGGCGGAAGAAGCCCATCACCGCCCGCACCTGGGGTACCGCCGCCTTGGCCGCCTTGGCCGCCTCGACCAGCAGCGCCACCTTGGTCTTCACCGGCACCCGCAGCGGGTCCTTCTCGATGGGCGTCTCCCAGCTATCCTCGTGCGGCGGCTCCGGCGCGAGCTGCACCGGCCGGCGCTCGAGCGCCGCGTTCGCCTCGGCGATCTGCACCGCCTTGCGCGCCAGGGCGCTGGCGGACCCGGCCGTGATCTCCGGGGCGGCGGCGAATCCCCAGGTGCCGGCCTTGAGCACCCGTACCCCGAGGCCGTAGCTTTCGGTATCGGAGATGGAGGTGAGGTGATCGTCGCGCGTGGCGAGGTTCTGCCTGCGCTGGCGCACCAGCCGGACGTCGGCGTAGGTGGCTCCGGCCTGCATCGCGGCGAGCAGCGCCGCGTCGGCGACGTCGCGCGGCCGGGGCCTCTCGGGCACCCACGCCAGGGCGCGGGCAGCGGGGAGCAGCACGGCGCCGGCGAGCAGCTCGCGCCTGGTGATGGTCATGCCCCCTCCTTGCCAGCCGCCGCTGATCGGGCGCCGCTGCGCTTCTCGGAGCGCTTTCTTATGACATGAATTTTGGTAGAGGAAGGCCATGATTCGCGTCTGCGTGTTCGCCGGCTCGAGCGGGTCGGTGGACGTGAAATACCTCGATGCGGCGCGCGCCCTGGGCACGGCGATCGCCCGCCGGGGGATGGGCATGGTCTACGGCGGCGGCGCCGTGGGGCTGATGGGCGCCTGCGCGGACGCGGCGCTGCAGGGCCACGCGGAGGTGGTGGGGGTGCTCCCGCGGGCGCTGGCGCGCAGCGAGGTCGCGCACCCGAACCTGACCGAGCTGCGCATCGTGAAGACGCTGCACGACCGCAAGGCGGTCATGGCGGCGCTCTCCGACGGATTCGTCGCGCTGCCCGGCGGCTGCGGAACGCTCGACGAGCTGTTCGAGGCCGTGACCTGGCGCCAGCTCGGGCTGCACGACAAGCCCATCGGCCTGTGCGACGTGGACGGCTACTTCGCGCCGCTTGTGCGCTTCCTGCAGGACGCCACCGCGGCGGGGTTCGTCGGGCCCGCGGTGCTCGAAGCGCTGCCGGTGCGCTCCTCGCCCGACGAGCTGCTTTCCGCGCTGTTCAGGTGAAGGAGCGCCTCAGGCTGCCGGGAGCCGCATCTCGATGCGCGCTCCTCCGCCCGGAACGTTGCTCGCCCGGATGCTGCCTCCGTGCGCCTCGACGATCCGGCGCGCGAGCGCGAGCCCCAGGCCGAATCCGGTCTCGCGGGCCCGCGCCGTGGTGCCCCGGTAGAACGGATCGAAGATCCGCTCCAGCTCGTCCGGCGGGATGCCCGCGCCGCCGTCCGACACCGCGATCACAGCCTCGCCGTCCTCCTGCCGCGCGTCGACCCGGATGGGGCTCCCCGGACCGCCGCCGTACTTGCGCGCGTTGTCGAGCAGGTTGTCGAGCGCGCGCGAGAGCAGCGGCTCGTCGGCGAACACCTTCAGCCCCGGCTGCACCTCGGCCTGGACCGGGCGCTCCGGCTCGAGAGCGAGGACGCGCTGGCGGCCCTTCTCGACCAGCTGCACGGCGGACACCGGGGCGCGCTGGAGCGGCGCCTGGGCGAGCTCGAGCCGGCTGGTGGTGAGGACGTCGGCGATGAGTCGCTCGAGCTCGTCCAGCTCCTCGCCCACCACCGAGAGACGCTTGCGCACGTCTTCATCGCGCGCCTGGATCAGCTCCAGCGCGACGTGGATGCGGGCGAGCGGGGTGCGCAGCTCGTGGGAGACGTTGGCCAGGAGCTCCTTCTCCGCCTTGCGGGCGGCCTGGATCCTCGCGGCCATCTCGTCGAAGGAGCGAGCCAGCTTGCCGACCTCGTCCTCGGACTTCACCCCCGATCGGGCGGCGAGATCGCCCCGGCCGAACGCCTCGGCGGCCGCGGTCAGCCGCTCGATGGGCCGCGTGATCGACCGCGAGAGCGGATAGATGAGGGCCAGCGAGACGAGCAGGACCACCGTCAGCCAGAGCAGGGGGCGCAGGATGGCGCGCGCGCCTTCGGGAGGCAGGCGCACGATCAGGACCGCCTGGGCCGGCGCGGCGCGCCGCGCGCGCACCGGCGCGCCCAGGAGCGGTGGACGCGGCATCCAACTGGGCCCGCGCTGCGCTGCCGCCAGGACCCGGGGATCGGGCACGGGGATGGGCGTCCCTGAAGAGGCGAGCGGCTGCCCGCCCAGGTCCACCACCAGCGCATCGATGCCCAGCTCGTCGTGGAACTCGTCCAAGGCGCGCGTCAAGGCCGCCGGATCGTCGAGGGGCGGCAGCGAGCGGGCGAGGTGCACGGCGAACCGGGGCGCCTGGCGGAAGAAGAAGTGGATCGGGCCCCGGCCGAACAGCACGGTGATTCCGATCGACACCGCCAACACGGCGAGCAGGACGCCGAGGAAGGCGAGGTACAGGCGCAGGTAGAGGCGGCGCGGCCGCGCCATCACGACTCCCTGGCCAGGAGGTACCCCGCCCCGCGCACGGTCTTCACATACCGCGGATGGCGTGCGTCGGGCTCGATCTTCTGCCGGAGCCGGCTGACGTGCACGTCGATGGAGCGGTCGAAGGCCTCGTCCGCGTCCTCACCCTTGACCAGCTCGAGCAGCTGGTCGCGCGACAGCACCCGGCCCGCGTTCCGCGCCAGGGCGGAGAGCAGATCGTACTCGTGCGCCGTGAGGCTCTGCCGGACGCCCTCCACGCGCACCTCGCGGGCGGCGAAATCGATGCGCAGGCCGCCGGACTCGAAGACCGGCGTCTCGGCGTCGGCCGGGGCGCGGCGCAAGACGGCGCGGATGCGCGCCAGGAGCTCGCGCGGGTTGAAGGGCTTGGCCAGGTAGTCGTCCGCGCCCAGCTCCAGGCCCACGATCTTGTCCGCGTCGTCGCCGCGCGCGGTCACCATGATGATCGGCGTCTTCCACCTCTCGCGGATGCGGCGCGTGAGCGACAGCCCGTCCATGCCGGGCAGCATCAGGTCGAGGAGCAGGATGTCGAACCGCTGCGCCGAAAGCTCGCGCAAGGCGTGCGAGCCGTCCTCCGCCACCGCCGCCTCCACGCCGTGCTGGCCGAGGAACTCGCGGAGCAGCGAGGCGAGCTTGCGGTCGTCTTCGATGAGCAGCGCGCGGACCATGACAGGGAGAATAACGCCGCCGCGCAGGCCAGGGGGTCCGGCGCGGCGGCGCCTCTCGCCTCACTGCTCCGGTCCGCCGAATCCGCCCTGCGGGTGGTGGCTCTTGACCATGCTGGCGAGCTTCTGCCGCTGCGCCGGCGTCAGGGCGTCGTGCACCTTGACCAGCGCCGGGATGATGATCTCCTTCGCCGTCGCGGCCATGTCCTGGGCGCGCTGGTCCGCCGCGGCGTTCAGCGCGTTCACGTCGACCTGGTCGGCGGTGAGCATCTTCATCCAGTACGCGTGCTCGTTCGCGTGCTGCTGGCGCTTCTGCTGCAGCTTGGCGATGGTGTCGTCCTTCACCTGGTTGATGGTCTGCCGCTGCTCGGGCGTGGCGCCGACCTCGTCGAGCATGTGGTTCACCCGGGCCGAGATCATCTTCTGGAAATTGCGCCCGCGGTGACCGTTCGCAGCCGCGAGGGCCGCGGTGGCGCCGCCCAGGACGCCAACGATGCCGAGCGCGAGCGCGATGCGCTTCCACTTCATTGCTGCCTCCTCTGCGGGCTCCATGCCCGCCGATCAGCTCCGCGCTGACCCTGGAGGCTTAACGTGGGGGAGGTTGCGCGGGGGTTTCTTTGGTGTTTCGGATTGTTTCCAGCCGCCTCAGACGCGCGACAGCTCGCCTTCCACGTACTGCAGGATGAGCTCCTCGATGTCGCGGCCCATCTTCATGAAGGCGATGCCGATGCCCGGAGTGAAGGGCCCGCCCGGCGGCACCACGCGCGCGACGCGCGCGACGGCCTCGATGACCAGCTCGCCGGCGACCTCGAAGTGCACGCCGACCACGTCGCCCACGCAGGCGAGCGTGACCTCCTCGCCGCCGATGAACATTCCGCTCTGCGAGAGGTCCACCGCCTCGGCCACGAGGAATTCCTCCACCGTGGCGAACTGCAAGCGCACCAACCCGGCCACTTTGATTCGCGGGGCCCGCGCTCCGGCGGCCCGCTTGAACACGGCACGGCTCATGTACTGCCCCCCTGCTGGAAGGAACGGTAGCAGCAGGTGCGAGGAGCGCAAGGAAACGGCCGGGTGGGAGCAGGTGACCCGGGTCACCTCCTACTTCAAGTACCCCTTCGCCCGCAGCGACGACTCGATGCGCTTGCGCGTGTCCCCCACCTCGAGCCGGGGCTGCTCGCCGGTCAGCTTCTCCACCAGCTCCACGTACTTCGACGCGAGCTGGGCGCGCACTTCGTCGGGGATGTCCGGGTCGGGGCCGTCGCCCTTGTAGCCGCGCTCGTTGATCAGCCACTGGCGGAAGAACTCCTTGTCCAGCATGCGCTGGTCCTCGCCGCGGCGGAAGCGCTCCTCGCTGCCCTCCGCAATCCAGTAGCGGCTCGAATCCGGAGTGTGGATCTCGTCGATCAGCCAGATCTTCCCTGCCCCGTCGATTCCGAACTCGTACTTGGTGTCGACCAGGATCAGGCCCCGCTTGCGCGCCCACTCCTGCCCGGCCGCGAAGAGCGCAAGCGCGTAGCGCGACAGCTCGTCCCACTGCTTCTGCGTGACCACTCCGCGCGCGATCAGCTCGCGCGGCGAGATCGGCTCGTCGTGCTTGCCGACCGCCTCCTTGGTGCTGGGCGTCAGGATGGGCTTGGGAAACTTCTCGTCCTTGCGCATCGCCGGGTCCAGCTCGATGCCGTAGGCCTTCGCGCCGCGGCCTGCCTGGTGATCGCGCCAGAGCGACCCGGTCAGGTAACCGCGCACCACCATCTCCACCGCGAGCGGCTGCAGCTTGCGCACCACCAGCACCGAGGGATCGGGCACGTCGAGGATGTGGTTGGGCGCGAGGTCCTTCGTCCTGTCGAACCAGAAGACGGTGAGACGGTTGAGCAGCTCGCCCTTGAACGGCACCGTGGTCAGCACGCGGTCGAACGCCGACAGGCGGTCGGTCGTGACCATCACGATCCGGTCGCCGGAGGAGAAGTTGTCGCGCACCTTGCCGCGGTAGAGGGAGCCCAGCGCCGGGAAAGGGGCTTCGCGCAGCGTGTAGGGGAGCTGCGCCCGGAGCAGGTCGAGTCGGTCCATGGGGGCGCGTAGGGTAGCCGACCGCGTGGAGCATGCAAGTGCCGCGGAGCCATGGCACAAGAACGGCGTGCGCCTCGCGACCTTCAACATCAAGCACGCCGAGCTCCGCGGCCTCGCCCCGCTCGCCGATCTCCTGCGGGAGGCGCGGCCGGACCTCGCCGGCCTGCAGGAGGTGGACGTCGGGTGCGCTCGCAGCGGCTGCGCCGACCAGCCGGCCGGGCTGGGAACGGCGCTGGGCATGGCCTCCTGTTTCGCGCCGGCGCTCCCGCTGGAGGGGGGCTCGTACGGCAATGCGCTCCTCGCCGCCCCCGAGCTGCTGCGCGGAGAGCCGCTCCAGGCGAGCGCGCTGCCGCTTCCAGGGGGGCGGTCCATGGGCGAGGAGCCGCGCGTGCTGCTCGCCGCGCGCGCCGCCGGGCTGCGCGTGTTCGTTGCGCACTTCGACCTGCCGGGGCCGGTGCGGCAGGCGCAGGCCGACGCGCTGCTCGCCGCGGTGGGCGATCCCCACGGGACCGTCGTGCTGGGCGACCTCAACGAGGGCCCCGACGGTCCGGCCGTGCGCAAGCTGCTCGCCGCCGGCTTTCGCGACGCCTGGGCCGAATGCGGCGCGCAGGAGTTGGTCACCGCCCCGTGGGACCGCCCCCAGGCCCGCATCGACCAGGTGCTGCTCGGCCCCGGCCTGCCGCGCGCCCGTTCGGCGCGAGCTCTTTCCACCGACGCGAGCGACCACGCGCTGGTGCTGGTGGAGCTGTGATCCGGTTCGTGCTGCACCGGCCGCGGAGCTCCCAGAACATCGGCGCGTCGGCGCGGGCGCTGGCGAACACCGGAGCCGGCGCGCTGTGGGTGGTGGAGCCGCTCGGCTTCGACCGTACCCAGGCGGCGAAGCTCGCAGCCGGCGCGGACCACGTGCTGGAGGGAATGCGCGTGGTGCGCACGCTCGAGGAAGCCGTGGAGGAGTGCGTCGACGTGGTCATGACCACCGGCCGCCCGTTGCCGGGGGCGCTCGATCCGCGCGCCACCGCGCGGCGCTTGCTCGAGGCGCCGGGCGAGGCCGCGCTCGTCTTCGGCGACGAGGTGAACGGGCTGACCAACCGCGAGCTGCGCCGGGCGAGCGCGGTTGCGACGATCCCCACCGCGCAGAAGAGCTCGCTGAACCTCGCGCAGGCGGTGCTGGTGTTCGGTTACGAGGTGCTGCTCGCACGGGCGACGGCGACGCCGCCGCAGGACGCGGAGACGCCGCTGGCCGACGAGAAGCTGCTCGCGATGCTACGCAAGCGCGCGGGAGAGCTGCTCTCGCGCGTCGGCTTCCTGAACCCGCAGCAACCCGACCGTGCGCTCGACGAGCTGCTGCAGCTCCCCCGGCGGGCCCGCGCGAGCCGGCGCGAGATCGAGATGCTCCTCGCCGCCCTCGACCAGATCGCGCGGAACGTCCGCTGAATCGGACCCAGCCGCCGCCGATAGGGCGGCGCTGCGCATTTTCAAGCGCGGACGCCAGGGGATGCTTTCAGGCGGCGGGAGGAGTCTCCGGCGCCGGGGGGGCTGCGGCCGCGACCTCGCCGCCCTTCTTCGCCTGATGCTCGGCGCAGAGCCCGTGCGCGCTCACCTTCTTCAGGCAGCCTTCCTTGCTGCACGCCTTGTAGCGCGCCTTCGGCAGCTCACCCGCCTTCCACTTGTCGTAGTGGAAGAAGCAATAGCCCTTCGCCTGGTACGCGCGCTTGCATCCCTCGATGCGGCACGCCTTCCCGCTCCCCTTGGGGCGCGGGGCGCGCGTCTTGCGGCGCTCGGTCGTGGTCTCTGGCATGCGGTCTCCGTCCGTCCGAAAAAGGACGCGCTTTGTAGCGGATCCGGCCCGCGTTGACAATGGCACGAGCACTGCACCTGAACGCGTTCCTCGCGCGGGCGCCGGGCGGGCGCTCGCCTGGCCGGAGGTGTCGCATGGCGGTCGGGCTGGTGGTGGTGGGCCTGGGGGACGTGGGCAGCTCGCTGCTGGCCGGCGTCGAGGCCGCGCGCACGCATCTCGTCCATCCCTGGGGCAGCCTGGTCGAGGCGGGAGGCGCGGGGCGCACGCCGGAGCAGTCCGTCGCGGAGCCGCTGCGGGCGCGCGCACCGCTCGCCGGGCTTGGCGACCTGGTGCTGGGCGCGTTCGAGCTGCATGACGACGACGCCTACCGCGCCGCCTTGCGCGCGAACCTCCTCGGTCGTTCGCTGGTGGACGAGCTGCGTCCGGGGCTCCGCCAGATCCGCGCCATGGCCGGCGCGCGCCACGCGCCTACCCGGCGGCACCTGGCCGATGCGCTCGCGGAGGACCTGCGCGGGTTCCTCGAGCACGGCGGCTGCGCGAGAGGCGTCGTGGTCTGCACCGCTCCCGGGCTGCGGCAGCTCGCGAACAAGCCGCCGTTCACTGCCGCCGACCTGTGGTCCGCGCTGGAGGAAGGCGGCCGCGACGTAACGCCGGGCCTGGTGTATGCGGCCGCCGCGGCACAGGCAGGCTGCGCTTTCGTGGCTGCGTCGCCCGATGCTGCCCTGCAGGCGCCGGGGGTGGGTGCGCTGTTCGCCGAGGCGGGACAGCCGGTCGCGGGAGTCGGACTGCTCACGCCCGACGCGGCCCTCCGCGAGGCGGTCGCGCAGGTGCTCGGCGCCGAGGCGTTGGGGGTGGTCGGCGCGACGTCGCTGTCCACCCGCGTCGAGGAGCGGAGCGCGCGCTTGTGGGGCGGCCCCGACCGCACGCAGGAGATGGCGCTCGCCAGGGCCTGGGCCGGCGGCGCGTTCGAGCTGTCGATCGAGCTGCGTGGCCAGATCGCCCTGCACCTCGCGGCGCGCGGCCTCGATGCGGCGTTGCTCCTCGAGCTCGCCGCCCGCGCGGGCCGGACGGGCGCGCAGGACTGGATGGACACCCTCTTCGCCGCGCCCATCGCCTCGGTGGCAGTGCACGAGGCCCGGCCGCCCACGCTGGCCGAGCGGCGCGCCCGTCTCGCGGCCGAGATCCCCGCGCTGGCTGCGGCCGCGGCGGCGGCGGTCGAGGCGGCCTGACAGGCAATCCGACTTCGACCTCGAACGCGACCTCGACCTCGACCTCGACCTCGAACCCGACCTCCTCCCTTGACGCGACAACGGTTCCGAAGGGGCCGAGCACTTTTCCGTCCCGCTGGCGTGCGGCCGAGCGTCAGCGACGCCCGCGTTGGGAAGCGGCCTTCCCAGTCCCGCACCCCGCCTACCCAGGGCGCGCCCGCTTTTCTCGGGGAACCGGCTGACGGCTCCCTCCAGGGACGGAGCCGTGCCGGCCCGGCGGCCCGGCACGTTGCTTGCTCCCGTGGTGGACAGCGGGGGCCGTCGGTCCGGCGGCGGGCGGCGAAGGTGGTGGGGCCGGGCGTGGTTCGAGAGGATGCGCGAAGGTCTCGCGACCGGAGCGCACGAAGCTGGACGGGAAGCGGGGGCCTTTCGTCCAGGTGGGGGAGGTCGGCGTTGCGGGGGCGACGCTGGCGGCCGGCGGGACGCGGCGGGTCCGGGGGGCCTGCCGCGTCCCGCTTCTTTCCTGATCTCCGAGACTTGACGCGCTGATCCATTCAAGATACGGTACCGAATGAGCGCCCGGCCCGCTGCCCTTCGGGGTGACGGACGCTCGGACGGGAGCCGTGGCCGAGACGGGACGCGGAAACGAACGGCCCGATACGGAGCGCGCGCCGGCCGCGCCCGAGCTGCTGCGCGCGGCAATGGAAAAGGTGGTCTTCTTCGAGTGGCGGCTCGGCGAGATGGCCGCCGAGCTGGCCGCGGCGCAGTCGCGCGCGGCGGCCGCCGAGCTCGAGCGGGCCCGCCTGGCCGAACAGCGCTCGGAGGCGGAGCGCGAGGCCGAGGCGGCGCGGCAGCACGCGCACGCGCTCGAGGAGGAACGCGGGAGGCTCTCGTCGCTCCTGGCGCGGCCTGCACAAGCTGCGGCGGAATACGCCGCCGCGCAGGCGGAGCGCGCGCGCTCGGCCGAGCTCGCCGCGAACCTGGCCGAGGCGCGCCGCGAGATCGAGCGGCAGCGCGCGGAGCGGGATCGCTGGCTGGACGAGAGGCTCTCGCAGGCGCTCGGCTCCGGCGACTCCGAGGGTTCGCTGGCGGCGTTCATCAGCGAGCTGCGCGGCGAGGTGATCGCGCTTCGAGAACGGCAGAAGCAGTGCGAGGAGCTTCTGCGGCAGGCCGGGATCCCGCCTCCTTCCTCGTGGAGCCACCCGCCTCCTGCGGCCGCTCCGCGGCGCGACGCGGTGGAGCAAGCGCGAACGCTCTGGTCGCAGGGGCGGCTCGCTGCGCCCGCCGATCCGGTCCCCGCCGCGCGGACGGTGACCGCCCCCGCACCGGCCGCCGCACCGGCGTCCCGCCCGGGCGCGGCGGCCACCGCGCTCGCCGAGCAGTGCTTGCGCGGATTGGCGGCGCGCGATCCGGCGAGACGCGAGCAGGCCGCGCGGCACCTCGCCGCGATGCCCGTCCCGGCCGCGGCGCCTGCCCTCGCCTCGGCGCTGGGGGCCGAAACCGACCCGCGCGCGCGGGCGCAGATGGCGGTTGCCCTGGTCGCCTGCGGTGGAGCCGCGGCGGCCGATGTCGTCGCGGGCCTGCAGTCCGATCCCGAGCCGCTGGTGCGCCTCTCGGCGCTCGACGCGCTCTGCTCGCTGGCCGATCGGGCCGCGGACGCGCTGCGGGTCGCTGCGCGCGACGATTCGCCCGCGGTCCGCCGGCGCGCGGCCGCGATCGCATCGTCGCTGGGCCTGGAGGAGATCCGCGCGGGGTTCGCGATGGACGCCGAGGGGTCTGTCCGCGCGGCTTCGACGCTGCGCGAGCTCCCGGCGCCGCCGCCGATGCCCGCTCCGGTCGTGGAGACCGTCCCGGCGCGCGCCCGCTCCGCCGCGGTGCGCGCGGTGCCCGCTCCATCGGAGCTGGCTGACCGCGACCTCGGCCGCGAGGCGGTGCTCGCCGTGCAGACCGCCATCTTCGGGATGACCGAGGCCGAGCTGGCCGAAGCGCTGTCCGTGCCCGGCTCCGAGGTCCCCGCGCTCGTCGCGTCGCTCGTCTCCGCCGGCCGTCTCGCCCGCCGTGGCAAGCGCCTGGTCGCCGCCGCCGGCCCGGGCGCCGCTGCACAAGGAGGTCCTTAGTGGAGTCCATCCGCTACTCCGCCCGCCGGTTCGCCGAAGTGCTGGGACTTTCCCCGCAGGAGCTGACCGAGGCCGAGACGCGCGGCGCCCTGGCGCGGCTGCGCGCGGAGGCGCCGCAGCGCACTGCGTACGCGGTCGACGACCTGGCCCGCGCGCGCGCGGCGCTGGGCCGCCAGCCAGCCCGCCGGCCGATGCGGAAGCAGCTGTTCCTCAACTTCAAGGGCGGCACGGGCAAGACCAGCGTCTCGACCAGCTACGCGTTCCGGCTGGCCGAGATGGGGCACCGCGTGCTGGTCATCGATCTCGACTCGCAGGGCCACGCCTCCAAGTGCCTGGGCTTCGCGGGCGAGGAGGCGGAGCGCACGCTGTTCGACGCCATCATCAAGAAAACGCCGCTGGAGCAGGTGATCGTCCGCACCGGGATGCCGGGGCTCGACCTGGTGCCCTCCAACCTGAGCATGAGCACCATCGACCTCTCGCTGATGCCGCTCGCCGCGCGCGAGTTCCGCCTGCGCAACTCGATGAAGGACATCGAGAGCGCCTACGACTATGCCGTCCTCGACGCGCCGCCCAGCTTCGGCCTCTTGAACCTGAACGCGCTGATGGCGGCGCACGACCTGTTCGTGCCGGTGCTGGCCGACTTCCTCAGCTTCCACGGGCTCAAGCTGCTGTTCGAGACGGTGCAGTCGCTCGAGGAGGACCTGGAGCACGTGCTCGACCACATCTTCATCGTGGTGAACGCGTACAACGCGACCTTCAAGATCGCCAAGGAGGCCCGCGAGGCGCTGCAGAAGCACTACCCGGAGTTCCTGCTCAAGCAGGTCATCCGGCAGTGCACCAAGTTCGCGCAGGCCTCCAGCGAGGGGATCCCCATCTTCGCCTACGATGCGGAGAGCAAGGGCGCGCAGGACATACAGGCGGTGCTCGACGAGGTGCGCGCGCGCATCGGCGACCCGGTGAAGCTGAAGCTCGCCTCCGCGGGAGACGAGCCGAAGGTGGCCGGCGGCGAGGGTCCGCGGGTGAAGGCCGCGGCGGAGACGACGAGATGAAGCGCGGTTTCGAGGAGAACGTCCCCCGGGTGCGGCCGCGGGTGCGGCTCGGGCGCGCCCTCGACGAGGACGGCGCGGAGGTCGACGACGCCGCGCCCGAGGACACGCCGCAGCTCGAGCTGGCGTCGGCGCCCGAGCCGGCCGCCGCCCAACCTGCGGAGGAGAGCATGGTCGCAGCGGCGCAATCGAGCCCGGCGCAACCCGAGGCGGCCGCGGTGCGGCCGCAGCCGATCGCGCGGCCGACGCAACCGATGCCCTCACCGCAGCCGATCGCGCCGCCGGACGCGCCGGTCGCAGCGCGCGCGGCGAAGCGATCCGGCGCCGCGGCGGAGGTGGCGCAGCTCGCGAAGGACCTGACCACCGAGCTGGACCATGCGGGCGAGGCCAACGTGCAGCTCCGCGCCGACCTGGACGCGGCGGTGACCGCGCTGCGGCGCGCCGCCGAGGAAGCGCGCGAGCAGCGCCTGGAGACCGACCGCGTCGCCGCGGAGCTGGAGAAGCGCGGCGTGGCCGCCGAGCAGCTCCGGCGCGAGATGGAGCTGCTGGAGGGGGAGCGGGACGGCGCGCTCGGGCAGGTGGCACGCCTCGCGCGTGAGCTGCGCGAGGAGCGCGCCCGCGCGGCCGGGGCCGCGCGCGACGCGGAGGCCGCTCGGACCGAGGCGGCCCAGGCCCGCGAGCACGCCCAGAGGCTCGCCTCGGAGGCGCAGGCGCGCGCCGCGGAGCGGGACCAGGCCCGGCAGGCGGCCGAAGCGCTGGCGGCCGAGAAGGACTCGCTCTCCGAGGCGCTGGTCGCAGCGCGCGCCGAGGCGGACGAGGCGGTCCAGTCCCGCGCGGCGCTGGAGGAGATCCACCGCGCGCTCGACGAAGCGCGGACCCGGGTCGCGCGCCTGCGCTGACGCCCGACCGGACTTGCCCGCGCGCGGGCCGCCGTGCTACGACGCGCGGGCTTTTTCCGGCGTCGCTCGCGCATCGGTCCCGCATCCCGTCCGGCAACGGAACCAGCCAGGAAGCAGCAGCTCGGCACGACATCACGGACGCCGGCCGGCGGGTGCCTTTCCGGGCACCCGCTTCTTTTTTCACCCCGGCAGCTGCCCCCAGAACAGGATCCGCGGATAGGTGTAGAGGAACGGCCGCTGGTCCGGGAGCTTGGGCAGGAGCAGCTCGCGGTACCGCGCGAGGAACCGATCCCACACCGGGGCGGGCAGGCGCCGCTGGTAGTCGGTGAGCAGCGTCCCGCGGACCCACTCCACCACCTCGTCGCGCGAGCCGAGCAGGTGCGTGTAGATCTGCAGGCGAGCGTGCTGGGTGGCGAAGCCCAGGTGATGCAGCCAGGCGGCGTACTGCACGGGAGAAGGCAGGGGCGGGCGGCGCAGGAATCCGCCGAGGTGGCGCTTGAACTCGTGCTCCATGGCCAGCTCGCGGGCCGTCTCGTGCGACGCGTGGTCGTCGTTGGCGGGCATCTGCACGGCGATCTGCCCGCCGGGCGCGAGCAAAGCTCGCAGGCGCGGGAGCAGCTCCTCGTGCCGGGGCACCCAGTGCAGGGCCGCGTTGGAGAAGACGAGATCGAAAGGCTCCGCCGGAGCGAAGGCGGCGATGTCGCGCACCTCGAAGCGCAGGCCCGGCGCCTGCGGCGGCTGCGCGAGCATGGAGGGAGAGTCGTCGATGCCCACCGTCTCGCGCGCCTGCAGCGCGCGGTGCAGGTGCAGCGTCAGCGTCCCGGTGCCGCATCCGAGATCGACGGCGCGCATGTCCGGCCGGGGGCGCACGAGCGCGAGCAGATCGTGGAAGGGCTGCTCGCGCTCGGAGCGGTAGCGTTCGTACTGCCGGGGATCCCACGGATCGGCCACGCGTGGATCCTAGAACGCATCGTGGGCGCGCTCCAGCTGGTCGACGTGCTCGACCAGCCGCGCGCGGGAGATCTCGGTGCCCTGCTCGGCGAGGTCGAGCGCGGCGAGGGCGAGCCCGTCCGCGACGCGGCGCAGCCCGGGGCGGACCTCGGACGGCGCGCTCCGGAGCAGCTCCGCGCGCGCCGCCGCCGCCCGCTCCGCCAGCCGGAGCAGCTCCGGCTCGAGCCGCGGCCGCAGGCCGGCGAGGCGCTGCTCGACCCGATCGCGTGCCGTCCGCAGGTGCAGCGGCGCCGTCGCGCCGCCCAGCCACAACCCCAGGATGGCGCCCCCCACCGCCGCCCCGCCGGCACCCGGAAGGACCGTCCCCAGGAGCTCGGTGAGCGCCGGGAGCGACAGCGCCGCGAAGCCTGCTCCGGCAGCCACCGCGACCGCGGCGACGATGCAGGCGGCCGGCGGAAGCTCGTCTTCCCACCGCAGCGCGGCCCCGAACGCGAAGATCGCCGCCGCCGCGACAGCGCCGTCTCCGAGCAGCGCCACCGCGACTCCACCGGCGGCGGAGATCGCCACGATGGCCGTCTGCCAGCGCCGGCGCCCGCCGCGCAGCGGAACCAGCGCCGCCATCGCGCCGGCGGCCGCCCACGGAACCAGGCGCGCCGCCGGCATCATCCACGTCGCGTAGTACGCCGCCAGGGCGCCGCCAGCCGCGGCGATGAGGCAGGTGCGTTCGAATCCGGCGTGGTCCTCGAACCGGAGCGCCACGGCGTCACCAGCCGGAGATCGGGGCCTGCAGCGAGTCGAAGGCTTGCTGCTTCACCCGCTTGCTGGCCACGTCGCCCCCTGCGCGGATCCCGTCCAGCTCGATCTGGTACTCGTGCGCTTCCTTCTGCAGCGCCGGCATCGAGGCTGGAGGCGCGGCAACCGCCGCCTTGCGCAGCAGGACCTGCATCTCGTCCAGGCGCTCCGCGGCTTCGATGGCGCGACCCTCACCCTTCAGCTCCGCCGCGTCGCGCGCCAGCTCGGCCAGCTCCGCGCGCGCCCCGTACGCCAGCGCCTCGTTCGCGCGCAGGCCCAGGAGGGCCGCCCTGCCCGTGAAGGAGCCTCGCGCCGCCGTCTCCGAATGGTGGGCGACGCCGGCGGCATCGGCGAACGAGAGCGCCACCCGGGCCACGTCGGCATCGCCTTCGGCGGACGGCGCGAGCGCGAGCTTCACCAGCACGCGACGCTCCTCCCCCGCCGCAAAGTCCGGCAGGCGGATCGAGCCTCCGTCTGCGCCGTAGCCCAGTACCCGCACCACGCGCGAGCCCGACAGTCCGCGGACCTCCAGGCGGACGTCGCGGGCCACCGTGCGCGCGGCGCGCGTCAGCTCGGCGCGCATGGCGGGCTCGAGCTCGCTGGCCGAATGGATGAACCGCGTCCGCCCGCCTCCCTGCACGGCGAGCGCCGCGAGGAAATCCTCGTCGTAATCCTCGCCGATGCCGAAGGTGGAGACGGTCGCCCGCCCGAAGTCGCGCGCCGCGATCCGGAGCAGGCCGGCCCGGTCCGACACGCCCTCGTTCGCCAGCCCGTCGGTGGCGAGGAACACCTTGTCGAGGCGCGAGGCCGCCCTGCCCCGCTCGAGCTGCGGTGCGGCCAGGTCCAGCGCCGAAGACAGGTTGGTCCCGGTGGTGGCCTGCAGGCGCGCCACCTGCGCCAGCGCGATTTCCTTGAGGGCGGGCG
Organism: Myxococcales bacterium; assembly: GCA_036393835.1. Taxonomy (GTDB): domain Bacteria; phylum Myxococcota; class Myxococcia; order Myxococcales; family 40CM-4-68-19; genus VBKO01. The sequence continues at coordinate 1,644 of DASWGI010000127.1, read as the reverse complement.
TGACCGCGGCGGAGGGAAGCAGGAGGTGCGCATCGCTGGCGAAGTCGACGATCGCGAGCCGATCCTCGCCGTCCAGCTCCGCGATCAGCGCCCGCGCGGCGTCGCGGGCGCGCGCGATCTTCTCCCCCGACATCGAACCCGATCGGTCGATGATCAGCACGGCGTTGACGGCCGTGCGCGGTCCCCGCTCGGGCGCCCCGTCGGCCGCGACGCCGATCTCCAGATACGACGATCCTCCGCGCGCATCGACCCAGCGCCGATCGAGCCGCGCCGAGAGCCGCAGCCCGCCCTCGCGAGCGATCGCCGCGGGTGGATCGGCGGCCGGAGCGGGCGGCTTGCGGGGAGCGCGCAGGGCGGCGACGGCGGCTGCGGTAGCGGAGGCGAGGACGAGCGATAGGACCACGGCGGTGCGGAGCATGGCGGACCCTTTCCGGCCCGGGCACTGCGGACCCGGAAGGTTCAACGCCCGTGCGCGGGACGGGATCTACAGGTGCTCGGCCAGGAACTCCGCCACCCGCCATTCCGCCCAGAACCAGGGCACATACGGGCCGGCCACGAATCCGAGATGGCCGCCTCGCGGGTGGGTCTCCAGCGTCACGCACGGGTTCGCGGCGGCGGCCTCCCGCGGCAGGCAGCTGGCCGGGATGAACGGATCGTCCTCGGCGGAGAGGAGCAGGAGCGGCACGCGCACGCGCGCCACGAAGGGGCCGCTGGAGCTCCGCGCCCAGTAGTCCTCGGCTCCCGCGAAGCCATGCACGGGCCCGGTCAGCGCCTCGTCGAACTCGAAGAGCGTGCGGGCCGAGCGGACGCGCGCCTCCGCGATGCCGGGGAACTTGCGCGCCTTGGCCAGCGCCTTGTGTTTCAGCGTGCGGAGGAATCGCGAGCGGTAGACGAAGCTCATGGTGCCAGGCGCGTCGAGGGCGCGCGCACACTCCTTCAGGTCGAAGGGCACCGACAGCGCGGCGGCCGCGCGCACCGGCGCCGACGCGCCCTGCTCGCCCAGCCACTTCACCACCACGTTTCCTCCCAGCGAGCACCCGGCGAGCAGGAGCGGAGCCGAGGCCGATTCCGCGCGCGCCCTTCGCACCGCCTCCCCCAGGTCGCCGGTCTCGCCCGAGTGGTACGAGCGCAGCAGGCGGTTCGGCTCGCCGGAGCAGGAGCGGAAGTTCAAGGCCATGCCGCGCCAGCCGCGCCTGTGCGCCTGCGCCATGAGCCCGCGCACGTAGTGGGAGCTGGAGCTGCCCTCGAGCCCGTGGAGGACGAGGAGCAGCGGCGCGGCGGCCGGCCCGTCCAGGCGGTCGACGTCGAGGAAATCGCCGTCCGGCAGCTCCCACCGTTCGCGCCGCAGCGGCAAGCGCGGGCCGGGCCGGAGCAGCCTCCCGAACACGGTCTGGGCGTGGGCGCCGCGCAGCCAGCGCGGCGTATTGAATGACTGCACCCGGTACGCATGCCATGACGTCCGCGCTGGGAAAAGCTCAGCGCTGCCCTATCGGCAGCGGCTGAAGCTCCGCCAGGAACCTTCGCACCCTGGCCAGCACCAGCGCGCGCTGCTCCATCTGCGGCAGGTGCCCGCACTCCGGGAGGACCTCGACCGTCCCGTTGCGCAGGTGCGTCCGGAACCACTCGACGCTGGAAGCGGGAAGG
>DASWGI010000126.1:0-1681 GCA_036393835.1 Myxococcales bacterium | reverse complement strand
AACGCCACGATGCCTGAAGGGGCAAGCGCCATGAAAAGTGCACCGCCGCCGAATACACCGGCGGCTGCCAAATACGCCGCGCTCCGCCGGTGTTTGACAACCGGAGCGGGCCGTGGTTTCCCCGCCGACCCGAGGAGATCGTGGCAGAGACATCCCTACCGACCACTCCCGGCCACCTGCGGCTCTCGCCCGGGTGGCTCCTGTTCGCGGCGCTCGCGCTGGCCATCCCCGTCGCGCCGCTGCTCCTGTCCCGGCGGCCGCCCGCGCTCCCCGACCTGGGCGAGCTGCCCGCGTTCTCCCTCACCGACCAGCGCGGGCGCGCCTTCGGACGCGACGACCTGCGCGGGAAGGTCTGGGTGGCGGACTTCGTCTTCACCAGCTGCTCCGATGCCTGCCCGCGGCTCACCCAGCGGATGCGCTCGCTGCAGGACCGGCTCGATCCCCACGGCCGCGTGGGCCTGCTCTCCATCAGCGTGGACCCCGAGCGCGACACCCCCGAGAAGCTGCGTGGCTACGGCGAGGCCTATGGCGCCCGCGACGATCTGTGGCGCTTCCTCACCGGCTCTCCCACCGAGGTGCAGCGCACGGTGGTGAAGGGGTTCAAGATGGCGATGGCCAAGGTGCCGCTCCAGGACGACGCGCGGGAGAGCGACGACGCGCTGCGCGCGCAGGCGTTCGACATCATGCACGGCGACCGCCTCGTGCTCGTCGATGCCGACGCGCGCATCCGCGGCTACTACGTGGCCGACGACGCCGGGCTCAACGCCGTGCTGCGCGCAGCGCGCGCCCTCGCCGCCCGATGACGCTCGCCGAAGCCCTGCCTTCCTGGAACGCGGCGATGAACGCAGTTTCCGCGTCCGCGTTGATCGCCGGCTGGGCGGCGATCCGGCGCGGCAACCGGGAGCTCCACTGGAAGCTGATGGCCGCCGCCTTCGGCGCCTCGACGCTCTTCCTGGCCGGCTACCTGACCCGGGTCGCCCTCACAGGGGTGCATCGTTTTCCGCTGGAAGGTCCGGTCCGCACCTTCTACTATCTCCTGCTGGGCAGCCACACGGTGCTGGCGGTGGTGGCGCTGCCCTTCGTCCTGCGCACGATCTGGCTATCCGCGGTCAAGCGATCGTTCGCCCGGCACAAGCGCATCGCCGTCTGGACGTTCCCGATCTGGGCGTACGTCTCCGTGACCGGCGTCCTCGTGTACGTGATGCTCTACCACCTGCCCCGCTGGATGGCCTGACTGCGACCGATCGCCGCAGGTTGCCTGCCACGGGGAGCGCCGGCATGCTAGAGGTGAGCGCATGGCGTACCGGATCATCGAGACGTGCATCGGCTGCACGGCGTGCGTGAAACGGTGCCCGACCGACGCGATCACCGGCGACCGCAAGGCGCTGCACATCATCTCGCCCGAGCTGTGCATCGACTGCGGCGCCTGCGGGCCCGTGTGCCCGGTGGACGCCATCCTCGACCAATACGGCAACGTGCAGCGGCTCTTGAAGAAGCACGAGCGTCCCATCGCCTTCGTCTACGAGCAGAGCTGCACCGGCTGCGAGAAGTGCGTGGAGCGCTGCCCGTTCGAGGCGCTGGAGATGGTGCCGGTGAGCGACCCCTCCAGCTTCCTCGGCATCGTCTCCGTCATCGAGAAGAACTGCACCGGCTGCCGCGAGTGCGAGAAGGCGTGCCCCTA
>DASWGI010000125.1:0-20620 GCA_036393835.1 Myxococcales bacterium | reverse complement strand
ATCAGGTAGGCCACGGCGCGCCCGAGCTGGAGCATCATCTCGCCCGTCATCGGATGGACGTTGGCGACGCCGCGGATGCCGTCGGTGCCGAAGAGGCGGCGGGCGGGCTCTGACGGCTTGTCGGTCAATCGCAAGACCATGTCGGAAGGCTCCAATCGGGTGGCTGCAATCTAGGTGTGCGAGCGTTCGCGGAGCAACTTGCAAGGCGCATCTTGGGTGTCAACTGGACGACGAACGCACCGCGTCCACCACGGCCAGCGCCTCCCTGGTAGCCCCCGCGTCGTGGACGCGGACGAGGGAGGCGCCCTGCAGGGCCGCCACCGCCGCCGCGGCGATCGAACCGGTCAGCCGTTCCGCGGCGGGCTTCCCGCTCAACCTGCCCAGGAAGGACTTGCGCGACGCGCCGACCAGGAGCGGCCGTCCCAGCTGCGTCAGCTCGCGCAACCGCCGGAGCAGGAGCAGGTTGTGCTCGCCGGTCTTTGCGAATCCGAGGCCGGGATCGAGCGCGATGCGATCCTCGGGAACGCCCGCCTCGAGGCCGCGCCGCAGCGCCTCCAGCAGCTCGTCGTGCACCTCCCCGAGCAGATCGCCGTACACGGCGCGCTGCTGCATGTCCTGCGGGGTACCGCGCATGTGCATCAGGCACAGCGCAGCGCCGCCCCGCGCCACCACCGGCCCCAGCCCGGGATCGCGCTGGAGGCCCGAGACGTCGTTCACCACCTCGGCGCCGGCGTCGATCGCCGCGCGCGCCACCTCCGCCTTGCTGGTGTCGATGGAGACCGGGACGCCGGCGCGGCGGACCAGCTCGCGGACCACGGGCAGCGTCCGGCGCAGCTCCTCCTCGGCGGAGACGGGCTCCGAGCCGGGCCGGGTCGACTCGCCTCCCACGTCGAGCAGATCGGCGCCCTCGGCGGCGAGGCGAAGGCCGTGCTCGACCGCCTCGTCCGCGGCGGCATACCGGCCGCCGTCGGAGAACGAGTCCGGGGTGACGTTCAGGACCGCCATCACCAGGACGCGTCCCTCCGGCAGCCGCGAGCGCGGCAGGCGCCAGGGGGGCCGCGGCGCCTCGACGTGTCCGGCGCGCCGGGCGAGGTCGGCCGCCAGCGCTCGCGCGCCGCCGTCCTCCAGCGCGTCGGCCAGGCTGCGCGCCGCCGACCAGAGCTGCGACAGGCTGCCCAGGGCGAGCGCGCCCGTCTCACCGCGCAGCACCGGCACGCCGGACTGCCGCAGCCCTTCGTGCAGCAGCGCGGGCCGCGGGGGCAGCAGCGCCACCCACCCGCGCAGGTTCGGATCCGCGTGCGAGCGCCCGGCCGCCGCGCAGGCGGCCCGCGAGTCCGATTCGTCCTGCAGTTCCAGCAGGCGCAGCACGCCGCCAGTCTACTGCGCGATCGTCAGGGGCGGGCGAGGGCGGTGGCCGCCCGCCGCTCGCCGAGCCCCAGACCGAGGCCAGAACGTCCGCGCCGTGAAATACGTCGCGCCCGCCGATTACGGCGGCGGCTAGTGCTGGGCGTCGTGCTTCTCGCGATGGATCTGCCGGCTGACGCGGTTCTGCTGGCGGTTGATGCGCCGGCGCTCCGCCGGCGTCAGCGTGCCGCCGTTGGCGGCGCGGTCGCGCTGGATCTCGCGGTGGATGCGCGCCTCCTTGCGCTCCAGCCTGGCCGTCTCGCGCGGCGTGAGCTGGCCGCTCTCCACGCCCTCGGCGATGCGCTCCTGCTGCCGCCGCTCGCGCCGATCCGCTTCCGCCGCGCCCGCCGCTACCGAGATGCCCAGCACCGCCGCCAGCACCGCTATCGAAATTCTCTTCATCGCTTCTCCCCCAGGCCACGTTCCACGTGAAACATCGCTCGGCCCGTCCGGTTAACTATGCAAAACAAGAGGGCCGGCGCCGCAAGGCACCGGCCCTACCGAAAGCTACCGAAAGCTAGGGCCGGAACGCACACCACAACGTTCGCGCTGGGAAAAATAGAGCGCCGCGGCGGCGACTACGCCTTACCGGTCTCCACCTTGGGAACGGGGGCGGCGAGCCCGCCGAGCGCGTCGAGGATCTTCGACTTCTCCTTCACCTCGGGACGCTTGGCCTCGGGCATCTTCGCGGGCGTGGCCGGCCTGGGCTTCAGCGGCTGCCCGGCCAGGATCGCCTCCACGTCCGCGCCGTCCAGCGTCTCCCACTCCAGCAGCGCTTCCGCGATGCGGTCCAGCACGCCCTTGTTCTCCACCAGGAGGCCCTTCGCGCGCTGGTATTGGGTGGTGACGATCTGGCGGACCTCGTCGTCGATGTCGATGGCCGTCTTCTCGGAAAAGTTCCGGGCGCGGTGCCCTAACTCGCGGCCGAGGAAGACCTCCTGCTGTTCCTCGCCTAACGCCAGCGGCCCGAGCTTCTCGCTCATGCCCCACTCGCACACCATGCTGCGCGCGAACTGGGTGGCGTGGTCGATGTCGCTCTTGGCGCCGCTGGTGATCTCGTTGAACTGGAGCTCCTCGGCGATCCGCCCGCCCATCGCCATCGCGATGCGGTCGAGCACCGCCTGGCGGTTCCAGTTCAGGCGGTCCTCCTTGGGCAGCATCTGCGTGAGCCCCAGCGAGGGACCGCGCGGGATGATCGTCACTTTGTGCACCGGGTCGCACTGCGGGACGAGCCGCGCGACCAGCGCATGGCCGGCCTCGTGCCAGGCGGTGATCTTCTTGTCCTTCTCGCTGATGATCATGCTCCGGCGCTCGGAGCCCATCATCACCTTGTCCTTGGCGAACTCGAAGTCCCCGTTGTCGAGGCGCTCCTTGTTCTTGCGCGCGGCGAGGAGCGCCGCCTCGTTCACCAGGTTCTCCAGGTCCGCGCCGGAGAAGCCCGGCGTCCCGCGCGCGATCGAGTCGAGGTCGACCTCCGGGGAGAGCGGCGTCTTCTTGGTGTGGACCTTGAGGATGCCCTCGCGGCCCTTCACGTCGGGGCGCGGCACCACGATGCGCCGGTCGAACCGGCCCGGCCGCAAGAGCGCCGGGTCGAGGACGTCGGGCCGGTTGGTCGCGGCGATGAGGATCACGCCCTCGTTGGACTCGAAGCCGTCCATCTCGACGAGCAGCTGGTTGAGCGTCTGCTCCCGCTCGTCGTGGCCGCCTCCCAGCCCCGCCCCGCGATGCCGGCCGACGGCGTCGATCTCGTCGATGAAGATGATGCAGGGCGCGTGCTTCTTGCCCTGCTCGAACAGGTCGCGCACGCGGCTGGCGCCCACGCCGACGAACATCTCGACGAAGTCCGAGCCCGAGATGCTGAAGAACGGCACCCCCGCCTCGCCCGCGATGGCGCGCGCCAGGAGCGTCTTGCCGGTCCCCGGGGAGCCCATCAGGAGGACGCCCTTGGGGATGCGGCCGCCCAGCTTCGTGAACTTCTTCGGGTCCTTGAGGAACTGGATGATCTCCTCCAGCTCGTCCTTGGCCTCGTCGATCCCGGCCACGTCGGCGAAGGTGACCTTGTTGTGGTTCTCGCTGAGGAGCTTGGCCTTCGACTTGCCGAAGCTCATCGCCTTGCCGCCGCCCGCCTGCAGCTGCCGCATGAGGAAGATGAAGAGGACACAGATGATGCCCAGCGGCATCCAGGAGACGAGGAACTGCGCCCAGAGCGACTGCGAGTCCTCCTTCTCGAACGAGAGGCTCACGCCCTTCTGGCGCATCTTGTCGAGCAGCTGGGTGTCGAGCGGCGAGACGGTGCGGAAGTCCTGCCGGTTCTTCAGCTTGCCCTGCAGCGTGTTCCCCTTGACCGTCACCTCGGCGATCTCGCCGCGCTCGACGGCCGCGTAGAACTCGCTCGCCCGCATCTCGGTCGGCTCGGGGCCGCGCTGGCGCGAGAAGATCGAGTAGAAGGAGAAGAACAGGAGGATGAGGACCGCCCAGAGAAAGAACGTCTTGTACGACTGTCTCACCTAAGGCTCCTCCGTGTGGCCTGTCGGGACGGGATGGTAGCAAAAGCGGGGACGCTTCGCCGCTTGCCGGGGAACGCCTAGCGCAAGGCATCCATTTCCGGTCCGAATTCGAACCGCACCGCGTGGTCGGGCGGCGCCGCGCAGGCGCGCCCCGGCGGCAATCCCTCGACCCAGAAGACGCGGCCGGCGGCGTCGGCCAGCAAGGGAATGCGGTCCCGGCGCGAAGCGGGGGTGCCCGCGGCCTGCCAGACGTCGCCCAGCTTCTTGTCGGGTCCGCCCGCGACCCGGAAACGGTCGCCGGGGAGGCGCCTGCGCACCGTCCAGGGAAAGGGCGCCAGGAGGAGGTCCGCTCGTTGCGCACCCGAACCCACATGCAGCGCACGGCCTGCCCACGCGTAGACGCCGGGACCCGGCACCTGCACGTCCGCAGGGACCGGGAGCGGTGGAGCGTGCGCCTCGAAGCGCAGCACGCCGCGTTCGATCACCGCGCGCCCGCCGGGCAGATCGAGCCGCCCCTCCCTGCGCTCGACGAGGAAGCGCGCCAGCCGCTCGAGGTGGGTCCGTTCCGGCCGCGCGGCGCCCTGGGCGGCCAGCAGTAGCGCGCGCCGGAGCAGCGCCGGGTGCACCCCGGCGAGCCGGCTGGCGGAGAGGCCCTCCCCGGTGGCAGCCGCGGCGAGGGCCGTCTTCGCCTGCGCATCGAGCAGCGCGTCCTCCTCGGCCGCGACGCGGGCGGCTCCGGCGAGCGCCTCCTCGAGCCGAGGATTCAGCGCGGACCGAAGCTGCGGCATCAACTCGCGCAGCCGCGCCCGCGCGCGCCGCGGGTCGACGTTGTGCGCATCCTGGACGGTGGGAAGGCCGCTCGCTCGGCAGTACGCCTCGGTCGCTTCCCGCGGCACGTCGAGGAGCGGGCGCACCAGCAGGATCGCCTCGGTCAGGGGGCGGCTGCGCCGCACGCCGGCCACCGCCCCCGCGCCGCCGCCGCGCGCGAGGCGCAGCAGCACGGTCTCCGCCTGGTCGCGCCGCGTGTGCGCGGTCGCGACGCGGTCCGCGCCGGCTTGCGCGCCGATCTGGGCGAGCGCGGTGTAGCGCGCCTGTCGCGCCGCGCCCTCCAGCCCGAGCGGTCGGACGTCGAGCGATTCGAGCCGGTGCAGGTGGAACGGCAGGCCCAGCTGCCGCGCGACCTCGCGAACGTGCTCCGCGTCGCGGGCGGATTCGGGGCGGAGCCCGTGATCCACGTGGCCGACGGCGAGCCGGATTGCGAACTCCGGCGCGCAGCGCGCCAGCGCACCGGCGAGCGCCACGGAATCGGGCCCGCCCGAACAGGCGACGAGCACCGACGCGCCGCGTGGCAGAAGGTCGGCGGCGGCCAGAACCGCCAGTTCCACGGGGTCGCCGGGCATCTCCGCGATTCTACCGGACGCGCACGCAGGGGCGAGGGGTCCGGGAGCCGCCGGCGGCGGGCGCCCGCTCCCCCGCCCGCGGCGCTTGCCCGCCCGCCTCGCACGGTGCCGGATGCGGCGACAACCGGCGCCAGTTATGCTCTGATCGCTGCAGTTCCAGGGGTTTGTCGTCGGTGTGCCCTTGCGCCGCGCTTGTTTCAAACCCAACTTCTGCGGCGAGAGAGAGGGCACCGGATCGGCGGTGGGGAACAACGGGCGCGGACAACGGGTTCTGGACGGTGACACGGCCGGCAGGCCGGGACGGTTTGAGAGGCAGTGGGCTTGGGGGTCCCCCCCTCCCCCTCCGAGCCCATCGGGGCTGGCCAGGCGAGAGCCTGGTCAGCCTTTTTTGCCGGCGAGTCATCCCGCTGACGGTTTTGTCAGCGGACTGACTGATCGTTCAGCGCGAGAACACGACGCTGAGGAACGTGGTGCGGCGCCCGCGCAGGACGGCCAGGCAGCAGCGCAGATAGGTGCCAGCCCCGAACTCGCGCACGATGGTCGCGCTGTGCTTCAGCACGTCCTTCGTGGTGATGAGTCCGCTGATCGACATGGCCACCTCTCGTGGGTCCTTCTCTGCGAACCGCGTGCCACGCGAACGGAGCCCGGCCGCGCATTGCAGTCGACAGGAGGGAACGCGCGGGGACCGCGCGGACCGGCGCAAGCACGCGAGAGGACGAGTGGGGCCGCGCCGGACCTCGCCGCACCTTTCGGCAGGTCCGCTGGGACACGCAGGAAGGATTTACAGGCCTGTGCCCGCCCGCCACGCGTAGGACCTACAAGGCGGATCCTTGACCCCGCTGTCGTCCAAGTCTAGACAGGGTGTTGCACGTGGGCACACGCCGCATCAAGCGGCGGCGCTGGCACCCGGAGGGTGTTGATGGCGGGTACTGACAAGCGAAAGCAGAGCCTCTACTTCCCCGAGGACATGCTGCGGGAAATCCAGGAGGAGGCGAACCGGCAGGACCGTTCGCTCTCGTGGATCGTGCAGCAGGCGTGGAAGATCGCGCGCAACGAAATCATGCGCTTCCCCTCGGTGAACGACGTCATCGGCGCCGAGGGCCGTGCACCGGGCGAGGAGCGCGAATAGCATGTCGGCCAACGACGCGCGCAAGCAGAGCCTGTACTTCCCAGAGGACATGCTCAACGAGATCCAGCAGCAGGCCCAGCGGCTGGATCGCTCCCTCAGCTGGGTCGTGCAACAGGCGTGGAAGATCTCCAAGGCCGAGCTGCGCAAGATCCCGTCGCCGAACGACATGCTCGACGACGATCCCGCGTCGCCGCGCGGCTGACAGCGCAGGCCCGCGCGCACTCCGACGGGTCCGGGACGCCCTGGGGCTTCCCTGGACCCGTTTCGTTTGCACGGCGAGGGCCCGAGCACCGCCTCGTCCGGCGCCCCGTGCCAGCGCCGGCCGGCGGCCCGCTCTAGAACGACGCAGCCGCGGTGATCAGGATCCGCCGGCCGATGGGGCTGCCGAACGGATGCTCGCGGTGGTCGTCGCCGAGCAGGTTGTACACGGCCAGCCCGCCCTCGAGCCGATCCCGGATGAAGCGGTATCCGACGCGCGCATTGATCAGGGTGTACGCGGGCAGCGCGTAGGGCGCGAGGACGACGCCCGCGGGAGCGCTGGGGTCGAAGGACTTCTCGAACCAGGTCACGGTCGAGACGTAGTGAGCGTCGACGGCCAGGTCGAAGCTCGCGCGCGTGCGCCAGGTGGCCACCAGATTGAGCTTGTGCTGGGCGGTGTTGCTCACGGTCGCGGAGGACTGGTTCGCCACGCTGTGGTCGCTCGTGCAGCTCGCGGTGCAGTCGGCCAGCTTCTCGAAGGAGTAGTTGAGGCCCACGTCGATGCCGTCGGCCGGCTGGTAGCGCATGCCCAGCTCCGCGCCGACGCCGACGAAGAGGTTGGGCTCGTTCTGGAACCCGGTGAACCCGAGCACCGTCTGACCGCCCGCCGAGGTGCCGGGAGGCGCCGGCTGCAGCGCGCCGTCGGTGATGAGGTTGCGCACGCGCTCGACGTAGACCACCGCCTCAGGCGTGAGCTGGTCGCCGATGCGGCCCTTGTAGCCGAGCTCGGCCTGCAGCATCTCTTCCGGCTTGAGGTTCAGATCGCCCTGGAAGCGGATGCCCGCTCCCGGCACCACCGGCGCGAACAGGTTCGCGTAGCTCTCCAGGAAGGTCGGCGCACGGAACGCGGTCCCGGCGGTGAACCGGAGGAACTGGTCGCGCGCGACCTCGACCAGCACGGTGCCGCGGGGCGAGTGGACCAGCCCGCCGGGAGTGATGTGCTGCTCCGCGAGAAGCGGATGCCGATCGACGCGGTAGCTGAGCGTCACGGTCACGCGCCTGGACGGCTCCCATTCGTCCTGCAGGAACCCGCTGAAGTGCTCCTGCGTGTAACGCGTGCCGCCGTCCGCCCTGGGGGCGAGGAAGCCCCAGTCGACCGTCGAGTAGCGGAACCCTGCGCCGAAGTTGAAACGGTGGCGCCCGAGCAGCTGGAACTGCACGCCCGTGCGGGCGGAGGCGTCGATCACGTCCGCGCGGACGCTGGCGAGGATGGAGGGGAGCACGCTGGGCCAGTACTCCGGCCCGGACCGCATGCGCAGCGCGTTCCAGTATACCTTGACGTCGGTCTCGCCGTAGCTGGCCTCGGCGCGGGCGAATCCGCCCTGCCCTTCGTTGCCGAAGGTACGCAAGGACCCGAGGGGGAAGACCTCCATCGCGTTCATGTTGTCGAACCCGAACCCGGCGCGGACCTGCAGGCCGCTCGACTGGTAGTCGCCAGCGATCTCGGCGCGCTGGATCTCGCGGCTGCGGTTGGGCTGCGAGAACTGCGAGTTGAACCCGGCCGGGGCCTCGCTGCTCCACTTGTCGGCGTGGTCGTAGGCGAGGCTGGTGCGGTAGGTGAGCCTGCCGTTGCGCCCACCCGCCGAGAGCGCTCCCTGCATCGTCCCGTAGTTCCCGGTCTGGAGGAAGGCGCGCCCGCCGTTCACCTCGTCACCGGTCCTGGTGATGATGTTCACCACGCCCGCGTACGCGTTCGCTCCGTAGAGCGCCGAGCCCGGGCCGCGGATGACCTCGATGCGCGCGATGTCCTGCACCGAGACGTCCAGCAGGGGCCACAGCGTGGCCCCGAGGAAATCCTGGTAGACGCTACGGCCGTCGACCAGCACCAGCACCTTGTTCGCGACCCTCCGGTTGAAGCCGCGCACCGAGACGTTGGTGTCGGAGGGGTTCATTTCGGCGACGTCCACGCCGGGGACGCGGCGCAGGATCTCGGGAACCGTCGCCGCGCCGGTGAGGCGGATCTCGTCGGCGGTGATCACCGTCAAGGACGCGGGCGCCTTCGCCTCGGAGCTGGCGTGCACTCCGGCGGTCACCACTTGCTCCTCGAAGATGTCCTCGTCGGTGCGGCCGCCCTCCAGCGCCGAGGCGATCTCCCGCGCGGTCGCCCGCGTCCGCGCCGTCACCTCGGTCGCCTCGAACATGCCCTCCTCTTCGTTCCTGGCGGACGCCGGAGCGGCGGCGGAAGCGGCGCGGGGCGCTGCACCCTTCGAGGCGGCCAGCGCCGGCGGAGCCTTGTTCCGCTCGATCAGCTCCTGCAAGGCGGCGAGGAGTTGCGCGGTGTCGACGGAGGGCGCGCCGGGCGCCGGCTGCGCCGCGGGCGGCCGCGCGCCGATGGCCCCGCCGAGTCGCGCCATGACCGCCTCGACCTGCGCCCGGTCGTCCGGATCCGTCGCGACGTAGCGGTGGAAATAGTCGAGCGCCTCCGGGATCCTGCCCAGGTCCACGTAGGCGCGCGCGATGTTGTAGAGGAGGTCGGGGTGCGGCTTGATGGCATACGCCTGCTTCAACTCGGCGATGCCGCGCTCCACCTGCCCCGCGGCGATCAGGGCCATGCCGTCGCGGAAATGCCGCTTGGCCTCGCTGCGCGCGTCCGCCCTGGCGGCGGGCGCCACGAGCACGGCCACCAGCAGCGCGCACACGATCAGGCGGGGAGCGCCGTTCGCAACCGGGAGCTGCAATGCGCGCCTCTCATGCGTCATGGCTCGTCCTCAGTACGGGTCGTCCTTGTAGCCGACCGACCGCCGGACGGTCGGCCGCTGCGGCTCGGCCTTGGGAGGTTCCTTCTTGAGCGTGGCGGAGATGGCGAGGCGATCGCCTACGAGCGACCTGCGCACCACCGGGAAGGGCTTGTAGCCTTCGAGCTTGAGGATCAGCTCCAGCGGCTTGCCGGCGCTCACCGGCAGATCGAGGGGCGTGCGGCCCAGGGCGCGGCCGTCGGCGTCGTTCACCTCCGCGCCGGAGGGGGCGCTGGTGAGCGTCACCAGGGTCACGCCGGCGCTGGCGGGCTGGTATGCGGGGCGAGGCGGAGCGGCGATCACGACGGAGGCGACGTGTTCGACCGTCACCACCGGCCGGCGGCGGCTCTGCCGCCCGTTTGCCATCCAGAGGGTCAGCGCGACGGCGGCGAGGACCGCGACCCCCGTCGCGATCCAGATGGAACGGATCGACGAGGGTGGATCGCCCAATCCGGTGAAGCGCAGGGCGGGAGCCGGCTCCTCGAGGGCGTCCTCCGGCGGCGGCGGCGGCCGCACGGCGCGCGAGCCGTCCTGCGGCGTCGTCGAGACGGCGGGCAGCGCATCGCTGGGCGTGCTCGGTCCGGTGCTCCCGGTGAGCTGCTGCCGCAGGAACTTGAGCGCCGCCAGCAGCTCGTCCATCGACTGGAACCGCTCGGCGCGCTCCTTCGCCAGGCAGCGCAGCGTGATCGTTTCCAGCTGCGCGTCGATCTGAAGGTCTGGCCGCAGCTCGCGCGGCGGCACCGGCGCCTCGTGCAAGTGCTTCAAGATGATGTCCACCGGGCTCACCGCCGTGAACGGGACCTTGCCGGTGAGCATGTGGTAGAGCAGGACGCCCAGCGAGTAGATGTCGCAGCGCTGGTCGGGGCCCTGGTTGCGGGCCTGCTCCGGCGCGATGTAGTGCGGCGACCCCATGAAGGTGCCTGCGTTGGTGATGTCGCCGTCCGGGTTGTCGCCGTGGAAGAACTTCACCAACCCGAAGTCGAGCACCTTGACGAAGTCGTGGTCGTCATGCTGCCGCAGCAGCATGACGTTGGCCGGCTTCAGGTCGCGGTGGATGATTCCCAGCGCGTGCGCCTCGCGCAGCGAGCGGCAGATCTGTTGCGCGACGTGGATCACCCGCTCCTGCGCGAGCGGCCCGTCCTGCTGCAGCGCCTGCGAGAGCGTCCGCCCGTCGAGGTACTCCATGGCGATGAAGAAGATGCCGTCCTCGGTGCGCCCGTAGTCGTAAAGGGTGATGGTGTTGGGATGGGTCAGCTTGGCGGTGACCGACGCCTCGAGGAAGAAACGCTTGTAGAAATTGGGATCGCGGTCGTGGCCGGCGCCGAGGATCTTGAGCGCCACCACGCGGTCGAGCGGCGACTGCAGCGCCTTGTACACGCGGCCCATGCCGCCCTGGCCGATCGCCTCGACGATGCGGTAGCGGTCGTTGACGGTGCGCCCGAGGAGCGGGTCGGCGTCGGCGGTAGGCGAAGGTTGCGGAGAGGCCGAGATCGCGGGCATGCGGGTCAATTCAGGCTAGACCACCATTCTACAGAGGGTCAAACATCCGGATTATCGATATGTAGGCAAATAGTGGTAATTTGCGGAGCAGGTATGTCGATGCGCGACAAGGTCGAGGAGCTACGGCGCCGCAGGGCGGAAGCGCTGCGGATGGGCGGCGAGGAGCGGCTGCGCCGCCAGCGCGAGCGGGGCAAGCTGGACGCGCGCGCCCGGCTGGAGCTGCTGCTGGATCCGGGCCGCTTCGTGGAGATCGGCCTCTTGGCCACCCACCTCGGCCAGCTGCCCGAGGAGGCGCAACGGCCCGCCCCCGCCGACGGCGTGGTGTGCGGGACCGGGTTCATCGACGGCCGGCCCTGCTGCGTCGCCTCCTACGACTTCACCGTACACGGCGGGAGCATCGGGCCGGTCGGCGAGCGGAAGGTGGCGCGCCTGCGCGAGCTGGCGTTGCGGGAGCGCATCCCGATGGTCTGGCTGGTCGACTCCGCCGGCGCGCGCCTGTCGGCCGACGCGGACGAAGCGGCGATCGTCAGCTCGTTCGCGGACACGGGCTACCTGTTCCGCGAGCAGGTGGTCCTCTCGGGAGTGGTGCCGCAAGTCGCCGCGATGGTGGGACCCGGCGCGGCGGGGACGGCGTACATCCCCGGTCTGGCGGACTTCGTGCCGATGGTGAAGGGCACCTCGTCCATGGCCATCGGCGGGCCCTACCTGGTCAAGAGCGTGGTGGGCGAGGACGTCACCGAGGAGCAGCTCGGCGGGAGCAAGGTGCACACGGAGATCTCGGGGTGCGCCGACCTCGAGGTCGAGGACGACGCCGCTTGCCTCGCGGCCGTGCGCGAGTACCTGTCCTTCTTTCCGCTCCGCTGCGGGGAGAAGCCGCCGCGCCGCCCCAGCTCCGACCCGGTGGACCGCCGCGACGAGGCCCTCCTCGACGCCGTTCCGGACAACCCGCGCCAGGCGTACGACGTCCGGAAGATCGTCTCCGCGGTCGTGGACGAGGGCCGCACCCTCGAGTTGAAGCCGCGCTGGGCGCGCAACATCGTGACCGCGCTGGCGCGGATCGACGGCCGCAGCGTGGGGATCGTGGCGAACAACCCGATGCACCTCGGGGGCGTGCTCGACGTGAACGCGGCGGACAAGGCTGCCCGCTTCGTCAACCTCTGTGACGCCTTCGAGATCCCGCTGGTGTTCCTGCAGGACGTCCCAGGATTCATGGTCGGGACGAAGGTCGAGAAGGAAGGGATCATCCGGCACGGCGCGAAGATGCTCTACGCGGTGGCCTCGGCGACGGTGCCGAAGCTGACCGTGGTGCTCCGCAAGGCCTACGGCGCCGGCTATTACGTGATGAACGGGCGCGCCTACGAGCCCGACGCGCTGCTGGCCTGGCCCGGCGCGGAGATCAGCGTGATGGGCGCGGAGGGGATGGTGGCGATCGCGGCCAACAAGCTGCTCGCGCAGGCCGAGGATCCCGAGGCGCTGAAGAAGGAGCTGGCCGACCGGATCCGGCCGAAGATCGACATCTACCGGGTCGCGGCCCTGGGCTACGTGGACGACGTGATCGACCCCCGCGACACCCGCCCCCTCCTCGCCCACTATTTGCGCATCACCGAAGGCAAACGCGTCGAACGCCCCTACCGCAAGCGGGAAATCTCCCCGGTGTAGGGGACGAAAGGATCAACGCGGAGACGCGGAGTCGCGGAGTTGGTTTTTCGAAAGAAGCCTCCGTGTCTCCGCGTCTCCGCGTTCTGCTTTTCGCCCTACCGTGAGGCGGTCGGGCGGGATTCGGGCGTCGCGAGTTGGGAGAGGGTGAAGGCGTATTCGTCGGCGGTTTTCTCGATGGTGGCCTTCACCAGATCGGCGCCGCCGTGGCCGGAGTGCTTCTCGATGCGGAGCAAGACCGGGCCGCCCGTGGAGGAGTGTTGCAGGGCGGCGGCGAACTTCCGCGCGTGCATCGGGTCGACCCGGTCGTCCGCGTCGGCCGAGAGCACCAGAGTGGCCGGGTACTTCACCCCGTCGCGCACCTCCTGCAGGGGCGAGTACGCCGCGAGGTACTTGAACTGCTCCGGGTCGTCAGCGGTGCCGTATTCGGGGATCCACGTCTTCCCCGATCCGTAGAGGTGGTAGCGGAGCATGTCGATCAGCGGCACGTGGCAGAGCACCACGGCGAACAGGTCCGGCCGCTGGGTCTCCGCCGCGCCGACCAGCAGCCCCCCGTTCGACCCGCCGCGGATGGCCAGCTGCGACGGGCGGGTGAGGCCTTGCTCGACAAGCGCCTCCGCGGCCGCGATGAAGTCGTCGAACACGTGCTGCTTGTTCTGCAGCATCCCCGCGCGGTGCCAGTCCTCGCCGTACTCGCTGCCGCCGCGCAGCACCGCCTCGGCGTACACGCCGCCCCGCTCCAGCCAGGGATAGATGCTCCCCTTGAAGGCCGGCGTGATCGCCACGTTGAAGCCGCCGTAGGCGTAGAGCAGGGCCGGCGCCTTGCCGTCGCGCGCAGCGCCCTTGCGGTGCACGACGAACACGGGCACGCGCGTCCCGTCCTTGCTGGTGGCGAAGATCTGCTCGGTCTCGTAGAGCGAGGGGTCGACGGGCAGCTTCACGCGCGAGTAGAGCTCGGCGCCGCCCCGCGCCACCGAGGTGCGGAAGATCTCCGGCGGGTGCGTGTACGACTTGAACTCGAAGTAGGCCTCGTCCTCGTCCTCGCGCCCGACCAGGTTGCCGGCGGTGCCGAGGTCGGGCAGCGGCAGCTCGCGGACCAGCTCGCCATCGAGGTCGTGCACCTCGAGGTGCGTCACGGCGTCCTTCAGGTAGACGAGCGCCAGCTTCCCGCCCACCAGCCGCGTGCTGTCCAGCGTCTCGTCCTTGCGCTCCGGCACGATCTCCTTCCATGCGTCGCGCGCGGGACGCGCCGGATCCACCGCGAAGATGCGCGAGTGCGGCGCTCCCTCGTTGGTCGAGACGTAGAAGCGACCGCGGAACACGTCGACCTCGTAGAGCGAGTCATTGCCGGCGGCGAGCGGCGTCCAGGGGGCATCGGCCTTGCGGGCGTCGCGGAAGTAGACGTCGTTGCGGCCCCAGCCGTGGGCGACCGTGCGCACCAGCCAGCGGCCGTCCTTCGACAGCCGGACGCTCTGGAAGGTGGTCGGATCGCCGAGCTTGTCGACCACGACGCGGTCCTTGCGGGGATCCTCGCCGACGCGGTGGAACTTGATGGTCTGCCAGCCTGGGCGCTCGGCGACGGGGATGCGTAGGTCCACCGGGAGCCAGGTGTAATAGAAGCCGTCGCCCTTCGGGGTCCAGGACGCGGCGGCGTACTTCGCGCCTTCGATCACGTCGACCTCGGAGCGTTTCCCGCTCGCCACGTCGAGCAGGTAGAGGACCGCCTCGTCCGAGTTGTTGTGCCGCGCCGTGTACGCGACGGTCTTGCCGTCCCACGACGGCCACCAGCCGCCCAGAGCGTCGCTGCCGTCCTCGGTCCAGGCGTTCGGGTCGAGGAGGACCCGCTCGCGCCCGCCGCGGCCCTCCTTGACGAAGACGATTGCCTTCTCCTTGGTCGCGAACTGGCGGGCGTAGAAATAGCGATTCCCCCGATGCCTCGGCGCGCCGAGCACGTCGACGTACAGCAGCTCCGAGAGGCGGCGGGCGATGGCATCCCGACCCGGCAGGCCGCGGAGATGTGTCCGGGCGAAGCCGTCCTGCGCCTGCATCCAGGCCTGCGCTTCGGGAGACTTTTCGTCCTCGAGCCAGCGGTAGGGGTCGGGGACGCGCACGCCGTGGACCGCGTCGGCGACGTCGGTGCGGCGAGTGGGCGGGTACTGGAGCCGCGGCGGGCCCGAGACGGGCTGCACCGCGATGACGGCGGGCGCGGCGGACGCGACCTGGGCTGCGGCGCGTTCGCGCGAGGCGGGCACAGACCCGGCCTGGGACGGCTCGCGGGCGGCGACCGGCCGCTCGGAGGCGCAGCCGAGAGCGAAGGCGACGAGGAGGATCTTGCGCATGGCGGCGCAGTCTGCCCGTCCTCGACGCCGCGCGCCAGCCGCCGCCGTATTCGGCGGCGCTGCGCTTTTCCCAGCGTGGACGTCTTGGCGATTCGCTCTGGCTGGAACGACTCTCAGGCCCGGGGCCGCAGCCGCAGCAGCTCACGCGCTTGCGCGGGCGTGGCCGCCGCGCGGCCGGCGGCGCGGGCCATCTCTGCCAGCCGCGCCACCAGCTCGTAGGAGCCTTTCGCCAGCACTCCTTTGGACAGGTAGACGTTGTCCTCGAGCCCGCACCGCGCGTGCCCGCCCAGTCGCAAGGACAGCTCCGCCATCGGGAGCTGGTGCCGGCCGATGCCCGCCACGCTGAAGCTGGACCCCTGCGGGAGCTTGCCGAGCAGGAATTTGAGATTTTCCTCCGAGGCGCCCAGTCCGCCCCGCACGCCGAGGACGAAGTCGAAATGGGCGGGCAGCTCGATGACGCCTTCCTTGGCCAGCAGAAGGCAGCTCTCGACGTGGCCCGCGTCGTAGCACTCCAGCTCCGGGACGATGCCCCGCTCGCGCATGCGCCGGGCGAACTCGCGCACCATCGGGAACGGGTTCAAGAACACGTCGTCGCCGAAGTTGAGCGAGCCCGCGTTCAGCGTGGCCATCTCCGGGTTGCACTCGAGGGGCTGCGCGCGCTCGTCGGCGCTCATGCCCACCGCGCCGCCGGTGGTGGTCTGGACGATCACGTCGCAGCGGGCGCGGATGGCCCGGATCGCCTTCTCGAACAGCGCCCGGTCCTGGGTGGGCGTCCCGTCGTCCTTGCGCACGTGCAGGTGGACGACCGAGGCTCCCGCCTCCGCGCAGCGCGCGGCTTCCGCGGCGAGCTCTTCGGCGGTGATGGGCAGGTAGGGCGTCTGCTCGCGGGTGGTCTCCGCGCCGCAGATCGCCGCCGTCAGGATGGCGGGCGGGGCCGGCATGCGCCGGATCCTACCCCGCCCGCCGGATGTCTGCTCAATGGGTCATGGCGCCTCCGGTGGCTTCAGTCCGCCGCGGAAGATGCGCACGCGCGCCGCGCGCGTCAGCGGCGAGGAGGCCGCTGCTTGGCGGCGGGGGTGACGCAGGTGCCCACGGCCCGGCACACCACGACCGGCTGCGCGAGCACCTCCGCCGCCGAGTCCGACAAGTCGGGGCGCGGCGAGATCACCTTGCGCGCCTCGAACCGCATCTTCCGGCTGGTCTTGCCGGTGGAGACGATCTCGCCTTCCACCTCGACGAAGTCGCCCGCGTGCAGCGGGGCGAGGAACTCGACCGACTCGTAGGCGCGGAGCAGCCCCTCGTCGCCGTCCAGCCGGACCAGGAGCTCGGTCGCCACGTCGCCGAAGAGCCCGAGCACGCGCGCGCCGTCGACCAGCCCGCCGCCGTAGTGCGCGTCGTGCGCCGAGAGGCGCAGCCGGAGCACCGTCTTGAGTCCCACGCCGCTCATGGCTTGGTCGCCCCCTGGATGGTCGCGTCCGGCGTGCCGTGCGCGGTCGGCTGCGGCGGCGGGGCCCGGCCCTGTCGCTCGAGTAGACGATAATAGATGTAATTGGCCACGTCGCTGGGCTTGGTCCCCGGGCCGAACCCCGCGTCGAAGCCCAGCTCCAGCGCCGTCTTGTGGTCGACGCGCGGGCCGCCGAAGATCCAGATGGTCTTCTCGAAGATCTTCGCCTCCCGGGCCGCCTCGACCAGCGCGCGCGCGTCCTCCTTGTGCGCGTCGCGCTGGGTGACGACCTTGGAGACCAGCACCGCGTCGGCCTGCACCTCCCGGGCCTTCTGCACCAGCGCGCGGGGCTCCACCTGGGACCCCAGGTTGATGGCGCGGAACATGCGGTAGCGCTCCAGGCCGTAGTCGCCGGCGTAGCCCTTCATGTTCATGATGGCGTCGATCCCCGTGGTGTGCGAGTCGGTGCCGATGCAGGCGCCGACCACCACGATCTTGCGGCCGACGTCCCGCTCGATCACGTCGTTCAGCTCGTCGAACGGGTGCTTGCGGTGCTCGACGACCGGCACCTCGATCGAGCCGTAGTCGAGCTGCATGTGGGTCCGGCCGTACACGACGAAGAAGCTGTAGTCGTCGCCGGCTTTTTCCATGGAGGCGACCAGCACGTGGGAGAGCCCGAGCTTCTTCGCCACCTGGGCCGCCGCCTCCTTCGCCTTCTCCGAGACGGGCACCGGCAGCACGAAGGAGAGCTGGATGACCCCGTCGTCCTTGCGATCGCCGTACGGCCGGATGAGCTGCTTCTCGCTCACGCCCGGCCCTCTAGAATTTCAAGGAAGGGATTGAAGTAGTCGGGGGCGCGCTCGAATACGCCGTCGAGGCCCTTTCCTCCGGTCTCCGTCCGCGCGGTGTCCCCGAAGCGCGCCTTGCCGATGGCCGCCATCATGCCGTCCTTCGCCACCTCCTCGAGCAGCGCGACCGCCTTGTCGAACACCTCGCGCTGCCGCCGGGCGACGATGCCGTCGGGCTTGAACGCGATCTCGTCGCCCAGGTGGCGCGCGGCCCGGTAGACGTACGCGGCGGACTTGAGGGCGACGTAGCGGTCCATCAGGAAGGGATTGTGCATCGCCTCGGTCATCATTCCGAGGAGCTGGATGCCCTGCCGGGTGGTGATCGCCACCAGGTCGGCCATGACGTCGTAGGCGTGGCTGAAGAAGATGTCGCCTTCCTTGTGCTTGGTGGGCGGCATGTACTTGATCGGGCTGCGCGGGAAGAGCTCGCGCACCATCATCGCCATGGCGAACTCGCGCAGGAGCGTGTCCTCCCGGGCCGGGTCGATCTCGAAGGAGTGCCCGAATCCGATCAGCTCGTCGGGCATGCCGGCGAGGTGCGCGAAGGTCTCGTTGACGAGTTGGGAGGCGATCACCGTGTGCGCCGCCTCGTCCGCGTCGGCGGTGGTGATGTAGTTGTCCTCGCCGGTGTTGATGATGATCTCCGCGAAGGCGCAGATCCGGCGGGAGAAGTACTGGTCGCAGAAGGTCCGCTGCATGTTGATGTCGCGGAAGAGGATCCCGTACATGGCGTCGTTGAGCAGCATGTCGAGGCGCTCGGCCGCCGCCATGTAGGCGATCTCCGGCATGCAGAGGCCGCTGGAGTAGTTGGTGAGGTGGACGTAGCGGCCCAAGCGTCGCGAGACCTCGTCCAGCGCCTCGCGCATGATGCGGAAGTTCTCCTGCGTCGCGTACGTGCCGCCGTATCCCTCGGTGGTGGCGCCGTGCGGGACGTAGTCGAGCAGCGACTGGGCGGTGCTGCGGATCACCGCGATCACGTCGGCGCCCTGCTGCGCCGCCGCCCGCGCCTGCTCCACGTCGTCGTGGATGTTGCCCGTGGCCACGATCACGTACTTCCAGGGAGCGCCCGGGAAGCTGCTTAGCTGAAGACTCCGCTTCAGCTCCTTGCGCTTCTCGACCTTCTCGCGCAGGTCGCGCGCGGCGGCGCGGGCATCGGCGCGGATCGTCTCGCGCAGCTCGGCGTCCTCGGCGGGGGTGAGCGGCGGCAGCTTCTCGGGGTGCGCGGCGATGCGCTCGACGGCCTGGAGTGGATCGCGGCCGGGGCTCGCCTTGAGCGCCCGGCCCAGCCACCACGCGGCGCCCTTGTGCAGCACCTTCGCGTCCCGCAGCTTGTCCACCAGCAGGTTGGCCAGCGGCGCCCCTCGGGCGCCCGCTCCGCCGATGCCGAGGAGCCGCAGCACCGTGCGCTCGATGGCCACCGTGCTGTGCCGGTCGATGAAGGCCTGCACCCCGCGCGCGGCCTGCTGGGCCAGCTCCCGCGCGCGCGCAACCTTCCCCGGCTCGACGAAGAGCTGCGCCAAGTCGCCTCCGCGAAAGAGGGCAGCAAGTACCCTACCCTCTCTGCGGCGGCAAGGCACCGCCCTCGCGCGCGCCGCCTGGCCTAGTTCGGGACGCTCACCGTGTTGTTCGCGAAGGTGATCAGGTTGGTGGCTGCCGGGCTCGCGGAGATGGGTGGCACGTTGGTTGTCGAGATCTGCATGGAAACGCTGCCGCGGGGAGTCGTGCGCACCACCTGGCTCGGAGGCAACCCCGTGCCGTTCTTCAACCTGGCATACATGAGGTCGAGGCTCTGGATGACGTACGGGTGCAGCGGTACGAAGCGAGCGGCGAGCGCAGGGAACGGCAGGAAGGCATCGAAGTGCTGTGCGTTCTCCACCTCGTAATAGACGGTGGGGCTGTCGGTACCGTCCGCCATCTTGTTCGCCCCGAAGTACGCGCGCGAAGAGTGGTTCACGGGAACCAGCGTGTCTGCGCGGCCTTGCACCAGGATCGTCGGGATGCTGCGAAGCTTTCCGGTCCGCAGCACCTGCTGAATCCCTGCCTTCACCGCGTTCGCCCGGTCCAGCGCGGCGCCGCTCAAGGGCGCACCGCTGCTGTCGGTGCCGGTCGCCAGGCTTCGGAGACAGATGACGCCGTCGGCGTTGTAATCGTTGGTGCCCGACGCATTCAGCGAGACCTGGTCGCGCCGCGCGGCTCCCTGCGAATTGTTGTTGACGAGGTTGATCGCCGCTGGCCCGGTCGTCATTGGCGGGACGCCATTTCCGTTGGCGAAGATCTGCGCCTCGGCCGCCTGGTTCCCGGCACTGGCTGAAACGGGTTGCACCGCGCCGGTCGTGTCCGTCATCGCGAAGCTGTATCCGCAGAGATTGTCTTTGACGCTCGCGCGCGCGTAAGCGTTCGCGTACGTGGCCGCGACCGCGGGGGTCGCGTACGAGGCGAAATGCGACAGGTGCAGCAGGTTCGACTGGGGCTCCCAGCCGGACTGATTGAGTCTCGCAAGCGCCTCGTCCCCGAGTGTCGTCGTGTTGCCTGTCCCGCTGGTGAGCAATCCGTTCGCCTGCAGCGACAAGCAGCGCTCGTCCGCCGCCGTCGCATCGAATGCCGGCCCCAGCGTGGAAGCGGTGAGACCGGAGTAAGGCGTGGAGCGCGTGGCGCAGGCCTGATACAGGTTCGCGTATGTCGTGTAGTCGAAGAGCGATTTCCCGGCCGCGGCGACCGTGGTCCCGCCGCGCTGGATCGTCGCGGTCGAGGCGACCTGCACCTGGGGCTCGCCGGCCACCACTCCGCTGATCAGGCCCTGCGTGTCCTGCTCCGCCGCGGCCAGGGCGGCGCCGCCGCCGTTCGAGACGCTGGCGGCGATCACGATGGTCCGGCCCGGATGGATCGTCCGCATCGTGCCGCTCGCCGTGGGGTCCCCGAACTTCTCGTTGAGCACGTAGAAGGCGAACTCGACGGCGTGCAGCGTGTACCTGCCCCAGTCCTTCTCCGGGTTCTGCTGCGAGTGCGCGTGCTTCATGGCGAGGCGGGAGGGGAGCTGGGCGTTGAACGCCGCGCGGTCGGCGTCGCTCAGGCTCGCGGTGAAGTTCGACGCGGCGCCAGCGGCCACCGCGTCGGCGCGAGTGCCGTCGATCAGATTCACGGTATTGCCGGCCAGGTCGTGCACCCCCATCCCGCTGCCCTTGTCGGTGTACGCGACCGCGCAGCCGTGCTTGAGCCCCCATTCGCCCGCCGTGGCGATCGCTCCGTAGACGCCGCGCGAGCCGGACGAAATGCCGGTGACGATGCACGCGTTGCTCACGTCGAAGCTCGCCGGCACCTGCACCATCATGGTGGCGTTCACCTGCCCGGTGCCGTCGTCGTCGAAAGCGAGCGTCTCGTCGCCGGCGATCTTCCCTTCGCC
>DASWGI010000124.1:0-11454 GCA_036393835.1 Myxococcales bacterium | reverse complement strand
GGCTCCGACAGGGACGCAGACCGAGAAGCCGCAAGCGCCCGAAACGGCTCCGGCGAGGCCGGTGGGCACACCCCTCCCGGCCGTCGCGCAGATCGGTCCGGCGCGTGAGATCAAGATCGCCGAGTACACCTGGTTCCGCTTCGGCGCCCAGGTCCAGGCTTGGTACAAGGTTGCCCAGGACCGGATCCGCCAGCCGGACGGATCCGACGGCGGATACGCGATGGACTTCTACTGCCGCCGGTGCCGTTTCTTCACGACTGGATCGATCGTCAAGGACGTGTACTTCAACGTCCTGTTCGAGTCTACCAACGTCGGCAAGGCCGATCCGACCACCGGCGCCAGGACGACTCCGGTGCCCTCGATCCTCGACGCCTACGGCCAGGTCAAGTTCGCCGACGCCTTCTGGCTGAGCGGCGGCAGCATCCTGTTGCCGTTGACCCGCAACGGCACGCAGCCGACGACCACCTACGTGAGCATCGACTTGGCCAACGTCGCCACCACACCCGCCCTGCAGGGCAACACCTCTGGAAACGCCCTCCGCGACCTCGGCATCCAGGCGAACGGCTTCTTCGCGGACTATCACGTCGAATACCGCCTGGGTGTCTTCCAAGGAACCCGGCAAGCGTCCCCGGGGCCGACGCAGACCGCCGGCCACAACGGACCCCGCGTCGTCGCCATGGTGTCGGCCAACCTGTGGGACCCGGAAACGGCCTACGTCAACGGCGGTCACTACTATGGTACCCGGAAGGTCCTCGGCGTGATGGGCAACTTCGACTACCAGGCCCTCCGCAAGAGTGGCCCGGCCACGGCCCCGTTTCCAGCCACGCTCGGTGCAGGGGCCGACAAGAACGCGTACGTGAGCTTCAGCGGCGCCGCGTTCATCAACTATCCGCTGGCCGGCCCGAATCCGAGGGGCGGCGACGAGATCGTCGGCCTGCTGCAGTTTGGCTATTACGACGGCGGCCTCACGGGGACTCTGACCGCTCCGACCAACTTCGGGACCTATCCCCTCATTCTCAAGCAGACCAACTACCTTGCGGAAGCAGGGTACTACAACCACGCCGGACACTTCTCCGTCTTCGGCAAGTACGAGATGCGGAAGATCAGCGAAGACTATCCCCTCGCGTTCAGGCAGGCCCTCGTCGCGCCCTTTTCGCCCAGCCAGACGTGGATCGCGGGCGGATTGAAGTATTACGTGGCTCCTGCCAACTTCCTGAACTTCACCCTCCAGTACGAGCGGGTCATCAACAACGACGCGCCTGGCACGGAGCAGGGAGGCACCAACAACATCACGTTCCAGATGCAGACGATCCTCTACTGAGCCAGGACGGCCGCGCGGCGCGACCGCGTGTCGTCCGCCGCGGGATCTGCGGTTTCAAAGCGAGGCAGCCCCGGGCAGCGCGAGCCGTCCGGGGCCCCGACCGGCAGTGCTACTTCTCGATCTGCCCGCGCACCTCGCCGGGCTTGTTGTTCGCGGTGTGCACGTTCACGTAGGTCCCCCCCCCGACCGCATCGCCGCCAGCACGTCGTCGAGCGTCATGGCGGAGCCGTCGGCCTTCTTTCCCTTCACTCCGGACGCGTCGAAGGTGCCTTCGCCGGCGGCGGTGCCCGACGCGCCCGCCGCGATGTTGAGCGGCACGATCACCGGCCCGGCCGCTCCCGGCGCGCCGAGGTGGATGTGCGCCATCAGCGGGGCGCTGCTCAGGCCCGACGCGCTCAGCTTGTAGACCACCGTCGTCCCGCTCACCGTGAAGTTCGCCATGCCCGACGGCGACGCCGCCCCGTCGAGGTTGGGCGGCGGGACCTCGCTGCGCGGGTCCAGCCTGGCCTGGAACGTCTCGGGCGCCGCCGCCTTCGACGGCTCGGGCTGCGACGACGCGCACGCGGCCATCGCCAACCCGACCACTACCGGAAAGGTTCGCCTCATTTTGGTCCCTCCCTGCGTTTTGCAGATTCCGCAAGCGCGAATATTGGCAGAATTGGAATCGAACCGGAAGCGCTGGTATGAGCTCCCGCACGCATGGCCGTTGCGATCGCCGCGCTGGCGCTCCTCGTTACTGGGCCGCCTGCGCTTGCGACGCTGCCTCCTCCTGGCAGCGCGGGCAGCCATGAAGCCTACTCGCGCCACGTCAAGTCGGCGGAGCTGCGCGCCCTGCAGGATGCGCTCGAGGCCTACGACGCCCACCTCCGCAAGCACCCCGCGGACGCGATGGCCGCGGTCGAGCGTTGCAAGCTCATCGCGGCGGAGATGGCCTCTCACGACGACGAGGAATCAGGGCCTTCCGACGACGGCGAGACGCCGACGCACGGCGGCTGCCTGGAGGGGCTGGCGCGCGACTTTCCCGAGTCCGTTCTGGCCGTCCGCTATCGCCTGGACTACAAGTGGTCCAACGACGCGATCGCGTTCGGCAAGGAAGCGCTCGCCAATCCTCGGATCGCCTGGACGAACGGCGATCTCGCCGCCGTTTACGTGAAGCTCTCGCGGAGCTACTCCGCGAGCCAGCAGCTCGCGCTCGCGAGTCACTACGCGCGGCTGGCGATGGACCTCGAGCCCAGCCTCGACATGACGCGCGAGGTCGCCTCGCAGCTCATCGCGGAAGGGCGGCGGACCGAGGCGGTGGTCGTGCTCAGCTCGCGGACGGACGGTCCGGCCTTCGAGCTCGCGCACAAGGCGCGGATGCTGGCCGATGCCGGCGCGTTCGCGCGCGGGGCGTGGATGCTCGACCTCGCCGCCGGGAAGGGGAAGACGGCCGTCGATGCGATGCTTCGCGCCCGCATCCTCGAACGAACCGGCAAGCTCCAGCTGGCGCGGAAGACGTATGCAGAGCAAGGTGCGGCGTGGAATCGCCTCGAGGTGCTCACCCGGATCTTCGAGATCGACCTGGCTGGAAGCGATCCCGCCTCCGCGGCCCGCTCCTACCACGACCTTCGCGAGCTGGGCTGGAAGACGGATCCGCTCGGACGCCGCCGCCTCGCGCTGGCGTGGAAGTTTCCTTGGGCGGGTTGGCGGCCGCGCGACCTGTCCGGCGTCCTGGCGTTGCTGGGCTGCCTTGCCGGGTTGGCGTTGCTGCCCGGGTTGTTGCTCGTTCCCCTCCACTCGTGGTGGCTCCGGCGGCGGCTTCGCGCCGGGACGGGCGAGGAGCCGGCGCCGACATGGGGTTTTCGCCACGCGTGGCTGGCGACGGCGGCGATGCTCGTCTGCCAGTTCCTGGCCGTCTACGTCTTCGCCTACGACGAGCTGGCCTCGTGGGTCGCGGGGGGCGAGCACCACGGCTCGCCGCCGCGGGCCCTCGCCGCGTTCGCCCTGTTCTATGCGCTGCTACTGACGGCGTCCTTCGCCGCGCTGGTCGCGCGCCGCAGGGAGCGGCTGCGGCTCCTGGGCCCTGGGACCTGGTCGTTGCCCAAGAGCGCCGGCCAGGCGGTCCTCGGGCTCCTGGTGGCGTTCGCGGTGGCAGTTGCAAGCCACCTGCTCTTCAAGCTGCCCGGGAAGATCCCGCTGGCGCCCGGCGCGACCGCGATCGAATCGATGGTCAAGGCCACCGTGGACGTCTACGGCCCTGGCCTGGCGCTGCTGGTCTTCGCACTCCTCATCCCCATCGCCGAGGAGCTGATCTTCCGGTCGATCCTCCTGGACGTGTTCGGCCGCCAGATGCGGCTCTGGCTGGCAAACGCGGTTCAGGCGCTCCTCTTCGCGACCCTCCATGGCGACCCGTCGCGGCTGCCGTTCTACTTCGTGTTCGGCTTGATGACCGGCCGCATGCGGCGGGCGTCGGGCGGGCTGTTGCCCGGCATCCTGATGCATGCGGCCAACAATGCCATCGTCGTTGCGATGCTGGCGGCGGTCGGCGCAGACGGGCTGCCGCGCAAGATGCCCGCTCTGTCTCCCGACGCGGAGCTGGCCGCCTGCGCCACCTCCTCCCGCGATTCCCAACTGCAGGCCGCCGCCGGAAAGCTCTCCGGCGGCAACGCCGACCCCTGGCTGCTGAACAACGTGGCATGGGCCCTCGCCATCGAGCCGACCACGTCCCGCGCTTGCCTGCTCCGGGCCGAGCAAGCGGTGGACGAGGCGTTGCGGTGGTTACCGGAGAGACCGTCCGTGCTCGACACCAAGGCGACCGTGTGGTTCCGCCAGGGACGCCTGAACGAGGCGATCGATCTGGAAAGGGGCGCCAGCGCCTTGAGCGGCGGCTCCCTGCATTTCTCCCAGCTCGACCGTTTCCTGCGCGCGCGGCAGGCGGGTGCCGATCCGATCCTCCTCGGGAGCGCCGCTTCCTCGCCGAAGATCGCCTTCGAGCCCCGCGACGCCAGCACGCAGCGATCGATCGTCGTCGAAACCGGCGGCGCGTTCGAAGACGGTCTGGAGATCTACGCGCGGGTCGCCGGGCCCGGAGGAGAGATCGGGCTCTTGCAGGTGGCGGCCGGCGCCCTGCACACGGGTTCGTACCGTTTCCAGGTGCCGAAGCGGCTGATCGAGCTTCCCGACGACGTGCGCCTCGAGGTGGCGCTGGTGGATGCCCGCGGGTGCGGCAGCTGCTCGGGCGGAGGGTGGCGCTGGCGCCTGGAGCGGCACGACAGGCTGGTCGATTCCTATCCGTAGCGCCGTGCACGCTCAGCCGGACAGCCGGTCCCGCAGAGCGACGTCTCGCGTGCTACCTTCCGGCACCCGTGACCGGGATCGACGAAGCCTCCAGGACGTCCTTCGATCGCAGCGCGGAGCTGTACGACGCCGCGCGTCCGTCCTACCCCGAGGCGCTCGTCGACGAGGCGGCCGCGCGGAGCGGGATTCCGGCCGGGGGACGGATCCTCGAGATCGGCGCGGGCACCGGCAAGGCGACGCTGCCGTTCGCCCGGCGCGGGTACGCGATCGTCGCCCTCGAGCCCGGCGGCAACATGGCCGCGGTCCTGCGCAGGAAGGTGGCTGCGTTCCCCGAGGTCGCCGTCGAGGAGGTCACCTTCGAGGCCTGGAGCGGCGCCGATCGGTCCTTCGACATGGTGGTCTCGGCCCAGGCGTTCCACTGGGTCGACCCGGCCATCCGGTACGTGAAGGCCGCCGCGGCGCTTCGCCCCGGCGGCGCGCTGGCGCTGATCCGCAACGAGACGTCGGGTCTCGATCCCTCGCTGCGCGCCGAGCTGGAAGCCGCCTATGCGCGCTGGTTTCCGGCCGTGACCTGGACGGCGGCTCGCGACTCGATCGAATCGAAGCCCGGCCAGCTGACCGGTGAGATCAGTCGGAGCGGCCTGTTCGGGCCCGTCCAGGCCGCCTCGTTCCCCTGGACCGCCGCCTACACGACCCGGCAGTACCTCGATCTCCTGGAGACCCATTCCGACCACGCGCTGCTCGAGCCCGGGCTCCGGACCCCGCTGTACGGCGCCGTCGCGAACGCGATCGAGCGGCGCGGCGGCCGCATCGAGGTCCCGTACGTCGCGGTGCTGCTGTTGACCGTCCGCGAGGATTGATGCCAGTTGTGGGCATGGCCGTCCCGCAGGCTTCGGCGGCGCTCGCGCGCTTCACCGTCCTCGATCTCAGCCGCGTCCGGGCCGGGCCCACCTGCGTCCGCCAACTCGCGGACTGGGGCGCGAACGTGATCAAGGTCGAGGTGCCCGAATATTTGGAAGTGGGCGACCCGGCGGGCGGGCCGCGCCAAGGACCGGACTTCCAGAACCTGCACCGCAACAAGCGCGGAATCACGTTGGACCTCAAATCGCCCGACGGCGTGGCCGTCTTCCGGCGCCTGGCGGCCAAGGCCGACGTGGTGGTGGAGAACTTCCGCCCCGACGTGAAGAAACGCCTCGGCATCGACTACCCGGCGCTGAGCAAGATCAATCCGCGGCTGGTCTACGCCAGCATCTCCGGCTTCGGCCAGGAGGGGCCCTACCGGGATCGCCCGGGCGTCGATCAGATCGCGCAAGGCCTGGGCGGGCTGATGTCGATCACCGGCGAGCCCGGCCGGGGGCCGATGCGCGTCGGCATCCCCATCGCCGACCTCACCGCCGGCCTCTTCTGCGCGCTCGGCATCCTGGTGGCGCTGCTCGAGCGCGAGCAGTCGGGCAAGGGCCAGGAGGTGGCCACCTCGCTGCTGGAGTCGCAGATCTTCATGCTCGATTTCCAGGCCTCGCGCTGGCTGAACGCCGGCGAGGTGCCGCGCCAGGCGGGCAATAACCATCCGACCAGCATCCCCACCGGCGTCTTCAAGACCCGGGACGGCCACATCAACGTCGCGGCCGTGGGCGGGACGATGTGGGAGCGCCTCTGCCGCGCCACCGGAGCGGACGCGCTGCTGGACAGACCCGAGTACGCCACTGCCGCGGCGCGCCTGAAGAACCGCGACGCGCTCAACGCCGAGCTCGAGACTTACCTGGCCGGCCGGTCCAGCGCCGAATGGGTCGATCGGCTGAACGAAGCCGGCGTGCCCTGCGGCCCCATCCACTCCATCGACAAGGTCTTTGCCGACCCTCAGGTCCAGCACCTGGGGATGGTGCGGGAGATCGCGACGGGCGGCGGCGCGCTGCGCGTCGTCGGCCAGCCGGTGAGCCTGGGCCGCACTCCCAGCCGGATGGTGGCTGCGCCGCCCGGTCGCGGTGAGCACACAGGCGAGGTGCTGCGCGAGTTCGGTTTCTCGGATGCGGAGATCGACAGGCTGCGCCGGGACAAGGTGATCTGAGGGAGAGCCGCATGGATCAAAGCGACAAGATGCTCGCCCGCAAGGAGGGGCGCGTCGGCACGATGATCTTCAACAACCCCGAGCGCCACAACGCAGTGTCGCTCGAGATGTGGCAAGCCGCCGCGAGGATCCTCGACGACTTCGCCAAAGACGACCAGGTCCGCGTCGTCGTCCTGACCGGGGCGGGCGGCAAGTCGTTCGTCTCGGGCGCCGACATCTCCAAGTTCGAGGACGAGCGCGCCACGCGCGAGGCGGTGGAGCGCTACAACGCCGCCACCGAGAAGGTGTACTCGGGGGTCGCCGCCTACCCCAAGCCGACCATCGCGATGATCCAGGGCTACTGCATCGGGGGCGGGCTCAACCTCGCCGTCTGCTGCGATCTGCGCTTCTGCTCGGAAGGCTCGCGCTTCGGCCTGCCCGCCGCGAAGCTCGGCCTGGGTTACGGCTACCCAGGCCTCAAGCGCTTCATCGACACCATCGGGCCGGCGCACACGAAGGACATCTTCTTCAGCGCCCGCCAGTTCGGCGCCGCCGAGGCCCTGGCCATGGGGCTCGTCAACCGCGTGCTCCCCGATTCCGAGCTGGCCTCCTCCGTCCGGGAATACGCCGACGGCGTCGCAGCCAACGCGCCGCTCACCGTCGACGCCATCAAGCAGATCTCCCTGGAGGTGCTGAAGCCGGAGAGCGAGCGCGACCTGAAGCGCGCCGCCGATCTCGTCGCCCGCTGCTTCGCCAGCCAGGACTACGTCGAAGGCCGCAACGCATTCCTGGAGAAGCGCAAGCCGGTGTTCACCGGCAAGTAGGAGCCGCCCGTGTCGTCGGTCATCTTGCGCGGGCTCACCAAGCGCTTCGGCGACCAGACCGCGCTCGACGGCGTGTCGCTCGACATCCAGCACGGCCAGCTCGTGTGCCTGCTCGGGCCCTCGGGTTGCGGGAAGACGACGGCGCTGCGCCTGGTCGCCGGCTTCATCGAGCCCACCGCGGGCGAGATCGTCCTCGGCGACCGGGTGGTGTCCTCCCCCGGGCGCACGCTGCCGCCCGAGCAGCGCAACGTCTCGATGGTGTTCCAGAGCCATGCGCTGTGGCCGCACATGACGGTGGCCGAGAACGTCGCCTACGGCCTCGGGGTAAGGAAGCTCGATCGCGCCACCATCGCCAGGAAGGTCTCCGCCATCCTGGCGACCACGCGGCTCGCCCCGTTCGCGGAGCGGTACCCGGGGGAGCTGTCCGGCGGGCAGCAGCAGCGCGTCTCGCTGGCCCGCGCGCTGATCGTCGAGCCCGAGACGCTGCTGCTCGACGAGCCGCTGTCGAGCCTCGACGCCAACCTGCGCGAGGAGATGCGCTTCGAGGTGCGCCGGCTGCACGACGCCTACCGCTACACCAGCATCTACGTCACGCACGACCAGGGCGAGGCGATGACGACCGCCGACCGGATCGCCGTCATGAACGCCGGGCGCATCGAGCAGCTCGGCACTCCCGAGGAGGTGTACGACCGGCCGCGTTCCGAGTTCGTCGCGCGCTTCCTCGGCGGCAGCAACATCCTCCGCGGCAAGGCGCTCGATGCGACGCACGTCTCGTTTGCTGGAACGTCGATCGAGTGCCGCGGCGCGGCGCTCGCCCCCGGCGCGGAGGTCGCCGTGTCCATCCGCCAGCACGACATCGGCATCTCGAACCACGCGACCCGCCCGGCGGCCGCGAATACCGTCCAGTGCACGGTCGTCCGCAACGTCTTCCTCGGCGGCGCTCGGGATTACGTGGTCGATGCTCCGGACGGCACGCAGCTGAGGATCACGGCCGCGCCGGCGGACAGCTTCGCGCCCGGCGCTTCCGTCTGGCTGACCCTGCCGCCCGAGCGCTGCCGGGCGCTGGTATCCTGAAGAGCAGGGGAGACTTCCATGCAGCCACGCAAGGTCGGCAGGCGGCAGGTCCTCGCGGCTCTCGCGGCGGTACCGCTCGCGCTGCTGCTGCCGGGCAGGACGGCCGGGGCAGCGGGACCGGCGCCGAGCAAGGTCACGCCCGAGCTGACCCTTGCGGCGAAGAAGGAAGGCAAGGTCATCTGGTACACCGCCGTCGACCTTCCGGTGGCCGAGCGCATCGGCAAGGCGTTCGAGGCGAAATACCCGGGCATCGACCTGCGCGTGGAGCGCTCGGGCGGCGAGCGGATCTTCCAGCGCATCGGTCAGGAGTACGCGAGCAACATCCACGCGGTCGACGTGGTCAATAGCTCGGACGCCGCGCACTTCATCGTGTGGAAACGCGACGGCATCCTCGCGCCGTACGTCCCCGAGGACGTCGCGCTCCACTACCCGGCGGAGCACAAGGATCCCGACGGCCTCTTCGCCAGCTGGCGCGTCTGGCTGAGCGTCATCGGCTACAACACCAAGCTGGTGAAGCCGGAGGACGCGCCGAGGAGCTTCGCCGATCTGCTCGATCCGAAGTGGTCCGGCAAGATCGTGAAGGGCCATCCCGGGTATAGCGGAACCATCATGACCGCCACCTTCCAGATCTCGCGCGACCTGGGCTGGGAATACTTCGAGAAGCTGGCCAGGCAGAAGGTCATGCAGGTGCAATCCTCGGCCGACCCGCCCAAGAAGCTGGCGCTGGGCGAACGCGCGGTCATGGCCGACGGCAACGAGTACAACCTCTTCCAGCTCAAGGAGAAGGGCGAGCCGGTCGAGATCGTCTACCCGACCGAGGGAACGCCGCTGATCGTCGGCCCGTCCGGCGTCCTGAAGGACGCGCCCCACCCGAATGCGGCGCGGCTGCTGCAGAGCTTCCTCTTCTCCGTCGAGGGCCAGCAGCTGATGGTCGATTTCGGCGGCCTGCGCTCCTTCCACGCGCTGGTCAAGGAGAAGGCGGGACGCAAGCCGTTGCGGGAGATCAAGCTGATGAAGGACGATCCAGCTGCGGTCGAGAAGCAGGCCGACGAGATCAAGGCGCGGTACAGCAAGTACTTCAAGGTGTGACGGGTGGGATCTCGGGCACTGCCATCGCGTGTGCGCCCCGACCTCTCGGGCGCGGTCCTGGCGCTGTGCGCGGCGGCGCTCTGCCTCCTGGTGGTCCTGCCGATCGGCTGGCTGGTGGTCTTCGCCTTCACCGGACGGGGAGGGCGCTTCACGCTCGCCAACTTCCGGCTGCTCTTCACCGACCCGGCCTTCCTCGAGCCTCTCGTCACCACGCTCATCCTCGCCGTGTCGGTGAGCCTGATCTGCTGCCTGGTCGCCGCGCCGATGGGCTGGATCGTGGCGCGAACCGACATGCCGCTGCGGCGGACCGTCCGCTTCCTCGTCCTGGCTTCATTCGTCACGCCGCCGTTCCTCGGCGCCATCGCCTGGGAGCTCTTGGCGGCGCCCAACAGCGGCCTGCTCAACCAGCTCTACCGCGTCGCGACCGGCGCCGGTCCGGAGGTCGTGCTGTTCAACGTGTACACGCTGCACGGGCTCGTCTTCGTCATCTGCTGCTACACGTTCCCGTACGTCTTCGTGCTGGTCGCGAACGCGCTCGATCGCATCCCGGGCGAGCTCGAAGATGCGTCGGCGATCCTCGGTGGAAGCGCCTGGCGCACGGCGCGGAGGGTGACCATCCCGCTGGCGCTCCCTGCGCTCGCGGCCGGAGCGCTGGTCGCGTTCCTGCAAGCCATGACGCTCTTCGGCGCGCCGGGCATCCTGGCCTTGCCGGCGGGCTTCCACACGATCACCACCAAGATCTGGAGCCTGTTCCAGTACCCGCCCAAGCCGGAGCTCGCGGCCGCCGCCTCGCTGCCGCTGCTGGTGGTGACCGTCGTGCTGCTCAGGGCGCAGTCCGCGGTCCTGGGCCGGCGCGGGTACACCGTCATCGGCGGAAGGAGCGGCCCGCCCCGCCCGGTGCGCCTGGGCCCGCTGCGCTGGCCCGCGCTCGGCCTGTGCCTCGCGATGCTGTCGCTGCCGGTGTTCTTGCCCTACGCCGCGCTGGTGAACGCGGCTTTCTCGCGCATCCCTTCGCAGCCGCTGACCTTGGAGAGGTTCACTCTCGACCACGTCCGATTCGTCTTCCTCGAGCTCTCCGCCACCAGGCTCGCCCTCAAGAACACCTTCCTGCTCGGGCTCCTGTCCGCGACGTTGGGAGCGCTGCTGGCGCTCGTGATCTCCTACCTGACCGCGCGCGCCGCGATCAGGGGCCACCGCGTGCTGGGCTTCCTCGCCACCGCGCCGATCGCCATTCCCGGCATCGCGCTGGGCGTCGGCCTGTTCCTCGCCTACACGCGCGGACCGATCGTGTTGTACGGGACGCTCTGGATCCTCCTCCTCGCGTACGTCACCATCGAGCTGCCCGCGGCCTACCAGCAGTTGCAGGCCTCCTTGCGGGCGGTGTCGCCGGAGCTGGAGGAAGCGAGCCGCGTCCTAGGCGCCTCGCGCCTGAGGACCTTGCGCGACGTCACCGCCCCGCTGCTCGGACCCTCCTTGATCGCCACCTGGTGCTTCGTCTTCGTCGCGGTGGTGCGCGAGCTGTCCGCCGCCGCCATCCTCTTCACCTCCGAGACCAAGGTGCTCTCCGTCCTGATCTTCGACCTCAACGAGAGCGGCGATCTCGCCGCCATCGCCGTGCTCGGCCTGACCATGCTGATCCTCACTTCCGCCGTCATCGCCGCGGCGAACCGCGTTCCGGGCTTCCGGGGCGGCCCGCTCGTCCGGAACACCTGATGGGGGACAAGCCGCCGGTCGCGGTCGCTCTCGCCGAGCGCATCGCCTCGCTGGATGCAGCCCGCTTGCCCCCCGCGGTGCGCGAGACCTGCGAGCGGCTGCTGATCGACGTC
>DASWGI010000123.1:0-2625 GCA_036393835.1 Myxococcales bacterium | reverse complement strand
CTGCGGCACCTCGAGAGCGGCGGCCGCGGCCGTGCCCATCGCTTCCAGCCATCCAGGCGACCCTCGCGTCTGCGCCCGCTCGTACTCCGCCACCACGAGGTGGCCTTCGTACCAGTCGACCGCCGCGCGGATCTCGGGCACGTCCCAGTCGTAGACGCGGAAGGCGCCCACGCCCTCGCGCTCGAACGGCCGGTGGAGCCGGTGGAAGTTCTTGCGCACCCGGTTGGCGAGCATCTCTGCCTGGCGCGGGGTGTCCATCTGAAGCCGCCTGTATCGCGCGGCGCGACGTGCGGTCTAGGATCGACTCCGATGTCTCGTCCGGTGATCGTCGCGCACCACACCCGCAGCGGGCTCGCCGCGCTCAACGTGGTCACCGCGGCCCTGCAGACCGACCGGGAGACCTCCGGCGTGGAGGTCCGTTTCGCGCGCGACCGGTCCGAGTTGGCCCGCGAGCTTCGCTCCGCGGACGCGGCGGGCGGCATGCCCGTCGCTGCCTGGTCCTTCTATTCCCCGGACTTCCTCGCCAGCCAGGAGGACCTGGCCTGGGTGCGCGCGCGGGCGCCCGGCGTTCACGTGGCCGGAGGCGTGCACGCGACGGCGGAGCCGCTCGCGACGCTGCGCGCCGGCTTCGACCTGATCGCCGTGGGCGAGGGGGAGTCGACGGCGATCGCGCTCGCCGCCGCGCTGATCGCTGGCCGCGATCCACGCGCGCTGCCCGGCCTGTCCTTCTTGCGCCAGGGTGGCCTGGTCTCGAACGGACCCGGCGAGCGGCGCCCGCTCGACGACTTCCCGCCGTTCAACGCACGGGCCGGAAAGTGGAACGCGCTGGAGATCACCCGAGGCTGCATCTACGCCTGCTCGTTCTGCCAGACGCCGTTCATGTTCAAGGCGCGCTTCCGCCACCGCAGCGTCGCGAACGTGCGCGCCCACGTCGCCCGCATGCGCGAGAGCGGCACGGTCCGCTACGCGCGCTTCCTCACGCCGACGTGTCTCTCGTACGGCTCCTTGGACCACTCGGTGGACCCTGCAGCCGTGGAAGAGCTCCTCGCCGCGGTCCGCGAGGAGCTGCCGGAGGGGAAGATCTACTTCGGCACCTTCCCGTCCGAATGCAGGCCGGAGCATGTCACGCCCCAGGCGCTGCGCCTCCTGAAGAAGTACGTGGACAACCGGCAGCTGGTGATCGGCGGGCAGAGCGGCTCGGACCGCGTGCTGCGAGCGATGCACCGGGGCCACTCGGTCGAGGACGTCCGGCGCGCGGTGCGCGCGTGCGTCGAGGCGGGCTTCGTGCCCGACGTGGACTTCCTGCTCGGCCTGCCGGGCGAGACGGCCAGGGACCGCGCCCTGTCCATCTCCTTCGCGCAGGAGCTGGTGGACCTGGGCGCCCGGATCCATAGCCACGCGTTCATGCCGCTGCCCGGGACGCCGCTTTCGGGCGCGTTGCCGGAGCCCATCGAAGAGCCGGCGCGCCTGGCGCTGGAGCGCCTGGAGTCGCGGGGCGCGATGCACGGGCAGTGGCGGGCGCAGCGGCGGATCGCCCAGGACCTGGTCGCGCTCAGGTCGTCTCGCGATAGAGGATGACGTCGGCGTCGGAGATGGCCACCAGCCCGCTGCCTACCATCCGATCGAGGTAGGGGAGGACCTTCTCGATCTTCTCCGCCGAATCGACGGCGACCACGGTGATCGGCTCGTCCGCGGAGCGCCACACCGCGCGGCGGTGGATGCGCCCCGAGGCACCGTAGCCTTCGATACCGCGATACACGGTCGCGCCGGCCAGATCGAGCTGGTGGAAGCGCTTCACCAGCGCCTCCCAGAGCGGCTCCCCTTCCCAGGTGTCGTTCGCGCCGACGTGCACGCGGAGCATCTTCGCCTTGCCGGTCAGCTTCTGGTGCGTCACCGGCGCCTCCCCGGCCGCCTTGCGCGGCCGCGCCTTGACCACCTCGACGTCGTGCACGGCGATCAGCCCGTCCGTGACGAGCACGTCGAGG
Organism: Myxococcales bacterium; assembly: GCA_036393835.1. Taxonomy (GTDB): domain Bacteria; phylum Myxococcota; class Myxococcia; order Myxococcales; family 40CM-4-68-19; genus VBKO01. The sequence continues at coordinate 640 of DASWGI010000123.1, read as the reverse complement.
TCGGGGAGCACCGCGTCGATGCGGGGCCCCTCGTCGATGGCTTCGATGGTGACGGGCAGGTCCGGCATGGCGTCGGGCGTCAAGTCCTCGTGCATCTTCCCGGACGCGCCGAAGCCCACCATCCCTCGGGTGGCCGTCGCTCCGGCGAGCCCGTGGCGGTGGCAGGCGTCGAGCACCTCGCGCCACAGCGGCCGCAGGCCCCGGCGCCGCGATTCGCTCACGTACACCACCAGGCGCCGCGGATCGCGCACTCAGATCCTCCTGCCCAGCCACTCGCCCGCGACCACCGCGCAGAGGCCGAGCACGTTGGACGCCGCCACGTACGCGACCGCGCCGGCCGCCTGCCCGAGCTGGAGCAGCCGGACCGTCTCGTAGCCGTAGGTGGAAAAGGTCGTGTACCCGCCCACGAACCCGACGGGGAACAGGTAGCGCCAGCCGGGCGACATCTCCGCGCGCGCTGCCGCGGCGGAGAGGAACAGGGCGATGGCGAAGCAGCCGGTGACGTTGATGAACAGCGTTCCGTACGGCCAGCCGGTCCCGAAACGGCGGGAGAACGAGTCGCCGACGAGGAACCGGGCCACCGCTCCCGCGGCGCCGCCGCAGGCGACGAGCAGGATGGCGGTGCCGCGCCCCACGGCGC
>DASWGI010000122.1:0-1856 GCA_036393835.1 Myxococcales bacterium | reverse complement strand
CGGGCGTCGTCGGCCAGAGGCCGTCCGGTCCGAAGAGTGGGGCGAGCACGATGCCGTGTCGCGATGCGATCTCCCAGATCTCCTCGATCCGCTCCGGAGTGATGCGGCCGCGCCCCTGCGAGAACGATTCGAACCGCCGTTCGAGCGCCAGCGCGACGCCCTCGAGCAGGCACCCGTGCGCCACTCGGGCTGCCGGGAAAGAGTAGAAGATGTCGAGCAACGGCGAGTCGCTCTCCCAGCCGCCGGTGCACTGCCCCATGCCGCCCCAGAACACGTGCGGGGCGCCCCGCCTGTGGTTCCCCGGACGGAGGTTCTTGGGATATCCAGCATCGCAGACGAGCGCGCCCGGGCGGCACTCGTCGATCTCCAGCGCGGGGGCGGCGAGGCTGGCCGCGCAGACGACGACGTCGGCGGCTCGAAGGAGCCGCCGCAGGTCGGTGGACGCAGTCGCATCGACGCCCGATCTGCGGAGCGAATCCTCCTGCCGGCGTAGCCGTTCGGCGTTGCGGGCCGAAAGCAGGAGGCGTCGCACCTTGGTAGCAAAGTACCCGGCGCAAGCCGAGCCGATGTCGCCCGTCGACCCGACCACCAGCAGCGACGCGTGGGAAAGGCCGATGCCCAGCAGGCCTGCCGCTGCCTCGACGCCCTTGACGATAAGGGCCGAGGTCAGCGAATTCCCCGTCGTGAGCGCGAGACCCTCCGGCGCTTCCGCGAGCTCCGGCCGCCCTTCGAGAACGATCGACGTGAATCCACCCAGCGCCGCGATCTGGGCTCCCTCGCGGGCGGCGCAGGTCACGGCCTCGCGGACTTTCTCGATCGCGCGGTGGAATGCCCGCGCCTCGAGCTCGTCCGGCGCGACGAACGTCTCGATGTAGACACCGCGAGCGCTGCGCCCATTGGCGATGGAGGAGACCCGGCTGCGCACGAGCGTCCGCGGAGGAATCCACGAAGCCACCTGCCGCACGTCCTCCTCCGCCAGCCTTGGACGGTCCGGATCGCGCAATGCGTGCACGATGCTAGAGATCCGTGGCCAGCTCTCCTGGTGGCCGAGAAGCGCGAATTCCACACCGTTCACGCGGGCAGGTTCGCGACCCACCGGAGGCTCTTTTCTCCGCGCACGCCGACCCGGTCGAGCGATTGCAGGTAGAGGCGCAGCGCCTTGCCGCGCAGGACGGGCGCGCTCAAGCCGATGTCGCCCAACGACTCTTTCACGCACCTCTCGGCGCAGACGCCGCACGGTCCACTCGAGCAGCGCGGGGCGACCATCTCTGCGATGACGGTCATGACCTCGCCGTGGAGGCGCTCGGTCCTGGTTTCGAAGCCGACCCGGTCGAGCTCGCAAGCCGCGCGCAGGGTGGTGACCGCGTGCTCGAGGTGGCTTTCCTCGTCAAGCGCGATGGTCCCGAAGGTCCTCGCCATCAGGCCGTCGGTGGCCTCGGCCACGGCCCGGTACATCGAGACCGCCAGGGACTCGAGCATCAATTCCTGCACTACCAGGCATGCGAGAAAATCTCCTGCGGCGACTTGCCGCTGGAAGGCCTCGCGCAGGCGCCGCCAGTAGCGGGCGCGCGGGTCCTCGACGAGAGGCACGCCGAGATCGCGCGCCACCGCGCGAAAGGCGAGCGCGTGGCAGCGCTCACTCTCCGCATCCGCGATTGCCTCCTGTTGTTCGGCGGCGCTCGGGCAGAGCGCGACCATCGAGGCGTAGTTGAGCATCCCGACGAGCTCGCCGCTGACCGCCTGCGAGAGCACGTCGGCGTAGATCAGTCGATTTGACGCATCCCTGTCGAGCACCCTCAGCGAGCACGCCTGCATGACAAACCTCCACGGTCGACGCCCGCACGCCTCTTCTTCTG
>DASWGI010000121.1:0-6602 GCA_036393835.1 Myxococcales bacterium | reverse complement strand
TCGATGTAGACGGACTCCAGCGCGCAGGAGCTGGACGCGGCGTACGGGCTGTCTTGCCCGGGCGATACCTCGTTCAGCGGCAAGAGCTGCCACATCGTCGAGCCGCCCTGGCGCAGCCAGCGCGCCACCGCCCCGGCGTCGGCATAGCTCCCGAGCCCGCCGCGCGGTCCGCGGACGCTGGAGAGGGGCAGGAGCAGTCCCGCGCGCCGCCCGAGGTTGAAGCGATGTCCCACCATCGTGCTCCGGCTGCGAGTCCCCGTTGTAGCCACGCCGGGACGGGACGGCCACCCCCTATCGCGTATCGGTGCGTTAGTGGATACGTGGTAAAGCCAACACCCATGCCGAAGCGGGCCACGACCGACCACGGGGAGATCATCCATTTCGCCGGGCGCCACCGGCTGTTCCCGGTGGTGCGCAACGACGACCCCGCGGCGATCCGCCTGGCCTTGCGCGAGGACGTGACCGCGGACGAGGTACGGGTCGGCTGGCCGGCCTACTTCCGGCCGTTCATCGACCGCCGCCTCGTCTTCGTGTACGACGAGACGGGCGGCCAGGCGGTGACCCGCGCCGAGGCGGATGCCCTGCAGGCCGCCGCTCCGGCGGGCCCGGCCGGCGAGGCTTCTGCTTCGGCGACCTAGCCTCGACGTCGTCTTCGGTGAGCCATGACCCGCTGCGCGGAAGCGACGCGGGCTCCAAAGTGATGCGGCGCCGCACCGGGTCGCTCTCCACCACCCGCACGCGCAGCTCGTCGCCGACCCCGTAGCTGCGGCCGCTGGTCCCGACGCGGAGCCGGTGGTGCTCCTCGTCCAGCTTCACGTTCTCGCCCAGCTTCTCCTTCGGGATGAGGCCCTCGACGTACACCTCCTTCAGCTCGCAGAAGAGGCCGAAGTCGGTCACGCCGGCCACCACGGCGTCGTACTCCTCGCCCACCTTGTCCATCATGAACAGGGCGGCGAAGTAAGCGTCGATGTCGCGCTCCGCCTTCATCGCGGCGCGCTCGCGCTCCGAGCACTGCGCGGCGATCCCGCCGAGGTATTCCTCCTGCTCCTTGCGCTCGGCCTCGCGCATCGGCCGGCCCCCGCGCGCCCAATGCTCCTTGAGCAGCCGGTGCACCATCAGATCCGGGTACCTCCGGATCGGCGAGGTGAAGTGGAGGTACATCGGCGCGGCCAGGCCGAAGTGCCCGATGTTGTCGGGGCTGTATTGCGCCTGCATCATCGCGCGGAGCAGCAGCGAGTTGAGCGCCTTCTGCTGCGGCTTGCCCTCGAGGAGCCCGAGCAGCTCGTTCAGCGCCGCCGGCGTCAGCTCGGCCGGCAGCTCGAATCCGTGCAGCCGCGCGAGCTGCGCGAACGCGTCCAGCTTCTCCTCGTCGGGCTCATCGTGGATCCGGTACACGGTGGGCAGCCCGCGCGCGTCGAAGAAGCGGGCCACGCCTTCGTTGGCGGCCAGCATGAACTCCTCGACCAGCCGGTGCGCGTCGTTGCGCGGGCGGCGGACGATCTCCTTCACCGAGCCATCGTCGGCCAGGACGATCTTCGCCTCGGGGAGGTCGAAGTCGATCGACCCCCGCTCGCGCCGCCGCGCGGTGAGCTTCTTCGCCAGCTCGCGCGCGACGCGCAGATCGTCGAGCAGCGGCCGCACGTCCGCCTGGGGCTCTCCCTCGAGCGCCTCGGCGACCTTGGTGTAGGTGAGCCGCGCGTGGCTGCGCATCACGCCTTCGTAGATCTCGGACTGCAGCGGCCGCCCCTCGGAGTCGAGCGCCAGGTCGCAGACCATGCAGAGGCGGTCGACGTCGGGGTTGAGCGAGCAGATGCCGTTCGAGAGCCGCTCCGGCAGCATGGGCAGCACCATGCTGGGGAAGTAGACGCTGGTGCCGCGGCGGAGCGCCTCGCGATCCAGCGCGCCCCCGGGCTTCACGTAGCGGGCGACGTCGGCGATGGCCACCACCAGCCGGTACCCGCCGCCCACGCGCGACACGTGCACCGCGTCATCGAAGTCGCGCGCGTCCTCGCCGTCGATGGTGACCAGCGGCAGCTCCCGCAGGTCGCGCCGGCCGGCGGTGTCCTCGGGACGGACGTGGTCGGGGATGCCCTCGGCGGCGAGCAGCGTGGCGGGGTCGAGCTCGTCCGAGAAGCCTTCCGCGTAGGCGGTGGCGAGGATCTCCACGCGCGGATCGCCCGGCTTTCCCAGAACGCCGACGACGTCGCCGCGCAGCGGACCCCCGTGTTCCCGTTCGAGCTTGACCTTGACCAGCTCGCCGTCCCGCGCGCGCGGATCGCGAGGCACCGGGATGAGATCGGTGAAGGCCCGGTCGTGCGGCTCCACCCAGGTCGCCTTGCCTTGCGCGCGGTACACGCCGATGACGAACTGGCGGCGGCGCTCGACGATCTCCACCACCTCGCCGGCGAAGCGGCCGTCGCGGCCGCGCTCGACCGAGACCCGCACCACGTCGCCGTCGAGCGCGCCGCGGTTGCGGCGAGGCGGGATGAACACGTCGTCCTGCCGGCCCGATCCGCCCTGCAAGGGGCTGACGAACCCGTACCCCTCGGGCTTGAGGTGGAGGATGCCGGTCATGGTCCGGCTGGCGGTGGGCGGCTGGCCGCCGGCGGAACGGCTCGCCGGGTGCGACTTCCTGGGCCGCGTCGCCGCCTGCTCGCGCGTCGCGTGCTTGCCATCTCGACCGTCGCCTCGCTGCGCCCGCTGCGAGCCGTTGCCGCCCGGGCGGTCCGGGGTCGGTCGAAAACGGTACCGGTGCCCGTCGAAGGTGGCCTGGCCCTGGCCGAGGAGCTGCTGCAGGGCCCGCCGCAGCGGCTGCCGTGCGGCCTGGCCGAGGTGGAGCTGGCCCGCCAGCTGCTTCAGCGTGAGCCCGTGGCCATGCGCATCGCGCAAGGCGGCGGACACCGCGTCGATCTGGACTTGCATCGGGGAACCTAGTTCTTTTCGCCGCCGCCGTCGCCGGACGTGCGGTAGCCGGGCACGTTCTTGGCCAGGAAGGCTTGCAGCGAGCTCTTCAGCTCCGCGGGCATCTCCCGCGCCAGCTTGTGCCTGCAAAGGCTGCGCGTCGCCTTGTAGGTGCGCACGAAAGTGATGCACGGCGGGCAGAGCGAGAGATGCGCTTCCAGCGCCTCCGCGCGCTCCGGCGGGAGCGACCCATCGATGTACTCGCCGAGGAGCTCGACGCAAGCGGCGCAGTGCTCGAGGGGGTTGGCCAACGTTTTCCGTCCTGCGGGTGGGTGGAAGTATGAACGCTACCCTAACGGGACCACGTGGAAAAGATGCTCCTGCCTCGACGCCGATTCGATCATTCTCCGAAGAACTCGCCAAGTTTTTCGCGCAGCGCGAGCCGGGCCCGGTGCAGCCGGCTCTTCACCGCGGGCACGGTCAGGTCGAGGGCGCCCGCGATCTCCTCGTTAGAGAGCCCGTCCACGTCCTTCAGCAGGAACACCGTTCGATAGTCTTCAGGCAGGCTGGCGACCGCCTGGTCGATCGCGGAACCCAGCTCCCGGTCCATCATCTTCTCGTCGGCGCGCTGCGACCAGTCGCTGAGGGGAGCCGGGTCCAGGTAGCCTTCCGCAGAGAATCTCGGTCCTTGGAGCTCCAACGGTTGGTCCGTCAGGGCGTCCGGCGCCCGGCGCTTGCGGCGCAGGCGCATCAGGGCGCTGTTCGCCGCGATGCGGTACAGCCAGCTGGAGAACTGCGCCTCCCCACGGAAGTTGGGCAGCTTCTGGTAGGCGTTGAGAAAGGCCTCCTGCAGCACTTCCTGGGCGTCGGCCTCGCTGCCCGTCATGCGCAGGGCGAGCCGGTACAGCTGGCGCTGGTGCCGCCCGACCAGCTCCGCGAACGCGGCCGCGTCGCCGTTCTGCGCCTTCCGGACGAGCTCGACGTCCGGGACCTGTTCCGGCTGCTCCTGCTCCCGCTGCTCCGCAGGGGCGGTCCGTGTGGGCGTATCGGCCATGAAAGGCGCGGACCCTAGAGCAGCGCGAGTAGGGGGTCAAGCCCCGGTACGGTGTCGCGAAGCGGACGTTCTCAGGGGAAGATCTTGCCGGGGTTGAGCAGGTCGTCCGGGTCGAACGCCCGCTTCAGGCGCTTCTGCAGCGCGACCACCGCCTCGCCCTGCTCCTTGCGGAGGAAGCGGCGCTTGGCCAGGCCCACGCCGTGCTCCCCGGTGATGGTGCCGCCCAGCCGGATGGCGGTCTCGATCACCTCGTCGATGGCGGCCTCGCCCCGAGCGCGCTCGTCGGCGCTGCGGAAGAGCAGGTTCACGTGCAGGTTGCCGTCGCCGGCGTGGCCGTAGGCGGCGGTGGGGAACCCGTGCTTCTCGCCGATGCGGCGGACGGCGCGGATCATCTCCAGCAACTGACCGCGGGGCACGGCGACGTCCTCGCTGATCTTGAACGGCCGGATGTCGGTCAGCGCGATCCCCGTCATGCGCCGCGTTTCCCACAGCTTGCGGCGCTGCGCCTCGTCCTGGGCCGCGAGCACCTCCAGGGCCCCGTGCGCGGCGCACAGCTCGCCCGACCGCGCCAGCTCCTCGGTCGCGCCCTCCCCGTGGCCGTCGTGCTCGATCAAGAGCGCGCCGCCGACCCCCTCGGGGAACTTGAACGGCGCCCGCGGAGCCAGCGCGCGCATGGTGGGACCGTCGAACAGCTCGCACGCGCGAGGCAAGAGGCCGGCGTCGAAGATGGCCTGCACCGCGCCGGCCGCCGCGTCCTCGTCGGGGAACAAGGCGAGCAGCGTCTCGACCCGCCGCGGGAGCGGGATGAGCTTCAGCGTCGCCTCGGTGATCACCGCCAGCGTCCCCTCGCTGCCGACCAGGAGGTGGGTCAGATCGTACCCCGCGACTCCCTTCCAGCTCCGGTGGCCCGTGCGCACGACGGTGCCGTCTGCCAGCACCGCCTGCAGCGCCAGCACGTAGTTGGAGGTCACGCCGTACTTCAGCGCGCGCGGCCCTCCCGCGTTGTGCGCGAGGTTCCCGCCGATGCTGCACATCGCCTGCGAGTTGGGATCGGGCGGATAGAAGAGGCCCTGCTCCTCGACGGCGTGCTGCAGCTTCTCGAGCACCACGCCGGGCTGCACAACGCACACCATGTCGGCGCGCGAGACCTCGAGGATGCGGTCCAGCTTCTCCAGCGAGAGCACGATGCCACCGCGCTCCGCCAGCGCGCCGCCGCTCTTGCCGGTGCCGGCGCCGCGCGGCACCACGGGCAGCCGCTTCTCGCGCGCGTACTTCAGCACCGCCACCACGTCGTCCACGTGGCGACCCAGCACCACCGCCTGCGGCGGATAGCGCCCGAGGCCGCTCTCGTCGCGCTCGTACGGGGCCGCGCGCTCTCCCTCGGGGATCACGGTCGCGCCGGGGAGCAGCGCGGACAGCTCGGCGACCAGGCTCACCCGAACACCTCCACCGCGCTGCCGGTCATCGCGAAGGGCGCCTCGGCGGCGAGGAAGCGGACCACCTCCGCGACCTCGCGGGGCTGGATCTCCGGCGGGAACGAGGTCTTCTTCAGCATATCGGTGTCCACGCTCCCCGGCAGCACGACGGCGCAGAAGACGCCCTGCTCGCGGCCCTCCTCCGCGAGCGACTTGACGAAGCCCGTGAGGCCCCACTTGCTCGCGTTGTACGCTGCCGCCTGGGGCGTGCCCAGCGTCCCGGAGATGGAGCCCACCGCCACGATGCGCCCGCGCGTCCGGCGCAGCGCTGGCCAGGCCGCCTTGGCGCAGAGGAATGCGCCCTTGAGGTTCACGCCCAGCACGCGGTCCCATTGCGCCTCGGTGAACTCCTCGATCGGCCCGCGCTCGAGCACCCCCGCGTTCAGCACCAGCACGTCCGGCGGGCCGAGGTGGCGCTCGACCTCCCGGAAGAACCGCGCCACGTCCGCGGAGCTCGAGACGTCGCACTTCTGGCTGAAGACGCCCGCGGGAACCTCGGGCGCCGCCCGGGAAGCGCAGACCGCGATGCGCGCCCCGGCCGACCCCAGCACCTCGCCACAGGCCCGGCCGATGCCGCGAGAGGCGCCGGTCACCACGCAGACCTTGCCCTTCAGGTCCATCCAGCACGCATCTCATAACGTGCGCGCTCTGAAAAGCGTAGCGCCACCCTGAGCTGGTCGCGCGTCTTTCGCCGCAGCCGCCGGTTCCGGCTGTAGTGCGCAAGCTTCCGGATCGCCCGAGTCCCCGAGCCCAAGCGGCACCGGCGTTCTCTTTCAGCGTCATGGTCTTGCAACCTAGGACACCGCCCCGGGCTTGACGAGCGATGCCTTACGGCGCCGCCGTCGGCTGCCGGCCCTTGAAGAAGGCCAAGAACGGGCGCTCGAATCGCTGGCCGTTCGCGCCTCATCGAGGCACGTCGACTCGTCCCAGGACGAGTCGCTCGAAGTGCGTGCAGTGAAGGTCCGCGGCGTTGGCGCCCGTCACGCCCCAGACCTGGCCCTCCACCTCGACTGCGTCCCCTTCGCGCAGCGGCGGCGGTGTCGCGGTGTCGAGCTCGCCCGGTGTCACCAGATAGACGCCCTCCCGATTCATGCGCGGGTTGGAAAGCTGCTCGCGCGAACGCGCGGCGTTCGCCTCCGCCTGGCCCTTGACCGGCGAGAGAGGCGACGGCG
>DASWGI010000120.1:0-1907 GCA_036393835.1 Myxococcales bacterium | reverse complement strand
GCCGCGGCGTGACGCCGCCCGCCGTCCTCCCAGACCAGCAGCCGGGGGACGGCGAACCGGACCGGCGCGAATCCGCTCCACGAAGCGCGCGACGGGTCGAACGCGACCGCGCCGAACCAGGGCCCGGGGGGCCTCGGACGGGCGTCCGCCGCGCCGTCGAGCCACGTCAGTCCGTCGGCGCGGGACAGCGCGGCGAGCAGGGCGCCCAGCCCTCCCGCGCCCGCCTCGCGGCGCAGCGCCTCCCCGTAGGCGCGCACCCGCAGCCCCTCGTCGGGGTGCGACCAAAAGAAGCAGAGCGGCCCCAGGGCGGAGGGCCACGCGCCCGCGGGGACCTCGGCGCAAACGCCCGCAAGCCTGGGGACCGCGGCGGTGTCCTGCGCCATCGCCTGCCCGCTCCTTCCTCTTGCCCGCCGCTCCGGGCCCCGCTACATACCACTTGTTTCAAAACGTTTTGAAGGCTCTGATGCAAGGGATTCGCGAAGAGGCCCGCCTGGTCCAGCGCCGTCCCGGCATCCCGGGCACGGTGGTCCGGCTTTCCGGACCGCGGGGGCCCGTCGAGCTGGGGGGCCGCGCCTTCGTCGTCATGGCCGGCCCGTGCGCGGTGGAGAGCGCGGGGCAGGTCGAGGAGGCGGCGCGAGCGGTCGCGGAGGCGGGTTGCGCGGTCCTGCGGGGAGGCGCTTTCAAGCCGCGTACCAGCCCGTACGCATTCCAGGGGCTCGGCGCGGAGGGAGCGCGGCTGCTGTTCGAGTCCGCCCAGCGGAACGGGCTCGCCGCCGTGACCGAAGTGATGGAGCCCGCGCAGCTCCCCGCGCTCGAGCGCGCCGCGCTCCTCCAGATTGGCGCCCGCAACATGCAGAACTTCGCCCTGCTCCAGGCGCTGTCGCGCCTGCGCCGGCCGGTGCTGCTCAAGCGCGGCCCCGCCGCCACCGTCGAGGAGTGGCTCCTCGCGGCCGAGTATCTGCTCGCGGGCGGCAACGACCAGGTGGTCCTGTGCGAGCGCGGCATCCGCACTTTCGAGACGGCGACGCGCAACACCCTCGACATCTCCGCCGTCGCGCTGGCGAAGCAACGTACGCACCTGCCCGTGGTGGTGGATCCCTCGCACGCGGCCGGCCGGCCCGATCTCGTGCTGCCGCTTTCGCTGGCCGCGGCGGCGGCCGGCGCCGACGGGCTCCTGGTGGAGGTGCACGCCCGGCCCGAGGAGGCGCTCAGCGACGGCGCGCAGGCGCTGCGGCCGCGCGAGCTGCGCGAGCTGATGGACCGCCTCGCGCCGGTGCTCCACGCCGTGGGACGCGCTCCGTGGCGGCCCGAAGGCGCCCGCCGGGCGGCCCTGCGGTGAGCGAGCAGGTCCGCGAGATGTTCGCCTCGATCGCGCGCCGGTACGACACGGCGAACGAGGTGCTCTCGCTGGGCGTCCACCGCGGGTGGCGCCGCGCGGCGGTGCGGCTCTCCGGCGTGCTTCCCGGCGACCGCGTCCTCGACTGCGCCACCGGAACCGGCGACCTGGCGCTCGCGTTCAAGCGGGCCGTGGGTCCCTCGGGAGAGGTGGTCGGCACCGATTTCTGCGCGGAGATGCTGGCCTCGGCTCCGGCGAAAGCGCGGCGGGCGGGCCTTCTGGTCCGGTTCGAGGTCGCCGACGCGCTCGCGCTGCCGTACGCGAATGCGTCGTTCGACGTCGCGTCCATCGGCTTCGGCATCCGCAACGTCGACGATCCGGTTCGCTGCCTGCGCGAGATGGCGCGCGTGGTGCGCCCGGGCGGCCGGGTGGTGGTGCTGGAGTTCGGCCAGCCGCGCGGCCCCTTCGGCGCGCTGTTCCGCATCTACAGCCGGCAGGTGATGCCCGCCCTCGGCGGGCTCCTCACCGGGAACCGCGCCGCGTACGAGTACCTCCCACGCACGGCCGCGGC
>DASWGI010000119.1:0-10736 GCA_036393835.1 Myxococcales bacterium | reverse complement strand
TTCGAGAACGTCTCGCTCGACCTGATCCACGGAGCAGAAGGCCAATCGACCCATGGCGCGGGGCGCGATGCGGCGGCGGCGGTCGCGCTCGGTCCGGAGCACGTGAGCTGCTACGCGCTGACGCTCACCGGGCTCGCCGAGGACGTGCCGATGGCGAAGGCCGTGCGCCGCGGCGAGCTCCAGCTGCCCGACGACGAGGTCCAGGCGGCCATGGGCGACGCGGTCCGCGGCGAGCTGCGCCGGGCAGGGTACGCGCGCTATGAGATCTCCAACTATGCGCGGCCGGGATACGAAGCCGTGCACAACTCGCTCTACTGGCGCGGCCTGGAGTACGCCGCGGCGGGGTGCGGCGCGTGCGGGTTTCGCAGGCTGTCCGACAGTCCCGCCGTCGCGCGGCGCTGGATGAACGATCGCTCGCCGGAGCGCTACCTCGAGCGCGTCGAGGCGACGGGCCTCGGAGAGGCCCAGTCGGAGGAGCTGGGCGCCGAGGAGCACTTGCGCGAGCGCCTCTTCACCGGCCTGCGGCTCGCGGCCGGGCTGGACCTGGGCGCCCTGGAGGACGATCTGGGGCTCCCGGTGCGCTCCCGGTTCGCGCCCCAGATCGATCGGCTGCGCCGCGAAGGTCTCGCCGAGGTGGACGGATCGACCCTGCGCCTCACCGAGGCCGGCCTCGACCTGCACAGCGAAGTGGCGCTCCGCTTCTTCTAAAAGCCTGCTTCAAGCCCGCAGGTTCGTCTTCGCGGTCGGCGTCGAGATGGAACGATCGCCGGCTCCCCGGAAGAGGAGCAGGCCGAGCGCGCCGAACCAGGAGCAGATCCAGCCGAGCCTCGCGAGCACGGCGATCGAAGGAGGGTCCGCGGGAGGCGCAGGCGGCGTTCCCAGGAGGCGGATCAGCTCTGGATCGCCGTGCGGGATGCCGCCGAGGTCATAGGCGACCGTTTGCCCCTGCCGCAGCGCCTCGACCAGGGCCCGCTCGCCGGCTTCGCGCGCGAAGACGTACGTCCGGCAGAGGCCAAGGCTCGAAAAGACGTGATAGTCCGAGGAGCCGATCGGGGCAGGCCGGGCGCGGGCGAGCTCGAGGCGACTGAAGAAGTCGCGCAGCTCCTGCACCCCGGCGGAATAAGCGAACGGATGCGCCACTTCGGCGCCGTCGAGGACACGCAAGGCGGGTGCGTCGTACGCGCCTTGGTACGACCGGGTCGGGTGCGCTGCGATGGCCGCTCCCCCTTGCGCGTGCACCTCTTCGATGGCCTGCGCCGCCGTGCCTCTCCACCCGACTGTTTCCTCGATGCCTACGGCGATGAGGTGATAGGCGGGCGCAGTAATCTCCTCGCCGACCAGCACGAGCGGTCCCCCGATCCGGCGCGAGAGCCCGCGTCCGATGCGCGCCGCGAGGACCTGGTTGTGGTTCGTGATGGCGATCGCGTCGAGCCCCTTGCGACGGGCCTCGAAGGCAAGGTCCCAGGGCCAGAGCGCCCCGTCGCCCAGGAAGCTGTGGGCGTGCAGATCGGCTTCCAGCACCACGTATCCGCCGCGCAACAGAGGCCGCCGGACGGGAATGACGTCGGCGATGGTGCCCGCCGCGATCCCTGCGCCGAGCAGCGCGGCCGATGCCAGCCGGAGCGAGATCAATGTCCACTCAAGATGCGCGGCTCGAGCTGGCCGGAGAAGAGGAAGAAGACGAGGATCGACCCCCAGATGATCGCGATCTGCACGAGGAGCGCGGCGAGAGCGCCGGGCACGCCCATGCCGAGGACGCGGCGGAAGAAGTGCCAGCCGATGACCCTGGACCAGAGGATCGGCACCGCCACGCTCCAGAGGATCACCGCCCAGAGGAGGTGTTCCCGCTCCGGCGAAGTGAAGGAAGCGAACGCGGCGACGAAGAGGAGCCAGACGGTCCAGGGGAGATATCCCAGGAAGTGGAGGTCGATCGCCCGCAGCAGCGGGATTCCGCTCCGCCCGAACGCGGCCCCCGACAGTGCGATCGATGCGATCTGCAGCGCCGGGATGAAGCCGAAGGCCAGGGCGCCTCCGAGGACGAGGCGGAGCGTCGGACGTCCCGCGGTCGTGAGGGCGAGAACGAGCCCGAGCAGAAAGGAGAACAGCAGCGGCCTCTCGAGGAACGCGGTGCGTGCGGGCCCTCGCGAAAGCTCGTCGTAGACCGCCGCCGGGCGCAGCGCGACGCGTGCATCGTCCGACCAGGGAAGGCGCGGGAAGAGGCTCACGCCGGCGATCCAAGCGGGCTCTCGCGGGCGAGCGGACTCATCGCTTCGCACCGCGACCATCGCGGCCGCAGCTCCCGCCGCTCACCGGTCGGAATTGGAAGCGCTCGGTCATCCACGAGATACTCCGCTCCGATCCAGTGTGCGACAAGGTGGAGTTCTTGCGCAAAGCAGTGGCCGAGGAGGGCTACATCAAGGGCTTAAGCGGAAGCCTGTGCGGGCCGCGCCGCGGCGTCCATTAGGGCGCCAGCACCAGCTCTTGCTCCTCCGCCTCGTCGACGCGGCGGGCGAAGTCGGCGAACTCCCGGTAGCGGGCGGGCGGGACGCGCTGCTGCGGGAGCGCGAACGACTCCTCGACGACGAGCTTGCCGCGCTCCTCGCGCGCGCTCCAGGAGAACTCTCCGTACGCGGTGCGTAGCGCGACGGGCGCGGGCGGCGCGCGCAGGTGGAAGCCTGCGGGGAGCGCGATCTCGGCGCGCGTGGTCTGCTTCTCGACCGAGTCGACCAGGAGCGGCAACGCGCGTTCCGCCTTCTGCACCCAGCGGCGCGACAGCCGCTGGGGCGAGAGCGACGCCGGCACGAAGAGCTGCGCTCCGTCGCGCCGCGCCAGCTGCACCCGCAGGCCGTACACGAGCGTAGTCGCCCCTCCCACGTCCGCCTCGCCCTCGGCCGCGAGCGAGGTCAGCTCCACGCCGCGCAGCCCGCGACCGAGCATCGACTCGACGGCCTGCTTGCGCTGGGTGTCGTCGTACCGCTCCAGCGCGTCCTTCAGCCCGGCGGCCTCGAAGCCCAGGTGCGTGTCCCGGCCGCTGCCCGTCGCCGCCCCGGCCGTGTCGAGCGAAAGCTGCAGCGCCACCTCGCGGTCGTCGTCCGCAGGCCCTATCGGCGTGCGGATCTGCTGGGGCTCCTCGCCGGGCTCCGGCACCACCCACGCGTCCTGCCCGCGCAGGAACGGGGGCAGCCGATCGAAGGGGGCCAGGCGGTAGCTCGGGTCCACCCAGGCCGCTCCGTCGGGCAGGTCGATGCGCAGCAACGCCCAGCCGTACGCGTCGCCCCGCGGGAAGCGGTAGGGCGCCTGGTCCTGGGTGAACCCGCGCACCAGCACGATGTGGCTCGGGATGCCGGCGGAGGCCAGCGCTGCCTTGAGGGGCAGCAGGCGGTTCCCGCGCCCCTGGGCGAGGACGTGCGCGGCGGGCAGCGAGAAGTCCGATCCCTGCGAGCGCCCGCGCACCGCCTGCGCCACGGCGGCGTGGATGCGAAGGGCACGCTCGCGCGGCGTCGCGCCCCCGGCGGCGCGGGCCAGCTCGTCGGAGGCCCCGCCCGCCCGGCCGCGCAGGAGCGCCCAGTCGGCGATCGAGCGCACCAGCTCGCGCTGGCCGGCGCCCGAGCCCAGCTGGATCCAGGGCATCGTCTCCGCCTCCAGCGGCTCGTGCGGCTCGGGCTCCTGCGGCGCGACGTCGCGCGCCGTCATCCGGAAGCGCTGCTCGCCCGCGACGGTCTCGATGGGCGGCGCGGCCGTGTTGTGGGCGTCCACCTCCAGCGGCAGCCGCGCCGGCGCGCGCACCTCGTAGGTGCTCTCGAGCATCGGCGTCTGCTCGTCGCGGAAGAAGAACCCGCCCGGCGCGATCCCCGGCAGCTCCGGCCCCCGCGGAGCGATCGGGCGCAGGTAGTCGATCTCGATCGCGTCGCCCGGCTCCAGGCCCGGCAGCGTCACGCCCTCCTTCTCCGGGATGGACTCCGGCTCGAGCGTGCGGCCGTCCCGCTTGATGGTGCGCAGGTGCAGCACCTCGGCGTCGCGCGGGAGATGCGCCTCTCCGAATCGCGAGACGCCCTTCTTGTCGAGCACGCGGACGACGGTGTGCACCCGCTCGACCGCGCCGCCATCAGGGTAGATCTGCACCGCGCCGTGGTCGAGGAGCCGGACGGCGGAGGCCCCGGGCGGGACCTTCACCTTCGCATCGCGGGCCAGCGACAGGCCGTCGCGGTCCGCCCAGGACATCACGTTCTCGCCGTGGGAGAGCGCGATCTGGCGCCGCAGGCCCAGGTCCCCGGGCGCGAGCGCCACGGCGCGCGCGCGCACCTCGTCCGCTCCGCGGGCATCTCCGCTCGCCTCGAGCAGGCCGGCGAGCCGGCGCAGCGGATCCGCGCTGCGCGGCACCAGCGCGGCGGCCAGCCGCAGCGTGCGCCCGGCGGCGCCCACCTCCTTGCGCGCGCCCTGCACCTCGGCGAGCGCGTGCAGGCGCGACGGCTGGGCCGGGTGGGCGGCGGCGAGCAGCGCGAGCAATTCCTCCGCGCGCTGGAGGTTCCGCCGGTCGCGCAGCAGGCCGGCCAGGGTGGACGCCCCGTCGCCGCAGGAGAGGAGCCCTTCGGCGGCCTTCTGCTGGTCGGGAAGGCCGCCGTCGCGCCGAGCCAGCTCGTAGCGCAGCGATCGCGCGTCGCAGCGGCCCGGGTCGGCCCGCAGCGCCGATTCGACGCCGGCGCGCGCCGCGGAGGCGTTCCCCTGCGCGTCGAGCAGCCGGGCGCGGGCGAGCTGCAACCGCGCGGGCACCGCGGCGGCGGGTGACGGACCTGCCGCGAACGCAGCGGTTTTCACGCCGGCGGGCCCCGCCGGCGCATCGTGCAGGTGCCGCAGCGCCGCCTCGGCCTGCTGCAGCTCCTGCGCCGCGTCGTCGTACCGTTCCGCGTCGCGCTGCAACGCCGCGGCGGTGAGCCGGGCGCGCAAGAGCAGCGGGTCCTTCCGCGCCGCTTGCGCCAGATCGACCAGCGCGCGCGACCGGCCGAGCCGATCCGGCACCTCGGGGTCGCGCAGCACCTCCTGGGCGCGCAGCAGCAAGGCCGGCGCGCCGGAGGCGCTCAGCGCCACGGCCCGATCCACTGCCACCCGCGCCGGCGCGCGCTCGTCGCCGATCACCGCCCGCGCGAGGAGCCACGCCGCGAGCGGGTCGCCGCCGTCCTCGCGCAGGCGCTCCTCCGTCATGCGCCGAAGCGAAGGGGGTTCCGCCCACGCTGCTACGGCCAAGCAGCTTCGGCCCAGCGGGCAGGGCGCCTCGAGGCGCGCGCCGGCGAGCTCCGCGGGCGCGGCGCTGATGAAGTCCGCGGGAGCGCCGTCCGCGCGCACCAGCGTGAGCCGGAACCGCGCCCCCTCGGCGCGGCTCCACCGCACCAGCGCCTGGTGCGTGCCCGGCGCGAGCCTCACCGCGACCGTCTGCGCACGCGGCATCTCGCGGGGATAGGGCACGCGGGAGAGGGCGACCACGCCGTCGAATCGCAGCTCGAGCGCGGCTGCACCCTCGATCCAGGCGAGGTAGTCGCCGCCGCGCTCCACGCGCAGATCGCTGGCGGCATAGAAGACGTCGCCGTCGGACGGTTCCAGGTCGAGGCCGACGTCCCCGTCCGGGAAGTCGAGCGCGCGCGAGCCCGTGGGCCCCGCAGGACCCTGCGCCGGCGCCGTGGCGGGAGCCGGCCCGTCCAGCGGCAGTGTGCGCGAAAGGTCGAACAGCCGCAGCGCCCCGAAGGGCCCGGCCACGCGCCAGTTGCGCACCACGCCCATCCGTCGCCACGCCTCCGCCTCGACCCGCGGACCCACCTCGGCCACGCGGGCAGAGGCCGATCGCGCCGCCGCCTCGCGCAGGAGGCGCGCCGCCCGCGGCAAAAGGCCGTCCGGCGCGCGCTCCGCCGCTTCCACGATGGCATCGTCGACCGCCCGCGAATCGCCCTGCACGTCGAGCAGCCTCGACGCTGCGAGCTCCGCCACGGGATCGGACGGTGCCGCCCGCAGCGCATCGATCCACGCCCGGACCGCCGGCTGCGTGTCGAGGCGGTCCTCGAGGATCTCCGCCAGCCCGCAGAGGGCCAGCGCCCGCGCGCGGTCCTTCCCGTCCCGCGCGGCCGCGCGCAGCCGCTGCTCCGCCCCGGGAGCGTCCGAGGCGACCAGGTAGCGGAGCCAGCCGGCCCGCGCCGCCGCGATCGGATCGGCGAGCGCCGCGCGCTCGGCCTCGTCGAGGCGGCGATGCGCCTCCTCTTCCGCGTTCGCCGGAGGCGCCGCGCCGCGGCCCGCGTGCCCGCAGGCGAGCGCGAGCGCGGAGATGGCCAGCAGCGCGGCCGGACGCGAGAGCCGATGCACGATCAGCGGCCCTCGTTCACCGCGGTCTGCGCGGGCGGTGCCGCCTCGACCTTGCGCAGCAGGGCCCGGTCGAGCCTGCCCAGGAACGCGCGGAACGCCGCGTACTCCTGCGGCGCCACCGTGCCTCCCTTCAGCTCCAGCGTGAGGCTCGCGGTCACCTTGCCCTCACCGCCTGCGTACTTGATCGACCAGCTCCCCTGGGGAGCTTCCTCCGAGGCGTCCTGCGGCAGGGCGGCGCGGAACCCGCGCGGCAGCTCGACCTCCGCCGACACCGTCAGGCGCTGCGGAGCGGGCAGGCGCTGCGGCAGCGCGCGCCGCGAGAGCTGCGCGTACGATTCGACGTAGCTGCGCTGCTGCCCGAACGGTGAGAAGCGCAGCGCGCCGGCGGACAGCGTGGCGAATGCCGGGGCGTCCGCCTTGAAGCGCGCGGTGAACGGCCGCTCGATGTCGTGCGGGTCCGAGACCTCGACCTCGGTGACCTTGACGCCGGGGAACGCCGCCCTCGCCAGCTGCTCCTCGGCGCGCGCGCGGCGCTCGTCGGGCGACTCGAACGTCCGGCGCAGCTCGGCCGTCCAGGGGCCGCGCGCGCTCGCCGTCAGGTCGAGAGTGGCGCTGCCGTCCGCGCTCAGCGAGAGCCGGGCGCGCGTCTCGTCGACGTTGTCGGCCGGGCGCGCGTCGGGCGTGCGCCGGATCCGCGACCCGGTGCCGTCCGGCTCGATGACCAGGGCCTCGGCGCCGCGGTCGTCGGGAGGCAGCTCGGCCGAGCCATGGAACTCGGCGGTTCCGTCCAGGTACAGCTCGTACTTGGGGACGTAGAGGATGGCGTGGTCGAACACGGCGAGCGAGGCCGGCGCCTCTTCGAGATTGCCCATCCGGCGGGTGCGCAGGAGGACCAGCCGCGAATCGATCCCCAGCGCCTCGAGCATGGCGTGCATGAGCGACGCCTTGTCCTTGCAGTCGCCGAAGCGGCGGGTGAGCACGGTCTCCACCGGGTACGGCTTGAAGCTGTGGATGCCGAACTCGAGCGCCACGTAGCGCGTCCGCGAGACCACGTAGTCGTACACGGCGCGGATGCGCGCCTGCTCGTCGTCCTGCCGGACGCCGCGCACCGCTTCCTCGGCGGCGGCGCGGACCTCCCCGGTGACGCGCAGCTGGTCCTTCACCAGGCCCCAGTAGAAGCGCGCGACGCTCTCCCAGTCCTTGTAGGTGGACACGTGCACGTACGCGAGCAGGTCGCTGGCGCCCGGCATCGACGGCTCGGGCACCACCCGGGGCACGTCGCGCGCGGTCCAGCGCTGCCAGGTGCCGCCGTCGGGGAGCGTGCCCTCTTTGTGGGTGAGGCCGGGCAGCGGCGTGGCCGCGGCGTAGAAGCTGCGCCCGGGCGGGCCCAGGAGCACGTAGTCCGCGATGCCCTTGCGCGAATACCCTTGCAGGTATTGGAAGTCGCCGAAGTAGTCGGCGAAGAAGTTGGTGCCGGAGTCGTCGATCCGCTGCACCAGCTCGAGCGTGTCGCCCGGCTCGAGCTGGGGGAACCCCACCACGCGCGAGCGCAGGTCGTAGTACATCGCGTACCAGGGCTCGCTCACGGTGCGCTCGCCGTCGCTCCGGCTCTCCACCACCGTGCCGTCCTTGCGCACGATCCGGGCGCGCTCGATGCGCACCACCTGCCGGTCCGGCGAGTACTGCACCGACTGCCAGCGCGACTGGTCCACGCCGCGCTGGGTGAGCGCGCGCAGCACCAGCTGGCGCGTCCGCGAGGAGAGGCCGTTGGCGAAGACCCGCGTGACGGTGAGGTCCGCCAGGATCTCCAGGTCGTCGCCGCCCGCCGCGCTGGGCGCCCTGGCGAGGGCGGCTGCGTCGTAGAGGTACGGCGCGGCGTACTGCTCCTCGGGACGCACGGTGCGCATCAGCTCGCGCAGGGCAGGGTTCTGCGGCTTGAGCGCCAGCGCCTGGGTGAACGCGGCCAGGGCGCCCGCGTCGTCGCGCTGGCGCAGGCGGTGACGCCCCATCGCCTCGTGCACGTCGGGACGGTCCGGCGCGAGGTCGAGCAGCTCGGCGTAGGCGCGGTCGGCCTCGGCGGCGCGACCATTCTGCGAGAGCAACTCGGCGGCGCGCAGGCGCGTGTACGGCGAGGCGGGGTCGAGCGAGATGGACTCGCCCAAAAGGCGCAGCGCGCCGTCGAGATCGCCCCGGTCGAGCAGGAGCGCGGCCAGGTCTCCGCGCGCCTCCGCGTCGTCGAACCGCGCCGCGAGCGCCGCCCGCAGCTCGGCCTCGGACTCGGCCGCGCGGCCCAAGCGCCGCTGCGCGTTCGCGGCTGCCCGGCGCGCGGCCGGGAGGGCGGGATGCTGCCGCGCGGCCTCGAGCCGCAGCAGCGAAGCGCGCGCGGTGAGGCCCACCGCCTCGAGCGCGCGCGCGAGCGTCAGGGCCGGCTGCAGCGCACCGGGCGCGGCCGCGCGTGCCTTCTCCGCGAGCCGCACCGCGCCCCACGGATCGCCGTGCTCGAGGCGCTGCCCGGCGAGCGCGTCCAGCACCGCGGAATCCTGGGGATCGCGAGCCAGCGCCCGCTCCAGCGCCGCGCGGCGGCGGTTCCCGTCGCGGTCCTCGTAGCGGGAGAGCCGCAGCTCGATCTGCGGATCGCCCGGCGAGGCTTCGGAGGCCCGCTCCTGCGCGTGCAGCGCCAGGCGCTCTCCTTCGTCGTCCGGCCTGCGCCAGGCGAGCACGATCGCCAGGTCTTCCTGGGCTCGCGCGTCCTTGGGGTCCTGCCGGGCAGCCTCGCGCAGCTCGCCCAGCGCGTCGGGGACGCGGACCGAAGGCTTCCGGCCAGGGGTCTCCTGCACGGCGGCCCGCGCGCCCTCGCCGTCCGGCGCCCGCGCGGACCGCGCCAGCTCCCGCAGAGGCTCGTCGCGCCCGTCGCAGATCCGCAGCGAGAAGCCGGGCTTGCCGATCCCGTGCGCGACCTTCAGCAGCACGGCGTTGTCGCCGGCGCGCAGCTCGACGGCGAAGGCGGCCTGGTCCCAGCGCGAGGGATGCACGGCCGGGTCCTCCCGCACCAGCTTCCCGTTCACCCACAGGCGGGTGGCGCCGCTGGCGCCCAGGTGCAGCACCGCGGTCCTCGCCCGCGGCGAGCGCAGCACGGTGGCGGCGTACACGGCCGAGTCCTGCGCCGGCCACACCGCCGAGGACAGGTCCACGTATCCGAGCGGGAACATCTGCGGTGGGAGCGTCCGCCAGGAGACGTCGTGGTCCTTCCCCGGATACTTCGCCGCCGGGTCGTAGCCGTCCGTCTCGGGACTGTAGACGGCGCGCAGCCCCGTGCGCCCGTCGTTGTCGAAAGGACCGATCACCGCCCAGGTGCGCACCGGGGCGGCGCGCTCGATGATCGACCTCGCCTGCGGGAACTGGCCCTGGGCCACGGCGAGCTGGGCGCGCAGCTCGAGCGCCGCCGCGCGCACGTCGGCGCGCGCCTTGCGGTCGGAAGCGATCCGGTCGAACAGGCGCGCGAGGGCCGGCAGGTCGGCCACGTCGTCGCGCAGCTCGTAGAGCCGGAACAGGTCGGGCAGCGCGCGCGCCGACCCCAGCTCGCCCGCGAGCCGGGCGGACAGCGCCTCCGCCCGCTCGTCGCCGGTGGCCGCCGTGGCGGCGAGGGGCAGGAGCAGGGCAAGTGCGGCGAGTCGGCTCGGCATCGGGCTCCTGGAGAGGGGTCAGAGCCGCAACGGCCCGGCACCCTGGAGCATTCCTTAGCGTGCCGCCGGCCCGCCCGCTACCCGGCCGGGCGGCCCATCCTCCGCTATGCCGCGCGCGCAAGCGTCCGCACTTCCACGCGGATCGCGCCGGCGAAGAGCAGCGCGCGGGCCGCCTCCGCAGCCGTCGCGCCGGTCGTGAGCACGTCGTCGACCAGGCAGACGCGAAGGCCTGCGGCGCCGCGCAGCGCGCGGAACGCTGTGCGCACGTTCTGGTCGCGGCGCGCCCGATCGAGGCCGACCTGCTGCCGCGTCGGGCGCACCCGGACCAGGAGGGATCGCATGGGCAGCCCGAAGCGCCGCCCCGCCTCGCGCGCGAGCAGCGCCGCCTGGTCGTAGCCACGCTCGCGCAGGCGGGACGCGTGCAGCGGGATCGGGGACACCACGTCGGCCCGCGGCGGGTCGCATCCGGCGAAGAGGGCGCCCAGCGGGCGCGCCAGCTCCTCGCGTCCTTCGTACTTGAGCCGGTGGATGGCCTCGGACAACGCCCCGCCGTGCAGGAACGGCGCCTGCGCCCGGGCATAGGGAGGTGGGTCCTTGCGGCACCGCGCGCAGCGCCGCGGCCGCAGCGCGGGCAGGAGCGCCTCGTCCCCGGGCTCGCCGCAGAGCGGGCATCCCGCGGGCACCGGGAGGAGCGTCTCCGAGCACGGC
>DASWGI010000118.1:0-9383 GCA_036393835.1 Myxococcales bacterium | reverse complement strand
TCGGCGAGCTTGCCCGACGCGATCGATCCGATGCGCTCCGCCTCGCCGAGGAACTGCGCTCCGTTCAGGGTGGCGATCCGGATTGCCTCCACCGGCGTGAACCCCGCTTCGACCAGCAGCTCCACCCCCCGCTGGTCGCCGTAGCCGGCCACCACGCCGCCGTTCCCGGTCGGGTCGCAGCCGGCGAGCAGCGTCCCTCCGCCGGCGACGAACGCGCGCTCGAACTGCATCTCGAGCTGCAGCAGCTTCTTCCAGTCCGCCGCGTCCTTGGCGGGCTGCGCGTTGCGGAGCTGGTTCTGCAAGTACAGGGCGCGCGCGTCCGGCGACATCGCTTCCAGCGCGCGGGGCTGCGTCATGCGCGTCGGATCGAACAGCTCGAACACCGGCAGCGTCGAGGTGACGGCCACCTTGCGCTTCACCAACTCGCCGATGAGCTGCTGGATCTGGGGCGATCCCACCTCCATGCGCGACAGCTCGATCGCCGCGGCCCGGGGCATGGGGCACTCGTCGGGCTTCTTGCCCGAGAAGAACTCGGTGTCCACCACCAGCCCGTGCTCCAGGTCGTCGATGCCCAGCGCCGCGCCCTCGCGGAACCCGATCGAGCACAGGTGCCCGGTGACCTTGATCCCCCGCGCGTGCGCCGCCTGGATCGCCGCGCCCAGCTCGGCGCGGGTGAGGAAGTTGTAGGCCTTGAACGAGGTGGCGCCCTGCCCCGCCCAGAACTCCACGGTCCGGCGCGCGTCCTCCGGGTCCTCGATCTCGTGCATCTGCGGGGTGAAGGTGCCTCGACCTTCGAGATAGGGGCCGGTCACGAACACGCGGGGCCCGGGCTGCTTGCCCGAGTCGATCTCCTTCTTCACCTCCAGGTCGGTGTACGGCTCGATGCTCCCGGTGGTGCGGATCGTGGTCACGCCGGCCGCCAGGTACAGCCGCGGGAAGCTGCGCGGCATCTCGTGGAAGATGGCGCCGCCCGCCGGGTAGAAGAGGTGGTCGTGCATCCCCGCCAGCCCGGGGAGCACGGTGCCGCCCTCGCGCTGCAGCACCACCGCCCCCGGCGGCACCGGAGTGCTCGCGGAGGGGCCGACCGCGGCGATCTTGCCTCCCGAGATCACCACCGTCTGGTCCTCGCGCGGCGGCGCGCCGGTCCCGTCGATGACGCGCACCCGGGTGATCGCGACCGCCGGCTTGTCGATCTTCACGAACGCCTGCACCACCGGCGAGAGCGCCGCGGCGACGACCAGAGCGATGAGCATCCGCGCCTTGTGCCATCGCCGGGCGGAACCGTCCAGTCGCCGCCGTATTCGGCGGCGCTGCGCTTTTCACAGCGGCGCGGGGGTATCCTCCCCGTCAGGAGGCAGCCATGCCCGTGCGCGTCGAGAAGCAGGGACCCGTCACCACCGTCATCCTGGACCGGCCCGAGGTGCGCAACGCGGTCGACCGGATCGCGGCGCAGGCCCTGGCGGACGCGTTCCGCGCCTTCGACGCGGATCCCGAGGCGCGCGTCGCCGTGCTCTGGGGCGCCGGCGGGACCTTCTGCTCGGGCGCCGACCTGAAGGCCATCGCCGCCGGCGAGCCGAACCGCGTCGCTCCGGACGGCGACGGCCCGATGGGCCCCACCCGCCTGGTGCTGGACAAGCCGGTCGTGGCCGCCGTCGCCGGACACGCGGTGGCGGGCGGGCTGGAGCTGGCGCTCTGGTGCGACCTGCGCGTCGTCGAGGAGGACGCGGTGCTCGGCGTCTTCTGCCGCCGCTGGGGCGTGCCGCTCATCGACGGCGGCACCGTGCGCCTTCCGCGGCTCATCGGGCTCTCGCGCGCGCTGGACCTGATCCTCACCGGCCGGCCGGTCGACGCGGCCGAAGCTTTGCGGATCGGGCTGGCGAACCGGGTCGTGCCGCGCGGAGCGGCGCGGCCCGCCGCCGAGGAGCTGGCGCGGCAGCTCGCCGATCTCCCGCAGGCGTGCCTGCGCGGCGACCGGCGCTCCGCGCTCGAGCAGCACGCGCTCGACCTGCCCGCCGCGCTGCAGAACGAGCTGCGCCACGGTGTGCACGCGCTCTCCCTGGAAGGGTTCGGCGGGGCGCAGCGCTTCGCCTCGGGCGCCGGCCGGCACGGCGCGCCTGCCCGGGTGGCGCCGCCCGATCCGCCGTGACGGCTGACCGCCACTCCCCCCGGTAGAGCGGCACGATCACCATCCCAAGCCGAAGTTGAGGAAGGGGATGCCGAGCGGCAGCACCCGGTAGAGGCTCCCGCACCCGTCACAGATGAGATCGGCGAGCGCGATGTCGCCCCAGACGGTGTCGCCGAACAAGCGGAAGCCCCACAGGACGATCCCCACCCGGCCGAGGCCGGCGTTGCGGACGTCCCTGCCGTAAGCGCCCGGGAGATAGGCCTCCGCCCCAATGCGAACTGCCCGGCTGACGCGCAAGGAAAAGCCCGTGTGCGGCAGGACGACGCTGTCGCCGTTCGAGGTGACGGCGTATGCCAGGATGCCGAGGTTCAGGTACCGGTCGTAGTTGCCCAGCGTGAGGATCGGACCTCCCCCTGCGATGATGTAGGTGTTGGTGTTGCCCACGAACGGGGCGAACACGAGCGCGTTGAGGTGGACTCCGACCGCGCCCCATTCGAAGGGAAAGCCGACCCGCAGCGTCGGTCCCAGCACCACAGCCCCGATGGGGATGGCGGTCTGCAGCCCGACGGCGACATTCCGCGTGAAGCCGTGGTCGAACGTGAGCGTGCCGAGCTCGAACGCGTTGAAGGAGGTCGTCCCTTCCGGGCGCGTGAAGGCCGTCGGAGCGAAGACGACGCGCATCGGATCGCCAGAGGCCCTTGCCAGGTCGGGCCCGTCGCGCGACGCAGCCGGCTGGCCGCGACCTTCGGGTACCGGCGACGGCGGCGGCGGCAGAGCGCCCGGGGGGAGGGGTACGCCGGGCGCGGTCTCGTAGAGCCGCGCATATGTCCCGGCCGCCTCGTCGCGGAAAACGGGGTCGTGCGCCGCCATGTCGGCGATCACCTGCTTCGCCTCGCCGCCCGGATCTCCTTGCGCGGCGATCGCGTGCAGGCAGTAGCGCCGCGCAGCCGGGTCGCTGCTCCTGCACAGCGCGAGCAGCTCCGGATCGAGGCTGCGCGCTTTGGCCGGTTCCTCGCCCGCCGAAGGAAGCGCGACTGCCAGGCACAGGAGGGACGATGCCCAGGGCGCCCGCCGCCCCGGGCAGACCATCGCACATGCCATCGGGTTCCCTCCCCCGCCTGCACCCGAACGACAGCCGCGCTGCGCCGCCGGCCACGGGGAGAACGCTCAGGGCGGCAGCACGGTGTCGCCGTACGACAAGTACCGGTCGACGTGCTGCGCGGCGTGGCGGCCCTCGCGGATCGCCCACACGATCAGCGACTGCCCGCGCGCCATGTCGCCGGCGGCGAAGACCCCCGGCACGCTGGTCATCTTGGTCTGGTCGGTCCAGACGTTGCCGCGCTCGTCGAGCTTGACGCCGAGCTGCTGTAGCAAAGGCTTCTCGGGCCCGAGGAAGCCCATCGCGAGGAGCACCAGGTCCGCCGGGATGACCTTCTCGGTCCCCGGGATCTCCCGCGGACCGAACCGCCCGTCGGGCCCCTTCACCCACTCCACTCCGACGTACAAGATCTCGCGGACGTTCCGCTGCTCGTCGCCCAGGAACCGCTTGGTCATCACGGAATAGACCCGCGGGTCCGCGCCCCAGAGCGCCTTCGCCTCCTCCTGCCCGTAGTCCAGCCGGTACGTCTTCGGCCACTGCGGCCACGGGTTGTCGGCCGACCGGACGTCCGGCGGCCGCGGGAGGATCTCCAGCTGCGTCAGGCTGCGGCAGCCGTGGCGGATGGCGGTGCCGACGCAGTCGGTGCCCGTGTCGCCGCCGCCGATGACCACCACGTGCTTGTCCGTGGCGGAGATGTACTTGCCGTCCGTGAGACGCGAATCGAGCAGCGACTGCGTGTTGGCGGTAAGGAAATCCATCGCCGGGTGGATGCCGAGCAGGCTCCGGCCTTCCACCGGCAGCTCGCGCGCAAGCGTCGCTCCGCCGCAGAGCACGACGGCCTCGTACTCGCGCAGCAGCTGGTCGGCGGGCAGGTCCTTGCCGACCTCCACCCGGGTGACGAAGCGCACGCCCTCCTCGGCCATCAGCTGGACGCGCCGGTCGACCAGCTTCTTGTCGAGCTTCATGTTGGGGATTCCGTACATGAGCAGGCCGCCGATGCGGTCGGCGCGCTCGAGCACGGTCACCTCGTGCCCAGCCCGGTTCAGCTGCGCCGCCGCGGCGAGGCCCGCCGGCCCGGAGCCGACCACGGCCACGCGCTTGCCGGTGCGCAAGGGCGGCGGGTCCGCCTTCACCCACCCCTCGGCGAACGCGCGGTCCGCGATGGCCTCCTCGATCATCTTGATGTTGACCGCCGGGAGGTCGATGGCGACCGTGCAGCTCCCCTCGCACGGCGCCGGGCAGACCCTCCCGGTGAACTCGGGGAAGTTGTTCGTCTTCGCCAGCCGGATCCAGGCTTCCTTCCACTGCCCGCGCCAGACCAGGTCGTTCCACTCCGGGATGAAGTTGTTCACCGGGCATCCGGAGGCCATGCCGCCGATCAGCTTGCCCGTGTGGCAGAAGGGCACGCCGCAATCCATGCAGCGGGCGCCCTGCTCGCGGAGCGTCTGCTCGGAGCAGGAGGTGTGCATCTCCTCCCAGTCGCGGATGCGCTCCAGCGGAGGCCGCTCGTGCACGGGCTCGCGGGCATAGTCGAGGAATCCGGTCGGCTTTCCCATCCGTGAAAGGCCTCTCTGCGTAGCGCCGCCCTATCGGCGGCGGCTAGTTCCCGCTGACGCGCGCTTCGTCGCGCGCGTTCTCCTCGAAAGCCGCCATCTCCGCCTCGTCCGGCGAGAGGCCCTTGGCCCGCATCCTCGCCTGGGCGTCCAGCATGCGCCGGTAGTCGTTCGGCATCACCCGGACCAGCTTGCCGGCGGTGTCGCCCCACCGATCGAGCACGCGCCGCGCGAGCGCGCTGGCGGTCAGCTCCGCATGGCGCTCGACCATCCGCTTCACGAAGGCCAGCTCGTCCTGCTGCGGTGCCCCGAGCCCGACCATCTGCTTGTTGCAGCGGCTGGCGAATCCACCGTCGCCGTCGAGCACGTAGGCCACGCCGCCCGACATCCCCGCGGCGAAGTTGCGCCCCGTCGGGCCCAGCACCACCACGCGGCCGCCGGTCATGTACTCGCAGCCGTGGTCGCCCACTCCTTCCACCACCGCATCGATCCCCGAGTTGCGCACGCAGAACCGCTCGCCGGCGACGCCGCGGATGAACGCCTCGCCCGAAGTCGCGCCGTAGAAGGCGACGTTCCCGACGATGACGTTCTCCTCCGCCAGGAACCCGGCCTCCTTGGGCGGGAAGACCACGATGCGGCCGCCGCTGAGCCCCTTGCCGATGTAGTCGTTCGAGTCGCCCTCGAGCACCAGAGTCATGCCGCGAGGGATGAACGCGCCGAACGACTGCCCCGCCGATCCCTTGAAGTGGAAGTGGATGGTGTCGTCGGGCAGGCCCTGCGGCCCGAAGCGGCGCGTCAGCTCGCTGCCGGTCATGGTGCCGACCACGCGGTTGGTGTTGCGGATCGGCAGCGTCGCGCGCACCGGCTTCTTCTCCTCCAGCGCCGGCCGGGCCAGCTCGAGCAGGGTGGTGCCGTCGAGCGTCTTGTCCAGGCCGTGGTCCTGCGGGATCCGGCAGGTGCGCCCGTAGTGCTTGGGGACGGTGGGCTTGAAGAGGATGCGGCTGAAGTCGACGTTGCGCGCCTTCCAGTGATCGACCGCGCGGCGCATCTCGATCCGCTCGGAGCGGCCCACCATCTCGTCGAAGGTGCGGAAGCCCAGCTCGGCCATGTACTCGCGCACCTCCTGGGCAATGAAGCGCATGAAGTTCACCACGTTCTCGGGCTTGCCGGCGAACTTGGCGCGCAAGCGCGGGTCCTGCGTGGCGATCCCCACCGGGCAGGTGTTGAGATGGCAGGCGCGCATCATGATGCAGCCCAGCGCCACCAGGGGCGCCGTGGCGAAGCCGAACTCCTCGGCCCCGAGCAGCGCGCCGATGACCACGTCGCGTCCGGTCTTGAGCTGCCCGTCCACCTCCACGGTGATGCGGCTGCGCAGGTCGTTCAAGACCAGGATCTGGTGGGTCTCCGCCAGCCCCAGCTCCCAGGGGAGCCCGGCGTGCTTGATCGAGGTCAGCGGCGAGGCGCCCGTCCCTCCGTCGTGGCCGGAGATGAGCACCACGTCGGCGTGCGCCTTGGCCACGCCGGCGGCGATGGTGCCCACGCCCAGCTCGGCGACGAGCTTGACGCTGATGCGCGCGTCCTTGTTGGCGTTCTTCAGGTCGTGGATCAGCTCCTTCAGGTCCTCGATGGAGTAGATGTCGTGGTGCGGCGGCGGCGAGATGAGTCCCACGCCCGGCGTCGCATGCCGCACCTTGGCGATCCACGGGTACACCTTCGCGCCGGGAAGCTGGCCGCCCTCTCCCGGCTTGGCGCCCTGGGCGATCTTGATCTGCAGCTCGCGCGCGTTGACCAGGTAGTAGCTGGTGACCCCGAATCGCCCGCTCGCCACCTGCTTGATGCCGGAGTTCTTCGAGTCCCCGTTGGGCTCCTTCACGTAGCGCGCCGGGTCCTCGCCGCCCTCGCCGGTGTTGGACTTCCCGCCGATGCGGTTCATGGCGATGGCGAGCGTCTCGTGCGCCTCCTTGGAGATCGAGCCGTAGCTCATCGCGCCGCTCTTGAACCGGCGCAGGATCGCCTCGACCGGCTCCACCTCCTCGATGCGCACGGGCTTGGCGGCGGCGCGGAAGTCCATCAGGCCGCGCAGCGTGCACAGCTGCCTCGACTGGTCGTCGACCAGCGCGGTGTACTCCTGGAAGATCTTGTAATCCCCGGTCCGGCAGGCGTGCTGGAGCTTGTGGATCGTCTCCGGGTTGGTGAGATGGAACTCTCCTCCGGCGCGGTACTGGTAGTCGCCGCCCGCGGGGAGGCTGGTGTGCACGATAGGCCGCTTGGGCGGGAAGCCCCGCTCGTGCCGCATGCGCGCTTCCTTGGCGATGACGTCGATCCCGACGCCGCCCACGCGGGAAGCGGTCCAGGTGAAGTACTCGTCGACGAAGTCCTGCGAGAGCCCGACGGCCTCGAACACCTGCGCGCCGTGGTAGCTCTGGATGGTGCTGATCCCCATCTTGGAGATCACCTTCACCAGCCCCTTGACCACCGCCTTCAGGTACTTCTTTTCCGCCTCGGCGGCGGTGCCGGAGAGGAGATCCTGCTTGACGAGGTCGTGCACCGCCTCGAAGGCCAGGTACGGGTTCACCGCGCTCGCCCCGTAGCCCATGAGGAGCGCGAAGTGGTGCATCTCGCGAGGCTCTCCGCTTTCGACGATCAGGCTGCAACGCGTGCGGGTGCCCTCGCGGATCAGGTGGTGATGGACCGCCGCGACGGCGAGCAGCGAGGGAATGGGGGCCGAATCGGCGTCGTGGCCGCGATCGGAGAGGACCAGGAGGTTGAACCCTTCGGCGATGCACTCCGACGCCTTCCAGCGCAGGTCCTCCAGCGCGCGGCGCAGGGCGGCGCCGTCGCCTTTCGGGTCGAAGAGCGTGGGCAGTTTGACCGCCTTGAGGCCGTTCGTCCCCGGTCCGCCGTCGAGGGCGCGGATCCTGGCCAGCTCGTCGTTGGTCAGGATGGGCGCGGGCAACGCCAGCTGCCGGCAGCATTCCGGCCCGGGCTCGAGCAGGTTGCCCTCCGGGCCGATCGAGGTCTCCGACGCCATGACGATCTCCTCGCGGATGGCGTCGACCGGCGGGTTGGTCACCTGCGCGAAGAGCTGCTTGAAGTAGTTGAAGAGCAGTTGCGGGCGCTCGGAGAGGACGGCGAGCGGCGTGTCCGTCCCCATCGACCCCACTGCCTCGTTGGCGGTGTCGGCCATGGGCGTCATCAGGAGCTTCACGTCCTCGGACGTGTAGCCGAAGACCTCCTGGCGTCGCAGCAAGACCTCATGGTCCGGATGGATGGCGCGAACCGGCGCCGGGAGATCCTCCATCCGGAGCATCGAGGTGCGCAGCCATTCGCCGTACGGCGCCTGCCGCGAGATGCGCTCCTTGAGCTCCTCGTCGGAAACGATCCGCTGCTCGGCGGTGTCCACCAGGAAGATGCGGCCGGGCTGCAGCCGGCCCTTGCGGAGCACCCGGTCGGGGGGGATGTCGAGCACCCCGACCTCGGACGACATCACCACCAGGTCGTCCTTGGTCACGTAGTAGCGCGAGGGGCGCAGGCCGTTGCGGTCGAGCACCGCGCCGACGCGCACGCCGTCGGTGAAGGCGATCGAGGCCGGGCCGTCCCACGGTTCCATCAGGCAGGAGTGGAACTCGTAGAAGGCCTTCCGCTCCGCGCTCATCGTCTCGTCGCGCGACCACGGCTCGGGGACCATCATCATGATCGCGTGCGGCAGCTCGCGCCCCGACAGCGTGAGCAACTCGAGCACGTTGTCGAACATCGCGGAGTCGGAGCCTTCGGTGTCGATGACGGTGAGGATCTTCAGCAGATCCTTGCCGAACAGCCGCGAGCGCATCATCGACTGGCGCGCGTGCATCCAGTTGATGTTCCCCCGCAGCGTGTTGATCTCGCCGTTGTGCGAGATGTAGCGGTACGGGTGCGCGCGCCCCCAGGAAGGGAAGGTGTTGGTGGAGAAGCGCGAGTGCACCATGCCGATCGCGGAGACGACCGCGGGATCCTCCAGGTCGAGATAGAACCGCCGCAGCTGGCTCGCGTTGAGCATTCCCTTGTAGACGACCGTCTTGTGGCTCAGGCTGGGGACGTAGAAGTGGCTCCGGCCGGGGATCGCCGAGCGCGAAACCTTCTTCTCGACCAGCCGGCGGATCACGTACAGCTTGCGCTCGAAGGCGGCCTCGGCCTCCGATGCTCCGCGCATTCGCGCTCCGCCCGTCGCCGGCGAAGCCGGCTCCTCCGCGACGTCCTCGCCGCGGCCGATGAAGATCTGGCGGATGACCGGCTGGCTCGCCTTGGCCGTCGGCCCGAGCGCGGCGTTGTCGGTCGGCACGTCGCGCCACCCGAGCAGCTCCTGCCCTTCCCCGCGCACCGTCTCCTGGAACAGCCGGCCGATGGCCTCGCGCCCCGGCTCGCTCGGGGGCAGGAAGACCATCCCGACCCCGCAGCGGCCCCGCCCCGGCAGCGCCAGGCCGAGCTTCTCGCACTCCTTCGCCAGGAACGCGTGCGGCGTCTGCAGGAGGATGCCCGCGCCGTCGCCCGTGTCTTTTTCCGCCCCGGTCGCGCCGCGGTGCTCCAGGTTGAGGAGCACCTCGAGGGCCTTGACGACGATGTCGTGCGA
>DASWGI010000117.1:0-3854 GCA_036393835.1 Myxococcales bacterium | reverse complement strand
CCTCGGGATCGGCGACCGCGGATACACCACGCCGACGCCGGTCCAGGCGGCCGTGTTCGGCCCCATCCTGGCCGGCCGGGACGTCATCTGCCGCAGCAAGACCGGCACCGGCAAGACCGCCGCGTTCGGCATCCCGCTGCTCGAGCGCATCCCGGGAGGGACGCGCAAGGCGAGCGCGCTGGTCCTGTGCAACACGCGCGAGCTCGCGCTGCAGGTCTCGCAGGAGCTGGAGGCGCTGGCCCGGCACAAGAACATCTCGGTCATCGCGGTGTACGGCGGAGCGCCGATGGGCGCCCAGACGCAGGCGCTGCAGGCGGGCGCCGAGGTGATCGTCGGCACGCCGGGCCGCGTGTACGACCACATCCGCCGCGGCACGCTCAAGCTCGGCGACACGCGCATCGCGGTGCTGGACGAGGCGGACGAGATGCTCTCGGCGGGGTTCTACGAGGAGGTGACGCGGATCCTCGACCATCTCCCGCCCGACCGGCAGACGCTGCTCTTCTCCGCCACGGTGCCGCCGGACATCGAGCACCTCGCGACCAAGTACCTGCGCAATCCGGAGACCATCCTGCTCTCCGGCGACGTCTTCACGGTCGAGCACATCAAGAACGTCATCTATTACGTGGTCGACCAGTACCCCAAGCCGCGCAACCTGCTCTACCTGCTCGAGCGCGAGGACCCGGAGAACGCGATCATCTTCTGCAACCTGCGCACCGACACCGAGCTGATCGCCAACGTGCTGAACCGCAATGGCCTCGACGCGGAGATGCTCAACGGCGACCTGCCGCAGAAGGAGCGCGAACGTGTAATGGGCAAGGTGAAGCGCGGCGAGCTCAAGTTCATGGTGGCGACCGACATCGCCGCGCGCGGGATCGACATCTCCGACCTCTCGCACGTCATCAACTACTCGCTGCCCGAGGACCCCTCGGTGTACCTGCACCGGGTGGGGCGCACCGGCCGGATCGGGAAGAAGGGCACCGCCATCAGCCTGGTCTCGGGCGCCGAGCTGGTCACGCTGACGGCGCTGGAGCGCAACTTCGGCATCCAGTTCGAGCAGCGCAGGCTGCCCACTCCGGACGAGGCGAAGAGCCTGTGGACCGAGCGGCAGATGAAGGAGCTGCGCGACGCGATGACCGCGGGCGCGGCGTTCGAGGCGTACCTGCCGCTCGCGCAGGACATGGCCGCCCGCGAGGACGGGAAACAACTGCTCGCGTATGCGCTGCGCTACTTCTTCACCCACCACCGGATGGAGAAGGCGCAGGTGCGCGCGGCGGGAGAGAAGCTCCTGCAGAGCCACCAGGTCGAGCAGGTGCACAAGGAGCAGAAGCGCGCGCGCGGAGGGCACGACCGCGAGCGGCGAAAGCCGCGGATGGAGCGCGCGGCCGAGTCGCCTGGCGACCGCGCGGTGCCGTCGGCCGAGCCGCCTGCTCCGGCGGACCGGGTCAAGCTGTACGTCTCCCTGGGCGCCGAGCAGGGATGGGACAAGGACGCCGTCGCCGCCGCGCTGGCGGAGGCCGCCGCGCAGCCCCGCGACACGGTCCTGGCGGTCGACCTGAAGCCCCGGTACGCGTACGTGCTGGTCCAGCCCGGCAGCGAGGCGGCCTACGTGGCGGCGAACGGGAAGCCGCTGCGGGACCGGCCGCTCACGGTCGAGATCGCCCGCCCGAAGAAGCGGTGATGGACCTCGCCATCCGCTCCAGCGGGCTGGTCAAGAAGTACGATCGGGTGACTGCCGTGGATGGGCTCGATCTCTCCGTGCGGCGCGGCGAGTGCTTCGGCCTGCTGGGGCCCAATGGCGCGGGGAAGACGACCACCGTCGAGGTCCTCGAAGGCCTGCTTCCGCCCACCTCGGGCGACGTCGAGGTGCTCGGGATGCGCTGGGACAGGGACGAGCGCGCGCTCCGGCAGCGGCTGGGCATCTCGCTGCAGGAGACGCACCTGCCCGACAAGCTCACCGTCGAGGAGGTCCTGACGCTCTTCCGCTCGTTCTTCGACGCGGGCCGCCCGGTGGGCGAGGTGCTCGATCTGGTGTCGCTCTCCGACAAGCGCGGCAGCTGGACCGAGAAGCTGTCCGGCGGCCAGAAGCAGCGCCTGGCAGTGGCCTGCGCGCTGGTCTCCGACCCCGAGTTGCTCTTCCTCGACGAGCCGACCAC
Source organism: Myxococcales bacterium (assembly GCA_036393835.1). Lineage (GTDB taxonomy): Bacteria > Myxococcota > Myxococcia > Myxococcales > 40CM-4-68-19 > VBKO01. The sequence goes on along the minus strand of DASWGI010000117.1, from coordinate 1,701 downwards.
GGGCCTCGATCCGCAGTCCCGCCGGCAGCTGTGGGAGGTGGTGCTCGGCTTCAAGTCGCGCGGCCGCACCGTCCTGCTCACCACCCACTACATGGACGAGGCGGAGCGCCTCTGCGACCGCGTCGCCGTGGTGGACCGGGGCAAGGTGATCGCGCTGGGCACCCCGGCGGAGCTGATCGCCTCGCTCGGGGGGCAGCAGGTGATCGTGGCACAGCTGGACGGCGCGGTGGCCGACGGCGACCTGTCCGGATTGCCCGGCGTGCACCGCCTCTCGCGAGCGGGGGGCACCGTCTCGCTCGCGGTGGAGAAGCTCCACGAGACGGTCCCCGCGCTCTTGGCCCTGGCGCAGGCGCGCGGCGCCGCGCTGACCCAGCTCTCCACGCACCAGGCCACGCTCGAGGACGTGTTCGTCAACCTGACCGGAAGGCAGCTCCGCGAATGAGGACCGACCCGCTCTGGCAGCTCACGCTGGCGCGCCTGCGCATGTTCTTCCGCGAGCCGAGCGCGGTGTTCTGGACGTTCGGGTTCCCGCTCGCGCTCTCGGTCGCGCTCGGCGTCGCTTTCCGCAACAAGCCGCCCGATCCGATCACGGTCGGGGTGTGGTCGGGCCCGGACGCGAGCGGATCGAGGCGCATCGTCGAGGTGCTGCGGGCGACCAAGGGAATCGAGGTGCGCGAGTACTACGGCCCGAGCACGCGCGACCTGGGCACCGGCAAGATCGCGCTCTTCGTCCGCCCGGGAGAGCGCCTCGAATATGACTTCGACCCTACCCGGCCGGAGAGCCGGCTGGCCCGCGAGGTCGCTGATGCCGCCCTCCAGCGCGCCTCCGGACGCGCCGACGTGCTGCCGACGACCGACCGCCCGGTCGCGGCGAACGGCTCGCGCTACATCGATTTCCTCATCCCCGGCCTGATCGGGATGAACATCATGTCCGGCAGCATGTGGGGCATCGGCTACGTGGTGGTGGAGATGCGCACGCGCAAGCTGCTCAAACGGCTGATAGCGACGCCGATGAGCCGCGCCCAGTTCCTCTGGTCGTTCGTCCTCATGCGCGCTGCGTTCTTCTTCCTCGAGCTGCCGCTCCTGCTGCTCTTCGGCTGGCTCGCCTTCGGGGTCGGCGTGGCCGGCTCCCTGGTCCTGCTGGTCGCGCTCTCGCTGCTCGGCGCCCTCGCGTTCGCCGGCCTCGGCCTCCTGGTCGCCGCCCGCGCGCAGAACACGCAGACCGTGAGCGGGCTGATCAACCTCGTCACGCTCCCGATGTTCATCGGGTCCGGCGTCTTCTTCTCCACCGCGCGCTTTCCGGACCTGTTCCAGCCGTTCCTGCGCGCCCTGCCGCTCACCGCGCTGAACGACTCGTTGCGCGCGGTGATGATCGACGGCGCGGGGCCGCGCGCGGTGGCCGGCGAGGCCGCCCTGCTGGCCGGGATCGGCGCGGTGTCGTTCGCGTTCGCCTTGCGGCTGTTCCGCTGGCGGTGACGGCGCGCCGCCCGATTGCTACGGTCAGCGGCATGCCCAGGGAAAGGTCGGTCTATCGAGGAGCGCTGGTGGCCGCGTCCGGGGCGCTGGTGCTGGCGGTCGCGCTTCCGCTCTGGCAGCCGCTGCTGATCGCGGCCGTGCTTGCCGCGGCGGTGATGCCCTGGCAGGACCGGCTCTCCGCGGCGCTCGGCGGCCGCAGGCAGCTGGCCGGCGGCCTGCTCGTGC
>DASWGI010000116.1:0-1644 GCA_036393835.1 Myxococcales bacterium | reverse complement strand
CGAATCCAACAACTCACTCCACGAGACGATCGCAGCGGTGGATCTGGCGTCCGCACTCGGTCTGCTCGACCCGCCTCAAGCCGCCCGCATCCAGGAACTCGGCCTGCGCTTCAGAAAGATGCTCTACGCGCTCCGCGCGTGACATCCCCCTCGGAGTCGCTGTCGTAGTCGCTGTCGCTGTCGTAGTCGCTGTCGTTGTCGTTGTCGTTGTCGTTGTCGAATCTCTACTCGCCTATCCCGTACTCCCTGATCTTGTACAGCAGCGCCCTCGGGCTCAGTTCCAGCAGCTCGGCCGCTCGGGTCCTGTTCCCTCCCGTCCTTTCCAGCGCGCGCCGGATCAGCTCCGCTTCCAGGGCCCGCTGCGCCTTCTTGACCGACAGGTCCCCTTCCGCCGGCGCCGGCGGCGGGCCCGCAGGAGGGCCCGCGGAGCGCAGCTCGTCGGGCAGCGCCTCCGGTCCGATCTCCTCTCCCTCGGAGAGCACCAAGGCGCGCTCCAGCGCGTTCTCCAGCTCGCGCACGTTCCCCGGCCAGCGCCAGGCGAGGAGCAGCCGCAGCGCTTCCGCCGAGAGCGGCTTCTCCGCCAGGCCGAGCCGGGAGGCGTGGCGGGCGAGGAACCGCCGGGCGAGCGCCTCGATCTCCTCGGGCCGCTCCCGCAGCGGCGGAAGCCGCAGCCCGACCACGTTCAGACGGTAGAACAGGTCCTCGCGGAAGGTTCCGGCGGCGACCGCCTGCGCGAGGTCCTGGTGCGTCGCGGCCAGGACGCGCACGTCCACCCGGATGGTCCGGGCGTCTCCCACGCGGCGCACCTCGCCTTCCTGCAGGACGCGCAAGAGCGAAACTTGAAGGTGCAAGGGCAGATCGGCGATCTCGTCCAGGAGCAGCGTCCCCCCGTCCGCTTCCTCGAACAGGCCGCGCTTGGCGGCGGCGGCGCCGGTGAAGGCGCCCTTCGCGTGGCCGAACAGCTCGCTCTCGATGAGCTGCTCCGGGATTGCGCCGCAGTTCACCGCGACGAAGGGCCGCTCGGCGCGCGGCGACATCTCGTGCAGCGCGCGCGCGATCAGCTCCTTCCCCGTCCCGCTCTCGCCGGTGATCAGCACCGTCGTCTTCGCCGGCGCGACCTTCTGCACCAGGCGCAGCACCTCCTTCATGGCTGCCGACTCGGCGACGACGGCTCCAGCTCCGCGCGACGCCTCGATCTCCCTCCGCAGGCGCCTGTTCTCCGCCCGCAGCCGCTCGCGCTCCTCGGCCTTGCGCAGGACGAGCAACACCTCGTCCGGCCGGAACGGCTTCCCCAGGTAGTCGTACGCGCCCGCCTTCATCGCCTCCAGCGCCAGATCGTGCGACCCGTAGGCGCTCATCACGATGACCGTCGTCTCCGGCGCCTGCTCCTGCACCGCGCGCACCAGCGACAACCCGTCCATCCCGGGCATGCGGACGTCGGTGACCAGCGCGTCGTAGTCGCGCGCGGCCAGCTCGCGGAGCGCGTCCTCTCCATCTTTCACCGAGCGCACGAAGTACCCCTGCTCGGCGAGCAGCACGGTCAGGACGTGGCGGATGGGTTCCTCGTCGTCCGCGATGAGGATCGAGCGCAGCGCCATCGCCGCAAGGGTAGCAGCGGGAGCCGCCGGATCGAAGAGAACCGCC
>DASWGI010000115.1:0-3459 GCA_036393835.1 Myxococcales bacterium | reverse complement strand
GGCGCGGCGGCGATCAGCCTCACCTTGGTGAAGATCTGCAACCCGGACGCTCCCAGCGAGCGCATCAGGTGGATCATCTCCGGCGGGGTCTGCGCCATCCCGACGACCGTGTTGATGACGATGGGGAAGAGCGCGGTGATGAACGCCAGCGTGACCTTGGAGGTAGGGCCGAATCCGAACCAGATGACCAGGATGGGCGCGAGCGCCACCTTCGGGATGGCCTGCAGTGCCACCAGCAGCGGATAGAAGAGGCGCTCGAGCAGCCGCGACCAGACGATCAGGACGCCGAGCGGGATCCCGAGAAGGACGGCGAGCAGGAACCCGAGCACGACCTCCTGCAGCGTCACGAGCGAATGGAAGACGAGCGTTCCGGGGTCCCGGGCGACGCGGTGGAGGATCGCCAGCGGCGAGGGAAGGATGAAGGCGGGCACGGAGAGCAGCGAGCCGGCGATCCCCCAGCCTGCGAGCAAGAGGCCGTAGACCAGCAGGACGGCAGCATTGCGACGGACCCAGCCGCCCTCTTTTCGACGCACGCCGGGGGAGAACGGCGCGCGCCGAAGCTCGGGTCCGAGCGGTCCCGCCAGGACTTTCGGCGCGTCGCGCATGCGATCGCCTCTCGTTGACCCGGCGGTAAACGGCCTCACGCGCCGGCCGCGTCCGGCTCGGGCAACGCCTCTCGCGGGGGCAATGCTAGATGGATCTGGAGGGAGTCGGCAATGCACGCTTGCTTCGCGGTGAACTCGGTCAAATCGGCCAGAGCGTAGGCGGTGGCGAGATCGGCTGCCATCGCGTTCAGCCCGTGGGCGGCCAGCAGGACGACCTTCGCGCCCGGCGCCTCCTTCAGGGCGGAGCCGACGTACTGCGCGAGCAGCCGGGTCCCGGCGTACGCGACCGGCACGCAGGGCACGCGCGGCCCGAGCGCGAGGCGCGCGGAGACCGTGAGGAGCGGCAGGTCGGCGAGGCGCAGCGACTGGACCACCGCGTAGCACGGGTGCAGGTGGATGATCGCGTTGACGTCGGGCCGCAGGCGGTACACGACCGTGTGAAACGGGACCTCCTTCGACGGTTTGGGCGCCTGCGGGTCGAGGGGCCGTCCCAAAGGATCGATCCGGACCACGTCCTCGGGGGTGACCTCGCCCAGGATCACGCCGGTGCGCGTGATGAGGATCTCCTCGCTGCCGGGGACCCGCGCGCTCACGTTGCCCCCCGCCCCTCCGACCAGGCCGCGCTCGTACGCCTTGATCGAGTAGCGCGCGATCTGCTTCTTCAGGCGATCGACGTCCGGGTCTGCTTGCGCTCGGGCCACGGCGGGCTCCTTCGCTTCAAGGGACGAACACCACCTTGATGGGATCGCCTTCGCGCTCGCGCAGCACGCGAAACCCCTCCTGGATCTGCTCCAGCGGGAACCGGTGCGTCACCAGCTCGCGCCCGCGCACCTTTCCCTGGGCCACCAAGGAGAGGGCGCGCCGCACGTTGTTCCCCCCTTCCCCTCTCGTCCCGTACAGGGTGAGGTCTTCGCGAACGGCGCGGCCCAGATCGAGCCTCACCGGCTCCTTGTAGTAGGCCAGCACCAGGACCTTGCCCCCGCGCCGGACCATCTCGATGCATTGCTGCGGCGCCTCGGCTGCGCCGGACGCCTCGATGACGAGGTCCACGCCGCGCTTGCCCGCGGCCTCGCGCACCGCGGCCACGGCGTCCTCGCGGCGCGCGTCGACGACCGCGTCGGCGCCGAGCCGCTTGCCCAGCTCGAGGCGGCTCGCGCGCGTCCCCACCAGGATGACTCGCTCGGCGCCCAGGGCCTTGCAGAGCTGCACGGTCATGAGCCCCACCGGACCGGGCCCGATCACCACCACGGTATCGCCTGCGACGTAGCCGCCGATCGCGTCGAGCCCGTAGAGTCCGGTGCCGGCGGTGGTCACCAGCACCGCGTCCTCCCAGCTCACGTTCTCGGGCAGAGGGAAGAGCGCGCTGACATGGTGGATCACGTATTCGGCGAAGCCGCCGTCGGTGGTGAGGCCGCTGGTGCGGTGACCCTTGGCGACGCTGCCGTAGTTCAAGCACGCGGTGTACATGCCGAGCACGCAGTTCTCGCACCGGCCGCAACCCTTGTGGACCTCGCTGGCCACCCGGTCCCCGAGGTGCAGCTCGTCGACCGTCTCGCCCAGCGCGACCACCGTGCCCGTCCACTCGTGGCCGGGCGTGAACTCACCGAATGGCGGCTGGTTGGGAAACGGATGTGCCTGGATCTTGAGATCGGTGCCGCAGGTCCCGCACATCGCCACCCGCACCAGGACCTCGCCGGGTCCGGGCCTGGGCGTCGGCTTCCTGACGACGCGGAGGTCGCCCGGCCCGAAGAGCACGGCAGCACGCATGGTGGGAGGGACCGGTGCCGGGTGCGGGTCGCTCTTCGCGTGGGCCATGGCCATTTCCTCAGGCGGAAGCCGCGGACGTCCGGCGCCGGGTCGCCGCGGCGAGCAGCCGCTCCAGCACTTCGACCGAACGATCCGCGAAGCCCCGGTCGTTGATCGCGAGGTCCAGCACGTGCAGCTCGACCGAAGGGGACAGCGCCGCGCGCAGCGACTCCAGGAATGCCCGATTGGCCTCGGGATCGTGGAGCGGCCCGCCCGGGCTGCCGACCTCGCTCCATCCTTTCTGGGGGTACAGGAACGCGGCCGTCCCCGGAGGCGCGGAGTTGAGCCTGGCGGCGACCAGCTCCCCGAGCCGGCCCGATTCGGCGGCGCTCGTCCGGACGTTGGTGTTGTACGGGTTGTGGCGGTGGATGGCCCGGCCCCGGTACGCCTCGGGAATCGTCTCGGCCGCCGCAAAGCAGAAGTAGTCGAGACCGCCCGGAGCCACGACCTGGGGCAGCCCGCGCCGGGCGGCAGCGGTGAGCCTCCCCGGCCGGGTGGGCGCGTACACGTCCTGGCCGCAGATCTCGCCGGCCAGCTCGTGCGTGGTGAGATCGAGGACCCCGTCGAACAGGCCCGCCTCGATCAGCTCCTCCATGGCCGAGCCGCCCGCGCCCGAGGCGTGGAACGCGACCACCTCGCGGCCGCGCTCGCGGAGGAGAGCGTGCACGGCCGCGACCGCTCCCTGCGTATTGCCGAAGGCAGTGATGGCGATGGCAGGCTGCGCGCCGGGCGTGGGCCGCCGGACCGACGCCACCATCCCTGCGATGGCCGCCGCCGCCGCTTCGAGGATGGGGCGGCTGACCAGGTTCGGCCCGCCGAGCAGGTCGGCCACCGAAAAGAACACGGCCACGTCCTTGTGGCCGAAGTAGGGGCGGACGTTTCCCGAGGCCACCGTCGAGACGACCACCTTCGGGACGCCGAACGGGAGGCGCCGCAAGGCGATGCCGGCGATCGCCGTCCCTTGGTTCCCTCCCAGCGCGATCACTCCGGCGTAGCGCCCTTCCGCGACGCCTCGGGCGAGGAGCCGGCCGGCGCCTTCTCCCATCGC
>DASWGI010000114.1:0-3075 GCA_036393835.1 Myxococcales bacterium | reverse complement strand
GCAGACGCGGGATTTGCCTTCCTTCTTCGCGCGGTAGAGGGCGGCGTCGGCGCGGGCGAGCAGCTCCTCCAGCGAGGAGCAGCCTTCCGCGCTGGCCACGCCGATCGAGACGGTCGCGCTGAGGCTCTGGTCGAGCACCTGCAGCGGGTGCTGGGCGAGGCGTCCCAGCAGGCGCTCGGAGGTGATCACCGCCCCGTCCACCGAGGTGTCCGGCATCAGCGCGACGAACTCGTCCCCGCCGATGCGGGCCGGCAGGTCGCTCGCGCGCAGGGTCGCGCGCAGCAGCGTGCCGATGTGCTGCAGCAAGGCGTCGCCCGCGGCATGGCCGAAGTTGTCGTTGATGTGCTTGAACCCGTCCACGTCGAGCGCGACGCAGGCGAGCGGATGCAGGTGCCGGCGGTGACGCACCCACTCGTTGTCGCCCTGGTCGAGGAACGCGCGCCGGTTGAAGAGCCCGGTAAGCGGGTCGTTCCGCGCCAGCTCGCGCAGCCTGCCGGTCATGGCCGCGAGCTGCGCCAGCATCTCCGAATGGCGCCGCTTGAGCGCCTCGACCTGGTCGACGAGCCCCTCCGTGACCGGGATCTCGCGCCCCAGGCCCGCCACCAGCGGGCCCTCCAGCTCGAAGAACCGGTAGGTCGCGGGAACCAGCCGGTCCCAGCCCCGGTGGGTCAGCTCCAGCGAGAAGGCCTGGGTCGCGTCGCGCTCCAGGGCCATCGCCTGCTCGAACCGCGCGCGGGACGGTTCGTCGAGCGACCGGGCGAACTCCATCCCCGGCTCGACCTGCGGGACCGCAGCGCGCAGCCCCGCACTCGCCCGCACGACCCTGAGCTCGACATCGAGGACGACGAGCAGGTCGGGGCAGCGCTCGACCAGGATGGAGTCCAGATCGTCGTCCAAGGAAGGGGGACCTCTGCGAACGAGGATAATGGTGGAGATTCCGCGCACAAAATGTGAGTGGATGTCGGGAGCGAAACCACCCGTGCCGCCGAGCCAGGTCGGTTGCACCCGCCGCCAGCGCGTGGAATCTCTCCGGCGTGGAACGGAAGGCTGTGCTGGTCACCGGGGCGGCGGGGCTCATCGGGTCCCATCTGTGCGAGGCGTTCGTGCGCGCCGGATGGGAGGTGCGCGCGGTCGATCGGCCGGGCGCCGACCTGTCCGAGGCCCGCGCGGTGGGCGCCGCCCCGTCCGAGGCGCAGCTCGGCAGCCCCGAGGGCGCGTTGTTCGCGGCCGAGCTGGCGAAGGGCGCGGGGCTGGTCGCGCACGCCGCGTTTCCCGGCGCGGGGCTCAAGGAGGAGGCGCTCGCGTCGGCGCGCGCCTCGATGGCCGCCGCGCTGGCCGCGGGCGCGCCGCTCCTGCTCCTGTCGAGCTGCACGGTCTACGGGCGGCCCCGCAACCTGCCCTGCGAGGAGGGCGATCCCAAGCGGCCCGTCGACGCGCACGGGATCGCGCGGTGGGCGGTGGAACGCGAAGCGTTCCTCTGGCGCCGCACGCGCGGGCTCAAGCTGGTGGTGCTGCGCCCCGCTCTCACCTACGGCCCCCGGCAGCGGCGCGGCCTGGCCGCCGCGCTGGTGGTCGCCTCGCTCGCCGCCCACCGGGATCGCGCGCTGTGGCTGCCGCGCCGGGGCCCGGTGGTGCACGCCGTCCACGCCGAGGACGTCGCGCGCGCCGCCCTGCTCCTGGCCGAGCACGAGCATCTGCCGGCTCTCTTCGGGCGCGCGTACAACGTCGCCGACGACGTCCCGCTCCCGCTGGAGGAGCTGGCGCGCGCGGTGCTGCAGGCGGCCGGCGCCCGCGAGGCGGGGCGGCTGCCCTACTCGCCGGCGTCGGCCCGCGCCGGTCTCTGGGTGCTGCGCCACACGCCCTCGTGGGTCTTCTGGAACCGTCTCAACAAGCGCCTCGCGCGGGCCTGGCTGCGCGCGTGGGAAGGGCGCCCGCCGGCCGCGCCCCCGCGGCTGACACCGGACCTGCTCGAGCAGCTCGCCGCCGACCGTTACTACGACACCAGCCGCCTGCGCGCGCTCGGGTTCGTGCCTCGCTGGCCGAGCGCGATCGACGGGCTCCTGGAGCTCGCCACGCAGAGCCGCGCACAGGGCCTCCTGCCCGCGCCGCACGGGGCGCCGGCGCTGCCGCAGCCGGCGCGCACCGGAAGTTGACACCACCCGGACGGAACCCTGAGATCGATCGAATGGCCGAGTCCGCCGCCGAGCTGGAGCAGAGGGCCGAGCGCGCCGTGCGCCGCGGCGAGCTGCTCGAGGCGCTGCAGCTCTTCGAGGAGCTGATCGTCCGGGAGCCGGGCGACGAGCGGGTGCGCCAGCGGATGGAATCGGTGCGCGCGCTGGTGCAGCCGGCGGAGCTTTCGGATCGGCGCCGGCCGGAGCCGGAGGAGGCGGAGCCCAGGCCCGCCACCGGGACGCTCACCGACGCCGAGCAGGGCGAGTTGCACGCCAGCGCGGGCCGGTTCGTCGAGGCGCTGCGCTGCTACGAGCGCGCGTCGGCCGCGTCGCCGGACAACGAGCTGCTCCGCGAGCGGCTGGAGGAGCTGCGCGAGCTGACGCCGCCCGGCGCGCGGGCCGACCTCGGTTTCGCCGAGCAGCTCCCGGCGCCGGCCTCGCCCCACGCGCAGCCGCGGGCAGTGGCGCGATCCCATAAGGTGACGCATGAGAGCTTCGCCCCGCTCGAGGGCGAGCGCGCGCCGCAGCCGCTGCCCCGGGACCCGGTGAAGATGCTGGAAGCGCTGCTCGAGCGCATCCGCGCGGGCCGGCGGGGCGCGCCGACGCGAGCTTGATCGGTCCTCGCCGCACCGCTACAGTGCCAACGCTGTCGTACCCCTCTCGCGGGCGCCCGCGAAATTCCGCGCCGACACGGCCGCTTGCCCTGCGGCTCCGGCGCGTTCCGCACGGGCCCGCGGGGAGGACGACCGCGACATGGGCGTCCGAGGGAGGGAGTCGTTGCAGCTTGGCCGGTACCGGCTGGATGAGCAGGTCGGCCAGGGCGGGATGGCCGTCGTGTGGCGCGGCTTCGACACCCAGCTGCGGCGCATCGTCGCGGTGAAGGTCCTGCACCCGCACCTGCACG
>DASWGI010000113.1:0-23107 GCA_036393835.1 Myxococcales bacterium | reverse complement strand
TGTCCGGCCGCTCAGCGGCCCTCGGCCTGCCGCTTGCTCACCTGCCAGGCGAGGAACTCGCGCAGAGGGCCGCCCGCGTCGCGGAGCCGCTCGCCGAAGTCCTGCGCCAGCGCCAGCATCAGCTTGAGGCTGGCCTGCGGCTTCTGCTTGCGCAAGGTCTCGAACGCGCCCCGCTCCAGCACGGCGAGCTCCACGTCGGTCGCCGCCAGGGCGGAGAGCAGGTGGTCGCCCTCGGCGAGCAGCGCGAAGTTTCCCAGCGTGTCGCCGGTCTTCAGCTCGCCCAGCGGTTGGCCGCCCTCGCGGACGTACAACTGCAGCGTGCCCCGCCCGATGAAGCACAGCGCGGTCGACGGCTCGCCGGCGCGGAAGGCGTACGTGCCGCGGCCGACGGAGCGCTCCTCGCAGGCCTCGGCGAGGATGCGCACGCCGACGTCGCTGAACTCGCGCAAAAGCAGCGATCCGCGCAGAGCGGTGAAGCGGTCCATCAGGCCCCCCGGCCATGCATCCTGGCCAGCTTCACGTAGTCTGCCGCATTCCAGCGGATGTGCTCCAGTTCCTGGTCGGTGAGGGGCCGCTTGACCCGCGCCGGCGAGCCAAGAGCAAGCACCCGCGGGGGAATCTGGGTGCCGGGGGTGACCACGCTGCCCGCCGCGACGATCGTTTCGCTGCCGATCACCGCCTGGTCCAGCACGATGGCACCGATGCCGATCAGGCACAGGTCCGAGATGGTGCAGGCGTGCAGGACCACGCGGTGCCCGACCGTGACGCGCGCGCCGATCCGGGTCCCGAACCGCTTGTTGGCGACGTGGATGACCGAGAGGTCCTGGATGTTGGTCTCCTCGCCGATCTCGATCCGCTGCTCCTCGCAGCGCACCACGCAGCCGTACCAGATGCTGGCGCGGTCGCCGAGGACGACGTCTCCCGCGACCGTGGCGGTGGGCGCGATGAAGACCTCGCGTCCCAGCCGCGGAGTGCGTCCGTTGACCGTGTGGATCATCAGGCCTTCTCCCGCTGGCCGTCCGCGGGCGGCGCAGCCCCCGCCTCCGCCGCGGGCCCCTCGGCCACCTTCTTCATCTTCGCCGCCTCGCCGCGGTTCACCTTCTCCAGCGCGTCCGCCAGGGCGTTGGCCTCCTGGCTCAGCATGTCCAGGCTGCGCCGCAGGCCGGCGCCGGCCACGTCCACCGAGGCGGAATCCGCCGAGCGCATGCGGACGATCTGCGTATAGAGGCTCTCCAGCGTGTAGGAGATGCGGGTGTGCTCCGCCTCGAATCGCGCGGCGCTCCGCGCCAGCTCCTGCCGCTGATCGCGCTGCTGCTCGAGCGCCGCGAGCGCGGAGGAGAGACGCAGCTTGGCCACTTCGTCGGATTCCGTCTCCACGCGCTTGCGGAGCGCGTCGTGCTCGCGGGAGAGGCGCAGGTCCTCCTCGGGCGAGAGGAACTTACGCACGTCCCTCTCGCGCCGGGTCAGGTCGCGGCAGGTTGTCCGCAGCGCGGCGATGGTCTCTTCCGGCTTGCGGAAGATTTCCTTCACCACCTCCGGCGCGACGCGCAGCTCGGCCAGGATCTTGTCGCAGATCCCGTCCACGCGGGCATCGCGCGGGTCCAGCTGGGGAGGCGCACCCGCGGCGGGCGCGCTGGCCCCGGTGCGCAGGGTCACGCCTCCGAACGGCGAGGACCGGTTCCCCAGCGAACCGAACCGCTGCGCGCGGGCCCGGGACTGGTCGTCGACGGTCTGCTGCGCCGCGGGCGCGCGGCTGCCCACCGGCACGGTCGCGTCGACGGTCACCGTTGCCTTGGTGATGCCGGCGTGCCGCGCGATCACGCGCGTGCCGCGGCTGCCGAGCCCCGCGGCCGGGAAGATGAGCCACCACAAGAACGGCAGCGCGCTCAGCGCCACGATGAACAGCACGATCGCGCCCAGGAGCCACAGGTAGCCCTCGAAGAGGCTCGCGTTGGCGATGCGCGCCTCGCGTTCGGCGCGCCTGCGCAGCTTGCGCTCCAGGCGGCGCTGCCACCGCTCGCGTCCCCAGTCGGGATACGCGGTGCGCAGGCTCTCGGTCCAATCGCGGACCATCTGCTCCTGCTGCGTGCTGCCGCGGGCGATGGCCTCCTGGGCGCGGCGCAGGCTCGCCTGGAGCTGCTCCTGCCAGTCTGGGATGTGCGGGTGGCTCAAGGCGACTTTGGCTCCGGCCGCGGTCCGGGATTCCTAACATGGAGCGGCCCCTTCCGCACTCAGGGCATGAGCTCCGCCGCGACCCGTCCCAGGTCGTCGACCGACTTGACGACCTCGACGCGCGTGCAGTGGCGGGAGTAGAGGGGCATCTCGCTGTCGCCGAAGCCCCAGCTACCCGGGTCCTCGGGGCACAGCCAGATCACACGTCGCGCCTTGCGCTTCACTTCGCCGAGCACCCAGGCGTTCGGCGGGTTGTAGTTGGTGCGGCCGTCGCCGATGACGATCACCGTCGAGCGGCGGGTGACCGAACCGAGCCAGGTGCTGTGGAACATCTTCAGCGCGTTGCCGTAGTTGGAGTTCGCGGCCACGTTGATCACCCGCCCCGCCGTCGCCAGGTCGACCGCCGCGGAGACGTCCATCTTCTTGAACAGGTGCGTGACCTCGCCGATCTCGCTGACGAACACGAAGCCGCGCACCCGCGCGTAGAGCTCCTGCAGCGTGTAGACGAACTGGAGCATGAGCCGCGAGACGTTGCGCACCGAGTCCGACACGTCGCAGAGCACGAGGATCTCGGGACGCTCGGGGCGCTTGCTGCGGAAGACGAGGCGCGCGGGGAAGCCGCCCGTCTCAAGATTTTTCCGCAAGGTGCGGCGTACGGAGAGGACGCCGCGGCGGCGGACCTTGCGCTTGCGGGTGAGGCGCGTCTTGAGGCGCTCGGCCAGGCGCCGCACGACCGCGCGCATGCGCTCCACCTCCGCCGGCGTGAGCGAGGCGAGGTTGCGCTGCAACAGGCCCGACTCGCCCTTCTGCTCGGGATCGCGCGCCTTCTGCTCCCGCTCGGCGACGCGGCGGGCGGCGTCCTCGAGCGCCTTGAGGGTGTGGCTCACGCGCCGCGAGACCACTTCCAGGAGCGCGGGGTCGAAGCCCTGCCGGCCCAGGCGCAGCAGGAACTCCTGCAGCTCCTGCTCGGCTCGCGTGCCGCCGGCGGCCTGCAGCAGCCGGCGGGCGTAGAACCCGCGCTGCAGCGGGCTCTGCAGCGCGCGGAAGTCCAGGCTCAGCGTCGCCTGCCGGAGCAGGCGCGCCAGCTGATCAGGGCGCCCCTTCACCAGCGCGTCGGTGAGCGGGGAGAGCTGCATCTGCGCGAGCAGCCGCGCCGCCTCCTCCAGGTCCAGCTCGGTGAGCTGCTCGGCCGCCAGCGCGTCGAGCAGCGAGCCCGAGAGCCCCTCCACCAGGTCCTTCGCCCCGAGGAAATACAGGTCGAACAGGCGGTCGAACACCGCGGCGTCGGGCCCGCGCTTCACCAGCGTCGCCCGCAGCGCGGCGCGGAACGGGTCGCGCTGCTCGAGGCCGATGAGCACCGCCGCGCGCGCGGCGTCGGCCACCTCGGCCGGCGACACCCGCAGCCCGTTCTGGCGCAGGAGTCCGACGAAGTCCGCAAGGCGCGCGTCCATGCCGGGAGCGTAACGCACGCCGGTGCCGAAATGTGGGGCGAAGTGCCGGCGCCGGTTTCTTGGTACGCGCTGCCCGCGGCGGGCAGAATCCGTCCATGAGCGACGGGGGTTCCCAGAGGCCAGGGGGGCCCGGCCGCAAGCGCGCGTCCGTGCTGCAGCTCGAGCTGCCCGGCGCGACCCTCGACGACGTCCGGGCTCGTCACCCCGAGCTGCGCTCCCGGCGGTTCCAGCTCCGCACCGACGAGCCGAAGCCGCTCGACACGGTGCTGGTCCTCGAAGCGCGCCTGACCGGTGGGATGCACTGCTTCCGCGCCACGTGTGTGGTCGAGCGCGTGCACGGCGCGCCGGAGCCCGGCATGACGCTCTGGCTGCTGGCCGCCGACGACGCGGGCCGCGAGCTGGTCGCGTGGATGGGCGGCACGCCGCCGCCGCCGCTCAAGGAATCCCCGGGCGAGGCGCCGCGCGCGCCGGACACCCCGAGGGCCCCGGGACCGGGGGCGCAACCCGGCGGTGGAGCGACGGTCGTCGCGGAGCAGCCGGACGACGGATCCGATCTCTTCGACCCGTTCGCGGCGTTCGAGGCCGCGGCCGCGGCGGTGGACCGAGTCATGGACGAGCCGGCCCCGGCGCAGCCCGCCCCGGCGGCTCCGCCGCCACCGCCCGCCCGCGCTCCCGATGCGCCTGCGCCGGCCGCGAAGCGCCTGGGGGCCGTGCAGCTCGTCACCCGCGCCATTCCGGTGACGCCCCTTCCTCCCGAACCCGCGGTGCCCGAGCTGCCCGCCGAAGACGCGCCGCCTGAATTCGAGCTGAAGCGGCCCGTCGCGCAGGAACCCGCGGTCGCGCCGGCTCTCGAGCCGGAACCACCGCCCGCTCAGGAAGCGTACCCGCTCCCCGCCGCGGAGCCGCCCGCGCCGGAGGAGGCGCAGCCCGCGCCGGAGAAGACGCAGCCCGCGCCGGAGGAAACGCAGCCCGCGCCAGTGGTGGAGCAACCGCCGCCCACGCCTCCCAAGCCGGCGCGCACGCGCAGCCGCCCGCCGCCCTCGCGCCGCCCTGCCCCGCCGCCGCTGCCGCGTCCGACGCTCGCCCCGGGCCAGGCGGCGCGGGCCTCCGCGGCCGCCGCCCCGGAGATCGTGGAAGACGTCGTGCCGTCCCGTCCCGCCGGTCCCCGCAAGGGCCCGATCATCGGCATCGACCTGGGCACGACCAACTCGTGCGCGGCGGTGGTGAAGGACGGCAAGGCGTTCATCATCCCCTCGCGCGAGGGCTACAACACCATCCCTTCGGTCGTGGCGGTCAGCGACAAGGGCAAGCTGCTCGTCGGCCATCCGGCGCGCGGGCAGATGCTGATCAACCCGAAAAACACCGTGTACGGGGCCAAGCGGCTGGTGGGGCGGCAGTTCAAGTCCCCGGTGGTCAACGACCTGCTGGGCCGGTTCGCCTACGAGATCACCGCCGGGCCTCGCGGCGAGGCGGCGGTGAAGCTGGCCGGCCAGGTCTACTCGCTGCAGAAGATCTCCTCGCTGCTGCTGGGCGAGGTGAAGGACCTCGCGCAGCAGTGGCTCGGTTGCGAGGTCGGGCGCGCCGTGATCACGGTGCCGGCCTATTACAACGACAACCAGCGCCAGGCGGTGCGGGCGGCGGGCGCGCTGGCCGGGTTCGACGTTGAGCGGATCGTCAACGAGCCCACCGCCGCCGCGATCGCCTTCGCCCACGGGCGCAAGCTCGAGCAGCGGGTGCTCGTCTACGACCTGGGCGGCGGCACCTTCGACACCTCGGTGCTCGAGCTGCACGGGAACGTCTACGAGGTGATCTCCACGGGCGGCGATACCTTCCTGGGCGGCGTCGACTTCGACAAGGCGGTGATCAACGAGCTGCTGGCGCGCTTCAAGCAGAAGCACGGCGTCGAGTTCCAGGGCGACCGTGTCGCCTACCAGCGTATCGGCGACGCTGCCGAGCGGGCGAAGATCTCGCTCTCCGAGCGCCTCACCACCCCCGTGAACGTGCCGTTCGTCACGCTGGTGGACGACAAGCCCTGCGACATCGACACCACCTTGACGCGCGCCGAGCTGGAGAAGCTGACCGAGGGGCTCATCGACCGCACCCTGCGCGTCTGCGACGACGTGCTGACCAACTGCGGGCTGAAGATCTCCGACATCGGCGAGCTGCTGCTCGTCGGCGGGCAGAGCCGCATGCCGCTCGTGCGCGAGAAGATCCGCTCCTTCTTCGGGCGCGAGGCCTCCCGGGCGGTGCACCCCGACGAAGCGGTGGCGCTCGGCGCGGCGTGGCTCGCCGACTCCATCCAGAGCGGCGAGATCGGCGGCATCGTGCTCGTCGACGTGCTGCCGATGAGCATCGGGGTCGGGCTGCCGGGCGGCCGCTTCAAGAAGGTGGTGGAGCGCAACACCTCGCTGCCGCACAAGAAGACCTACTCGATCTGGACCAGCGAGGACGGTCAGAAGACGCTCGAGATCCCCATCTTCCAGGGAGAGGGGGAGCGCGCCCAGGAGAACGAGTACCTCGGCACGCTGGTGGTGCCCGACCTGCCGCCCGGGACGAAGGGCAACGTGGTGTTCGACATCATCTTCTCCATCTCGGCGGAGTCGATCCTCACCGTCACCGCGGAGGAGCGCGGCACCGCGCGCACCGTCACCGCCACCTTCAGCACGCAGGACACTCCGGACGCGGTCCGCCGGCGGCTCTCGGGCGAAGCCGGCGAGGAGCCGCCCCGCCTCGACGAGGACGACAAAGGCAAGCGCCCCGGCTGGGTGAAGCGGCTGTTCGGCACCTGAGGGTAAGCCCACGATGTCCGCGCCATGAAAGGCGCAGCGGCGCCGAATACGGCGGCGACTGGGCGCAATTCCACGAGCACGGATCTGGTACCGTGCGCCCATGCTCGCGCTCCTCGCCGGGCTCCTCGCGCTCTCGCCGGCGGACCTGGCCCGCAAGGCCGCTCCCGGGCTCGCCGCGATCCGTCCGGAAGCGATCGCCGCGCACGTCCGCTTCCTCGCCGACGACCTGCTCGAGGGCCGCCGTTCGGGCGAGCGCGGGCATTCCATCGCGGAGCGGTACGTGGCCGCGCAGTTCGAGGCGCTCGGGTTGCGCCCGGCGGGCGAGCGACAGGGATGGCTGCAAGGCGTGCGGCTCCGCGAGGTGCGCGCCGATCCGGCCCGTTCTTCGCTCTTCATCGCCGGCAGCCCGGCGCTCCGCCCGTTCGAGGACTACCTTCCCGGCGCCGACGCCACGCGGACCGAAGTGGAGATCGAGGGTCCTCTCGTCTTTGTCGGGTACGGCGTTCGCGCCCCCGAACTGGGCTACGACGACACGGCGGGAGTGGACCTGGCGGGCAAGATCGTCGTCTGGCTGCAGGGCGCGCCCGGGGCCCCGTTCCCACCGCTCGCGAAGGCCGTGTACACCGACAGCGCCGTCAAGTGGGGTCCGCTGGCGCAGCGGGGCGCGGTGGGGATCTTCTCGCTGCTCACACCGGAGAGGCTGCAGATCCTGCCCTTCGACCGGAGGGTGCGCACCGAGCGCCGCGGGACGGTGGTCTCCGCCGAAGCGACACCCATGCCGCCGGTGATGGGCGTGCCGTCCCAGCTCGCCGATGCACTGCTGGCCAAGGCGAACACGAGCCTTTCCGAGCTGCTGGACCTCGCGCAACGCGGCAAGCTGCGGCCGATGGATCTCGGTGTGCGCGCGCGCGTGCGCCTCGTGTCCACGGCCCGCGAGATCACCTCGCACAACGTGCTGGGCCTGCTCCCCGCCACCGAGCCGGGCGCCAAGGAGGTCGTCGCGATTTCCGCGCACCTCGACCACCTGGGGATCGGCGATCGGGTCGACGGCGATTCCATCTACAACGGTGCGGTCGACAATGCGACAGGCATCGCCGAGATGCTCGAGATCGCCCGCGCGCTCGCGACCCAGCCGCACCGCAAGCGCACAGTCCTCTTCCTGGCCTTCACGGGCGAGGAGCTGGGCCTGCACGGGTCGGCGTGGTTCACGCGTCACCCGACCGTGCCTCTTCGGGACATCGTCGCCAACCTGAACCTCGACCAGCTCTCGCCGATGTGGAACCCGCGCGACGTGGTGCTGCGCGGGGCCGAGCAGAGCACGCTGGAGGACCACGTCCGGGCAGCCGCGGCGGCGGCGGGGCTCTCCATCAGCCCCGATCCCGTCCCGGAGCAGACGTTCTTCGTGCGCAGCGACCAGTACAACTTCGCCCGGCACGGTGTCCCCGCGGCCTGTCTGTGGCAAGGATTCCTGGACGAGGGCGGCGGCGCGGCGAACGAGGCGATCTTCCGGAAGTGGCGCGCCACGCGGTACCACCAGCCGAGCGACGATCTGGAGCAGCCGCTCGACTGGGGCGCCGCCGCGGCGTGGGCGCGCTTCGAGTTCCTGGTCGCGCTTTCGGTGGTCGAGGCCGACGCTCGTCCGGCCTGGAAGCCGGACGATTTCTTCACCAAGTTCCTGGCCTCGCAGCGGTGACTCTCCTGAAGGCGGCCACCACCTCGAAATGGGCCGTCTGCGGGAACAGGTCCAGCGGATGGGCCGTGACGAGCTCGTAGCCGGCCTCGCGGAGCAGCTTGGCGTCGCGTGCCAGAGTGGGCGCGTCGCAGCTCACGTACGCGATCCGCGGGACCTCTTGCATCGCCAGCGCGCGCACCGCTTCGGCGGCGCCGGTGCGTGGAGGATCGAGCAGCGCCGCGTCGAAGGGCCCCGGTAGTCCGCGCAGCACCTCCGCCGCGTCGCCCGCGACCAGGCGCAGCTTCGCCGGTGCGCCGGCGATCTCGTCGGCGCTGCGGCGGAGGAGCTGCAGCGAAGGTCCCGCGGAGTCGACGCCGACGACGGATCGGGCGCGCAGGAGCAGCGGCAGGGTCAGCGTGCCGCTGCCGCAGAACAGCTCCACCACGCGCCCCGAGGCCGCGTCGCCCAGCGCCGCGAGCGCGGCCTCCTGCAACGCCGGCACCATGGACCGGTTCGCCTGCGAGAAGACGTCCGGGCGCGAGCGCAGGCGGAAGCCGGGCTGCGGGTCGACCAGCACCGGGTCGCCGAGAGCTTCCGATCCGAGGGTCACGCCCTTCACCGTCCCGAGCAGCGCCTGCGCGCGCTTGCGCAAGGCCGGCGAGGGCGGGCCCTGCGTCGTCAGATCCAGGGCTCCCGCGCCGGAGGCGCTCGTGTCGAGGCCCAGGTCCACGACGCCCGGCAGGTCGTGGCCGCGCAGAGCATCGGCCAGCGCCTGGAGCGGCTCCTCGGAGAGCAGGCACTCCTCGACGGGCACCACGCCCTCGTCTCCCTTGAATCCCCACGCGCTGCGGGGACCGCGGTGCAGCCGGGCCCGCCGGCGGTAGCGGAACTGCTTCGGGCTCGGCGAGACCGGAAGGAGGCGGTAGCTGCCGGGCGCGAAGCCGCCGATGCGCTGGAGGGCGTCGGCGGTGAGGGCGCCCTTGGCGGCGAGCTGCGCGCCGTAGTCCACGTGCTGCACGGGGCAGCCCCCGCACCGGTCGACGATGGGGCACGGGGCCTCGACGTGCGACGCGCCGCGCTCGAGCACCCGCAGCGCGCGCGTGCGCTCGAACCGCGCCTCGCCGCCCTGCACCTCCGCCTCGACCAGGTCGCCGGGCGCCGCGCCCCGCACGAACACGACCCGTCCTTCGTGGCGCGCCAGCCCTTCGCCGCCGTGGACCAGGGATTCGATGCGGAGCTGCGCCTTCAACTCAAGCCGGAGCGGTGGACAGGTCCTTCGAGAGCTGCGAGACGATGCGCCCCAGGCGCGCGCGGGTGGTCTCGTCCGCGTCGAGGAACTCGAGCCCCATGCCCGGCTCGTCCACGCCGGGGCCGGGAGGTTGCGACCAGACGACGCGAGCCTGGAGCTTGCACTCCGCCTCGCCGGGGAGCTGCAGCAGAACCTGCATCACGTCGCCGACCGGCGCGGCGATGTTGGTGTTCACGAAGCAGCCGCCCTGCGAGACGCTGGTGCTCCACCCGGAGAAGCTGCCGTGGCGCTCGGTTGCGAGCGTGACCATCAGCTCGTGGTGCAGACGCGGCCACTTGCGCTTGGCGGGGGGTCGATCCGTCATGGGCTCCTGGACGGTATCACGGCGGCCTGCGGAGCAGTCGGCGGCGCCGTCTCGAGCGCGCGCAGCTCCTCCGAAAGGCCCAGCTGCCCGGCCACCGTCAGCACCAGCTTCTCCGAGGTGGCGATGGCGACGCGCGCCTCCTCGTCGTCGTACTCGGGACCCTCGCCCGCGTCGGCCTCGAGGCCGTCCTCGACGAGCGTGCGCAGGTACTGGGTGAAGTCGGGGGCGAGCTTCAGGCTCGCGCTCAGGCGCTCGAACCGGTCGAGCATCTTCTGCAGCGACTCCAGCGAGAACCCCTCGCGAGAGGAGAGAGCGCGGGGCATGCCCGGGCGCCAGTTGGGGTCCCATCCGGGATGGCTGTCGCGCGCCCACTTGGAATCGATCAGCGCGCGGGCGGCCTGCAGCGCGGCCATCGCCGCGCGGTTCACCGCGTCGTCGCGGCAGGGCGGGTCGAGCGCGAACAGGGCCTTCGCCGCGCCGAGCGTCGCATGCGCCTTGCGCAGGCGCGATTCCGCGTCCGCGCGCCTCTCGGGGGTCGTCATGCCGCGAAAGTCTGCCACAACGCCGAGCGCGGTGACCAGGGGACCTGAATCCCCTTTCAGACCGCCATGGTCCGCAGCTCGGGCGAGACGCGCAGCTTGGCCTCGGTGGCCTTCTGCACCTCTTCCGGGGTGACGCCCGGGGCCACTTCCTTGAGGACCAGCCCCTGCGGGGTCACCTCGATGTAGGCGAGCTCCGTCACGATGGCGTTCACGCACTTCTTGCCGGTGAGCGGGAGCTTGCACTGCTTGAGGATCTTGGGCGCTCCCCCCTTGGCCGTGTGCTCCATCGCCACGATCACGCGCTTGGCGCCGGTGACCAGGTCCATCGCGCCGCCCATCCCCTTCAGCACCTTCCCCGGGATGGTCCAGTTGGCGAGGTCGCCCTGCTCGCTGACCTCCATCGCGCCGAGGATGGCGACGTCGATGTGGCCGCCGCGGATCATCGCGAAGGAGTCGGCGCTGGAGAAATAGGAGGTGCCCTTGATCTCGGTCACGGTCTCCTTGCCGGCGTTGACCAGGTCGGGATCGATCTCCGCCTCGGTCGGGTACGGACCGATGCCCAGCATGCCGTTCTCGGACTGGAAGATGACGTCGATCCCCTTCGGCAGGTAGTTCGCCGCCAGCGTGGGCAGGCCGATGCCGAGATTGACGTACATCCCGTCCTTCAGCTCCTTGGCCGCGCGCGCGGCGATCTGCTCGCGTGTCAGTGGCATCAGCTAAGCCCTCACGGTGCGCTTCTCGATCCACTTCTGGTAGTTCGACCCCTGGAAGATGCGCTTCACGTAGACGGACGGGACGTGGATCTGGTCCCCGTCCAGCTCGCCGACCTCGACCAGGTGCTCCACCTCGGCGACGGCGATGCGCGCGGCGGTGCACATCATGGGCGAGAAGTTCCGCGCCGTCTTGCGGAAGACGAGGTTCCCCCACTTGTCGCCCTTCCAGGCGCGCACGATGGCGTAGTCGGCCTTGAGCGGCTTCTCGAAGATCATCTCGCGGCCCTCGATCACCCGGCTCTCCTTGCCCTGGGCGATCTGAGTGCCCGCGCCGGTCGGGGTGAAGAAGCCGCCCAACCCGGCCCCGCCCGCGCGGATGCGCTCGGCGAGCGTGCCCTGCGGGTTCAGCTCGACCTCCAGCTCCCCGGCGAGGAACTGGCGCTCGAACTCCTTGTTCTCTCCCACATAGCTCGCGACCATCTTGCGGACCTGGCGGCTCTGGAGGAGCACCCCCAGGCCCTTGTCGGTGGTCCCGCAGTTGTTGGAGATGATGGTGAGGTTCTTCACGCCTTTGCGGTGGATGGCGGCGATCAGGTTCTCCGGGTTCCCCGAGAGCCCGAATCCGCCCGACATGATCACCGCGCCGTCCTGCATGTCCCGGATCGCTTCGTCCGCGTTCTTCACGACCTTGTTCATGGCTTTCAGTCCCGCTCCACGATGAGGGCGATCCCTTCGCCGCCGCCGATGCACAGCGAGGCGAGGCCGCGCTTCTTGCCCAGGTCCTTCATGGCGTAGATGAGGGTCACGAGCAACCGCGCTCCCGAGGCGCCGATGGGGTGGCCGAGCACCACGGCGCCGCCGCGGACGTTCACCTTGTCGGGCGTGATGCCGAGCAGCTGGTTGTTCGCCATCGCCACCACCGCGAAGGCCTCGTTGATCTCCCACAGCTCGATGTCCTGCGCCTTCAACCCGGCGCGGGTGAGCGCCTGCTTGATGGCGTCCGCCGGAGCGATGGTGAACTCCACCGGGTCGCGCGCCGCGTGGCCGAAGTCGCCGAGCCGGGCCAGCACCGTGCGTCCCTCGCGCTTCGCCCGCTCCTCGGACATGAGCACCACCGCCGCCGCGCCGTCGTTGATCGAGCTGGCGTTCGCCGCGGTGATGGTGCCGTCCTTCTTGAACGACGCCTTGAGACCGGGGATCTTGTCGGGCCGGGCGAGCTTGGGGCCCTCGTCCTCGGTCACCGCGGTCTTGTTTCCCTTCTTGTCGACGATCTCGACCGGCGCGATCTCCGCCTTGAAGGCGCCCTCCGCCTGGGCCTTCTGCGCGCGGCGCGTGGACTCCATTGCGTACTCGTCCTGCGCGGCGCGGGAGAACTTGAAATCCGCGGCGCATTTCTCGCCGCACATCCCCATGTGCATGTCGTTGTACGGATCCCACAGGCCGTCGTGGATCATGAGGTCCTTGAGCTCCGTGTTGCCCATCCGCGCACCGGTGCGGGCCGAATGCGTGAAGTACGGCGCGTTGGACATCGACTCCATCCCGCCCGCGACCACCACGTCGGCCTCGCCCAGCGCGATGACGCGCGCACCTTCGATGACCGCCTCGAGCCCCGAGCCGCAGACCTTGTTGACGGTCACGCACGGCACCGTGTTGGGAATGCCGGCGTAGAGCGCGGCCTGGCGGGCGGGCGCCTGGCCGACGCCGCCCTGCAGCACCTCGCCCATGAAGACGGTCTTCACATCCTCTGGCTTGACGTTGGCGCGCTGCAGGGCCGCCTGGATGGCGGTGGCGCCGAGCCGGGGAGCGGGGACCGCGGCGAGCGACCCCAGGAAGGCCCCGATCGGGGTACGGGCGGCTCCGACGATCACGACCTTCTTTCCCTGGGATGGCATCGGTTGCTCCTCTCGCGGGGGGACGGAAGATTCATAACCCGGACGCGGCTGTCAAGCCGCTGCAACAGGTTGTGATTGCTCACCCTCCCCGGCCGCACTAACCTGCGCGGCCCGATGAGCTACGCAGGCGACCTGACCGCCGGGGAATTCGAGGCGATCCTGGACCGCAAGGGTGGGCCGGCAGTGGTGGTCCACGGCGGCGCCGGGACGCGGCCCGACCACGATCCGGCGCCGTACCTGGCCGGGACGCGCGCGGCGGCGGAAGCGGGCCTGCGGGTGCTGCTGCAGGGCGGCACCGCCCTGGACGCGGCGCAGGCGGCCGCGGTGGTGCTCGAGGACGATCCGTCCTTCAACGCGGGCACCGGCGCCTGCCTCACCGCCGCGGGCGACGTCGAGCTGGACGCGAGCTGCATGGACGGCGGCACGTTGCGAGCCGGCGCGGTCGCCTGCGTGAAGACGATGAAGAACCCGATCCTCGCCGCGCGCCGGGTGTGCGACGACACTCCCCACGTGCTCCTCTGCGGACCAGGAGCCGACGCCTTCGCCCGCGAGTGCGGGATCCCCGAGTACCGCAACGAGCTGCTCGTCACGCCCAGGCAGCGTGCCCGCTGGCAGGAGCTGCACGCGCTGGCCCAGAAGCACGGCGCCGACGAGGTGCGCGCCGGCAGGATCGGCACCATCGGAGCGGTGGCGGTGGACGCGAACGGGCACCTCGCCGCTTGCACCTCGACGGGCGGAACACCGTACAAGCGCCCCGGCCGGGTGGGCGATACGCCCATCATCGGCGCGGGCACCTACGCCGACGATCGAGAGGCGGCCGCGTCCAGCACCGGGCTGGGCGAGGCGATCCTGAAGGTCACCATGGCCCGGGCCGCCTGCGTCCGCGTGCGCGACGGTCTCTCGCCGCGCGAGGCGGCCATCGCCGCGGTCGGCCTCCTCAAGGAACGCGCGCACGGCGACGGCGGCATCATCCTGGCGGGACCGGACGGACGCCTGGGCTGGGCCTACAACACGGCCCGGATGTCCCGCGCGCTGATCCGCGGCGGAATGGACCGCGCGCTCGCGGCGGTCTGAGGTGGAGCGTCAGAATCCGGTGATGCGGCGGAGCGCCTGCTCCTTGGTGTCCACCACGTAGGCGCTCCCGTCCGGCGCGATCGCCACACCCCTGGGCGAGCTGAACCCGGCCTGGTCACCGGAGCCGTCCACGGTTCCGCCGACCAGCCCGCCAGCGAGCGTGTCCACCGTGCCGTTGCGGATCGCCCGGACGCGCGCGCTCGCGCCGTCCACGAGCAGCACCTGCCGGTCCGAGGGGCGCACCGCGAGCGCGACGGTGTGGTACATCGTCGCGGCCGGCGCCGGACCGTCCTGCCACCCTTCGACGAACAGCTGCCCGGCGAACTGCGAGGTGGTGTGCGGCTTCGCGCCGGTCACCCTCCGCAGCCACCCGACGTCCGGCTCGACGAAGAGCGCGTCACCAGACGGAGTGACGGCGATCGCCATCGGGAATTGCAGGGTCGCCGCTGCGCCGGCCCCGTTGTCGACTCCGACGGAGCCCGAGCCGGCCCAGGTGCTCACCGCGCCCTGCGGCGTCACTTCCCGGATGCGCATGTTCCAGGAATCCGCGACCAGCAGGTTCCCGTTCGCTTCCAGCGCGATTCCCATCGGTTGCGCGAAGCGCGCGGCCGTCCCCTGGCCGTCGGCGAAGCCCTGCGCGTCGGGCCCCGCCAGACCGCCGGCCACCGCGGAAACGGTCCCGTTCTGGATCACGCGGATGCGGTTGTTGTTCGTGTCCGACACGTAGATCGCGCCGCTCGGCGCGACCGCGACGCCGCGCGGGGAGTTGAATCGCGCCTGCGCCGCGGGACCGTCGACGTTGTCGGCGTACGCAGTCCCCGCGACCACCGTCACCTTCCCCGACTGATCGACCCGGACGATGCGGTTCCCGTCCGCGACCACGACGGTCCCGTCCGGCGCGACGGCGACCGCCGACGGCTGCGCAAGGGCGCGAGTCACCGTGGTGACCCGCACGCCCGCGCGGTAGCTCGGCGCCGGCGCTCCGGAAGGGATGTTCAGGGACTTCACTTCGGCGGGCAGCGTCCCGTCTCCCGCGAACCTCGAGAACAGGTTGGCGACGAGCTGCTGCACGACCGGGTGCCACCTTCCAGCGCCGGCGAGGACGCGCGAGAAGCCGATGCTGCCGGCGGCGAAGATCTGCGCCCCGCTCGGCGCCGTGTAGAGCGTCGTCTCGGCCTGGTCGAAGACGCCGAAGTACGACTGGACGAACCCGTTCGCCACCGTGTCGACTCCAGCGGGCTCGGCGCCGTTGTCGAACCGCTCGTCGCTCTCGTTCTGGTACAGCCCTGCCACGGTCGTCTGCGCGGTGGCGCCCGTGCCCGCCCAGATCCACGCTGACGGATCGTTCACCTGAAGCGGCGCCGCGGCCCAGATCCAGTCGCCATACATCTCGCCGATCATCGCGTTTTCCGGGTGGCTCACGGTGGAATCGCGCCAGAGGCAGGTCGCGCGGGAGGGGTCGGTCGACCGCAGGGGATCGCGGGCGCAGTAGTCCTTGTACCCGAACAGCAGACGCCGTCCGGGGTCCGAGAAGCGGACCTGCCAGTAGGCGTCGTTCGCCGCGAAAAAGGCGGCGCTCGTCCCGGCCGCGATGGCGGCGTCCGCCGCAGTGCGCATCGGCCGCGTCCAGTACTCGCTGTGCCCCTGGATGACGAGCATGTGGCGGTGGGCGAGAAGCTGGGGATCGGCGTCGAGATCGGTATCGGTGACGTACGCGATGTCGTAACCCTGCCCCTCGGCGAAGGTGACGAAGTCGCGGTCCTTGGCGAGGAGCTCTCCCGTCCCGAGGCTGTTCAGGTACGGCCTGTCGAAGGAGACGGCGAACGCATGGCCCGGCGCCGACGGGGAGCCCGGCGGCTTCCAGCCGATCTGGTTCACGTACAGGCTCGTGCCGCCCCAAGTGTTGTAGGCCTGGTACGTGTTGGTCGAGACGGAGTAGAGGATCGCGGCGCCCGGGGTGCGCTCGCGGACCACCAGCGGGATCAGCGTGTCGCCTTCAGGCGCGCTCAGCTTGACCAGATAGACGCCGGTCACCGCGCCCGAAGGGATGGTGAAGGTGAACGCCACCGGCCAGGGCGCGCTCACCGCGCCGGTCACCGGATCGACGACGTTGGGGGGCTGCGCGGGGATGGCGGTAGGTCCGCCCGAGGCGATCTGCCGGCCCAGGGCGCCGCCGTAGTACCCCATGCGCCAGAGCTGCCAGGTGGCGGTGGTCGCCGCGGACGCGAAAGCGGCGCGGATGGCGACCTGGTCTCCCGGGAGATAGCTGGTGCGGTCGGGATACCCGGCCAGCGCCGGGTTGTAGTTCGCGCACTGCCACGTGCGGTTCCCCGCCCGCTGGTTCTCGGTGGCGATGGGCGACGGCCGCAACGGGTAGAACGCGCCGCCGTCCGGCGTTCCCCCGTCCCCGCCGTCCGGGATTCCCGCGTCTCCGCCGTCGGGCGTTCCCGCGTCTCCGTCGGGTGGGGGCGGCGTTCCCCCGTCGGGATCTCCGGTCCCCCCGTCCTCTCCCGGGTCCGGCCGCTGCCCGGAGGGCACACCGCCGCACGCCGCGAGGAGCGCGGCGAGGCAAGCGACAGCGAGCCGCCTGGGCATGGGCCTTCCTCCGCGCCGCCGGCACGAGCAAACGACGCGCCGTGCGCATCCTGTCGGCTGCGCGACATCCGCAGCCGGTGCAGCGGAAGCGGAGTTCACAGGGCGGGAAGAATGCCGTCCCGGGAGGCCACGGCGGTCCTGCGTCGAGGGTCAGCCCCGCAGCTTTCCGAGGAGCCGGCGCACCTTCGCGTGCATCTCCTCCGCGGACCCGGCGCGGAGGCGGCGGCCGTGGCCCGGCAGCACCCAGGTGAAGCGGTGCGCCAGCAGCTTTTCCAGCGAGCGGACCTGCTCGTCCCAGGAGTACCAGCACACGCTGCGGCCCATGCCCAGGGAGCCGTCTTCGTCGGCCCAGAGGTGATCGCCGGTGAACAGGTACTCGCCATCCACGAGCAGAGCGCAGCTGCCGCGCGTGTGTCCCGGCACCGGGATGGCGAGGAGCCCGGGTCCCAGCTCGACGGGATCGCCGCCCTCGAGCTGCACTTCCACCTCCCGCGTGTCGCGGGAGACGTCGGCCCGGTGCAGCACGCGGTCGCAGCCGAACCGGGCGCGCAGCCGCGCGTGATCGGCCACGTCGTCCTTGTGGGTGAGAAATGTCAGCCGGACGCCGCCCAGCGCCTCGATCCGGTCCAGCAGCGGCCCCGCGGCGCGCGGCGAGTCGATCAGCACGTTCCCTCCGGGCCGCAGCACCAGGTAGCTGGTCGCGCCGAAGGACGACTCCGCGCGGAGCCCGCAGTCGTGCACCGGGCCGTCGATGCGCTGCGGGAAGGTCGCCAGGGCCTGCTGCACCTCGGCGCCCTTCGCTCCTCCGATGGAGGCCGTCGGGCAGGCGACCAGCGCCTGGAGCGCCCGCAGCTTCTCGTCCCGCGACTCGGGCTGCCGCAGTACGTACGACAGGCCGCGCGACTCGCCGTAGATCTCCGGCGCCATCTGGCGGCAGGTGTCGCAGTCGATGCAGGTCTCGTCGACGAACAGCGGCCCGGGCGCGTTCTCGGGCAGCCGGAGGTTGAGCCGTGCCACCCCCTTGGTGTAACCAGCGGCCCCGCATGGCTCAAGCGCAGCCCGACCGGAAGCTCCTCAAGCACCTCCTCCACCATGTGGGAAGCGCGATCCAGGAGTTCGCGCTCATCGAGGACGGCGACCGCATCCTGGTGGGCGTCTCCGGCGGCAAGGACTCGTTCACGCTGCTCTATCTGCTCCAGCGGCTCCGCGAGCGCGCCCCGGTCCGGTTCGATCTCGTCGCCTGCAACCTCGACCAGGGCCACCCCGGCTTCCCCGCCGGGAAGCTCGAGGAGTACCTGCGCGCTCAGGGATGCGAGGTCCGGATGCTCCGGGAGGACACCTACTCGGTGGTGAAGCGCCTCACGCCCGAGGGCGGAACCACCTGCGCGGTCTGCTCGCGGTTGCGCCGCGGGATCCTCTACAACGCGGCCGCGGAGATGGGCTGCACCAAGATCGCGCTCGGCCACCACCGGGACGACCTGATCGAGTCGCTGCTGCTCTCGATGCTGTTCGCCGGGAAGATGCGCTCGATGCCTCCCAAGCTGCGGTCGGACGACGGGCGCAACACGGTCATCCGCCCGCTCTGCTTCGCGTCCGAGGCGGACGTGGCTGCCTTCGCCGCGAGCGCGGCATTCCCCGTCATCCCCTGCGATCTGTGCGGCTCGCAGGAGAACCTGCAGCGCAAGCGGGTCAAGCGGCTCCTCTCCGAGCTGGAGCGCGAGCATCCCGGCGTGCGCGCGTCGCTGTTCGCGTCGATGGGCAACGTGCTGCCCGCGCACCTCCTCGATGCCCGGCTGTACCCACGCGACGCGCAGTCCGGCCGGGATCCGTGGATCGACGGCGACGGCTGCGCGGAAGCGGCCCCGCTGCCGGCGCTCGCGCGAATCTGACAGGGACCGCCGGTTTTCGGGCGGTAAACCTGACAGCCTTCCGGCGTCTCCGTCGCGCCTGGGGCCCGCAAGATCGCGGGAATCCGTGATCGCGGTCACTGGCTCGCACCTTGCAACAGAGAGAATCCGAATTCCCATGACGGTAGGGAGGAGAGTCCGGAAATGCAGACCTGCGACCGGTGCCAGCGCGAGAAGGTCATCGACGTCCTCATCGACGACTCGATGGACGTGTGCGGGCACACCTTCACCACCCAGGTGCCGGCCACGCGTTGCCTGGCTTGCCAGCAGGTGGTCATCCAGGGCGAGCACGTGCGGCGGTTCGAGCGCCGCGTCGCGGCGGAGATCGCCAAGGCGGGGCTGCGCACGGGCGACGCCTTCCGCTTCCTGCGCACGGCGCTGGGGATGACCGACGCCGCCTTCGCCGGGCTGCTCGACGTGCCCGCCGAGTACGTCGGCTACTGGGAATCCGAGAAGTGGCCCGTCGACCCGCGCGCGCTGGCGGTGCTGAGCGGGCTGGTGCTGGCGAAGTTCGAAGGCAAGCACGCCGCGCTGGACTGCATCGCGGTGCTGCGCGCTCCGCGCAAGCTGGCCCGCAAGGTCCGGCTGCACCTCAACGACGCGCTCCAGCACGCCGGCAAGCTGCTCCAGTTCGGCAGCTCGGCATTCAACCAGCCCGCGGTCGCTTAAGCGATCCGCGCGCCGCCCAGCACCGCGTCGCCGCGGTAGAACACGGCGGACTGGCCGGGAGCCACGCCGACGGCGGGCTCGCGTAGGGTCACCCGAACGGAATCACCATCGGGCTCGATCAGCGCCGGGAGAGGCCGGCCGCGGTGACGGATCTGCACTTCGCAGGAAGCGCCGGGCTCCGGGGCGGCGGCGACCCAGGAGGCCTGCAGCGCGCGGAACGAGCTGCGGGCCACCTCCTCGCGCGGACCGACGACCACCCGCTGCCGCTCCGCGTCCAGCGAGGCGACGTAGAGCGGAAGCTTGTGGGCGACCCCCAGCCCGCGGCGCTGCCCGACGGTGAAGCGGTGGACGCCGTCGTGCTCGCCGAGGACGCGCCCCGCCGTGTCGACGATGTCTCCCCGCGCGGCGGCGACCCCGTGCGCCTCGAGGAACTCGGCGACCGGCCGGCCAGCGACGAAACAGACCTCCATGCTCTCCGGCTTGTCCGCGTTGGGCAGCCCGCGGCGGCGCGCCAGCTCGCGCACCTGCGGCTTGGTCAGCTCACCCAGCGGGAATCGCACCAGCGCCAGCTCGTCCTGGGTCAGCCCGTGCAGGAAGTAGCTCTGGTCCTTCGCCGCATCGCGCGCGCGCAGGAGCTGCCAGGCGCCGTCCGGCGCGCGCTCGATGCGCGCGTAATGCCCGGTGACCAGCTCGTCGGCTCCGAGGCGCCGGGCCCGGTCCAGGAGCCAGTCGAACTTCACGTGCTGGTTGCAGCGCACGCAAGGGTTCGGGGTCTCGCCCCGGGCATAGGATCCGACGAAGTCGTCGATGACCTCGCTCCGGAACCGCTCCTGGGCGTCGTAGACGTAGAACCGGATGCCCAGTGTGGCCGCGGCGCGGCGCGCGTCGTACAGGTCGTCCGGCGCGCAGCACGATCGGCCCGACCGGACCGCGTGCTCCTCGCTCGAGTACAGCCGCAGCGAGATGCCCAGCACCGCGTCGGTACCGCGCTGCCCGGCGACGAGGGCGGCGGCGAGGGAGGAATCGACTCCCCCGGATAGGGCGGCGACGGTCAGCATGGGTTTTCAGTCTACCGCGCCGGCTAGGAAGTGCCGCCTTCGGGGCCCGCCTGCGCGAAGAGGGGCAGCGGCGCGACGTCCTG
Organism: Myxococcales bacterium; assembly: GCA_036393835.1. Classification (GTDB taxonomy): domain Bacteria; phylum Myxococcota; class Myxococcia; order Myxococcales; family 40CM-4-68-19; genus VBKO01. The sequence continues at coordinate 2,877 of DASWGI010000113.1, read as the reverse complement.
CTTGGGGGCCTGGTTCTTCGCCGGGATCCAGAACGCCACCTTCGCTCCGGAGAAATGGTGGGGCCCTTCCGGCTGCGACTTGGGCGGGCTCTCCAGCCAGATGTTCCCGCCGTGAGCCTCGACGATCTGCTTGGCGACCGGGAGGCCGAGGCCGGCCCCCGGGGCGCGCTCCTCGCCCACCCGGTCGGCGTGGAAGAACGGCTCGAACACCCGCTCCGCCTCGCCTGGCAGGAAGCCCTCGCCCTGGTCGCAGACCTCGAACAGCAGCCGCGTCGGGTCGCTCGAGGCGCGCACCAGGATGTCGCTGCCGTGCGGGCTGAACTTGATCGCGTTGTCGATCAGGTTGGAGAGCGCCTGGCGCAGCTTGCGCACGTCTCCGAACCCCTTGTCCTGGGTCTCCACCCGCACCTCGAGGTGGATGCGGCGGCTCTTCGCCTTGCTGCGCTCCTCCTCGAACACCGGGGCGATCAGGCCTCCCACCTCGAAGTCCTCGCGGTGGATGGCCTGGCCTCCGCCTTCCAGCGTGGCGAAGTCGACCAGGTTGTCGATGGTGCGCGAGAGGCGCTCCGAGGCGGTGGCGATCGACTCCAGGATCCGCTGCTGCTGATCGGTGAGCGGGCCGGCCTTCGCCCCGCGCAGGATCTTCAGGTAGCCGACGATCGGGGTCAGCGGCGTCGCCATCTCGTGCGACAAGTTCTGCATGAACTCGTTCTTGCTGCGCGCGGCGGCCCGCAGCCGCGTGTTGGCCGCGGTCAGCTCGCGCACGGTGGCCTCCAGCCGCTCGACCAGCGACTGGCTGTACTCGCGCAAGTGCCGCCGCTCCTCAGGCCCGCGCACCTTCTCTCGCTTGCCCTTGAGGAAGGCGCGCAGCTGCTGAGGGAACTTCTCCACGTCGATCGGCTTCTCGATGTAGCCGTCGCACCCGATGGAGAGCGACAGCCCCCGGTCCCCATGGCTCGTCAGCACCACGATCGGACAGCCGTCGAGCCCCTTGTAGGAGCGCAGGCGGGTGGCCGTCTCGTAGCCGTCGATGCCGGGGAGCTGGATGTCGCAGAGGATCAGGTCCGGGTGCGCGGCGATGGCCAGGTCGATGCCGGCGATGCCGTCGGAAGCCTCGAGCACGTCGAAACCGCGCGGCTCGAGGACGCTGCGCACCAGGGCCCGGCTCTCCGGGTTGTCCTCGATGTAGAGGATCCGCGGTGTGGGAGGCAGTGCTGGATCGGCCATCGATGAGCGTCCCGGAGGCGGTCGCGCAGCGCGGCCGGAGCACAGATCTTCAGGCCTGGAGTTTACCACTCCCCCAGCCATCCTGGAAGGCGTTCGGCCAGCGGTTCCGCGGCCGCCGTCTTGCCTCTGGACGCCCGCCGGGCGCCCAGTCATCCACACGTTGTCCACAGACCCGTCGCCGCCCAGGGCGATGACTTCCGCACTGCGCGGCCGATCGGCCCGTCTTCGTTCCCGCCTCATGGCTGCTCGACCCATCTGCTCGGAGATTGGACACTATTGTAGGGCCGATGCTTCATGACGCAATGCGAAATCGACGCACCTTCCGTCGAAGCGCCGTCCAGAGGGAAGACCGCCCGCTCAGTGCTGTGGATTTCCTGTGGATGGCGTGCCGGCCATCTCCGACGCGAGCCGCATCAGTGCCTCCCGCGTGTTCAGATCCGGATCGTCCAGTACGCGATCGAGAAGCGCGGTGAGGATCTCACCCACACGTTTGCCGGGAGCGATCCCAGTGACGGCCATCACTTCCTCGCCGCCGATGGCGAGGTCGGAGATCTTGAGGACGGCAGCGCGGCGCAGCTCGGCCTCGAAGCGGGCCTCGACCTGCTGCTGGTTGGCGAGCCCCTCCGCAACCAGCCGCCCGCGCGCGCGCAGGTCGGCGCGCCGCAGCGCCCAGAGGTCCGGCAAGGCGTCGGGTCCGATGCGCGCGATGGTCCTGCGGACCGTGGCATCGTTCCACTCCGGGAGGTAGTACCAGTTGTGCTCGCGCACCAGCAGCGCGACCCGCTCGGCCTCGCGGTTCGGGTACCGCAGTCGCAGCAGGATCTCCCGCGCCATCTCCTCGCCCAGGAACTCGTGCTCGTAGAAGGTGTGCTCGCCGCGCGGCCCCGGGGGCTGCGCGCTGCGCGGCTTGCCCACGTCGTGCAGCAGCGCCGCGAGGCGGACCGTCAGATCGGGCGGAGCGAAGTCCACCGCGCGCAGGGTGTGCCGGAACACGTCGTACGCGTGGTACTGGTTCTGCTCGAAGCCAACCCCTTCGAGCAGCTCGGGCACGATGCGGGCGAGGAGCCCGGTCCGGCGCAGCAGGCGCAGGCCGCGGCTGGGCGGATCGCCGCGCACGAGCAGCTTGCTCAGCTCCTCCCGCACGCGCTCCCAGGCCACCTTGGAGAAGACGTCCAGCGCCTGCGGGATGGCGCGTTCGGTCCGGCGGTCCAGCGCAAGCCGCAGCGTGCTGGCGAAACGGACGGCCCGCAGCGGGCGCAGGCCGTCCTCGCGGAAGCGGTCGAGCGGCTCCCCCACGGCACGGAGCAGGCCGCGCCGCAGGTCGAGCGCGCCGCCGAACGGATCGCGCAGCTCTCCCGCGATGGGGTCCCACGCCATCGCGTTCACGGTGAAATCGCGGCGCGCGAGGTCGCCCTCGATGTCGCCGAGGAACGTGACGGAGCTGGGCCGCCTGCCGTCGAGGTACGGCCCCTCGCCGCGGAAGGTCGTCACCTCGACCTTGTGCTGCTCGTCGGCCAGCACGGTCACCGTGCCGTGCGCGATGCCGGTGGGAGCGGTGCGCGGGAAGAGGCGCTGCACCTCTTCGGGCAGCGCGTCGGTGGCCACGTCGAAGTCCTGCGGAGGCGTGAGCTTCTCGCCCTGGGCGATGCG
>DASWGI010000112.1:0-56254 GCA_036393835.1 Myxococcales bacterium | reverse complement strand
GACGTCCCGCTCGTCTGCGCGAAGGCGGAGGCCCTGCCGTTCCGCGAGAAGAGCTTCGACACGGTCGCGATCAGCCTCGTCCTCTGCAGCGTCCCCGACCCCGGCTCGGCGCTCGCCGAGGTCCGCCGCGTGCTGCGCGATCCGGGAGCGCTGCGCATGCTCGAGCACGTCCGCTCGGAGCGGCGGTGGGAGGCTCGGTTGCAGGACTTCATCCAACCCGCCTGGACTCGCATCACCGGCGGGTGCCATCCCAACCGCGACACCGAGGCCGCGGTGCGGCGCGCCGCCTTCCGGATCGACGAGCGCCGCGCGAACCGCAACTTGCGCAGGCTGGTGGCGCGCAAGGCCGACTGACCGGAGCGTTCACGGGTTGCGGCGTTGAACCATGTCGCCGCCGCACCCACCCACGTTCCGGGCTGAAGTCTTGCGCCCGCGGCGGGCGCGCGGTGAGGATCCGGCCGATGCCCGTGCCCGAATCCGCTCCGCCCGCCGGCGCGCTCGACGCAGCCGCCCGGCTCGCCGATCGGCTGCGCTGGTTCTTCCTGCCGCTGGCGCTCTGCGCGCTGGTCGCGGTGGGCGTGCACACCGCGGCGGACGTGGTGGGCGAGCTCATCCTGCGGATGGTCGACGCCGCCGATGCCGCCTTCGACGGGCTGGCCGCCCGATGGACCCTCACCGCTCCACTGGTCGACCTCGTCGGTCCTTCGCAGCGCGTCTTCTTCGCCCGAGGGGTCGCGCTCCTCTGGGAGCTGGTCGCGGACGCGCTGCTCGCGCTGCCCATGCTCGGCTACGACGAGCGCGCGGACGAGGTGAAGAGGTTCCGGCAGCTCGCGGCCAAGGCGTGGGCACGTCCGACCACGCTGCGCCTCGTGCATCCACTCGCGACGGGCGCGGTCGCGCTCGCCGGATCGTGCGCGGTCGGACGCCTCCTGGAGGGCACGCTGCACTTCGGCCTGCGCGGCGCGGTCGGCTCCGCGGCGGACGCGCTCGCCCGCGGATGCGCGCTCGCCGCGGTGCTCGGTCTGGTCGCCTTCATCGCCTGGCGCGCCGTCGTGCACGCGCTCGTCCGCGCCGACGCGCGGTCCGATCGCATCCCGCTCCGGCGGGCGCGGGCGTTCACCGTGGGGCTCCCCGGCGCGCTGCTGCTCCTGCCGCTGGCGCTCGCCGCTCTCCGCGCCGCGCCCCTCCTCTCGTTCCTCCGGTGATGCGGCGCGCGCGCAGCCTCGCCGACCTGGCGCTGGCGGCCCTCTGCCTGTGGGCGGCCTGGTACCACACCCCGCCGGGCGCGCTCCTGCGCACCGCCTTGGCGCGCCTGCTCGGGGGGCGGGGCGCGACGCCGGCGCTTCTCTCGTACTACGGCGCGGGCGCGCGCCCGCTCCAGCTCGCCGAACCCCTGCCGCCGCGCGCGGCGCTCTCGCCGGGAGCGGCGCTGGGCCTCGGCGCGCAGTCGGCCCTGGAGAGGGCGTCACCGGCAGACCGGGCCCAGGTGCTCGCCCGGGCCGGGCTGCGGTCGGGATCCACGGACGCGCTGGGCGACTGGATCGGGCGCGAGGCCCAGCGGCAGGGATCTCGCGAGGCCGCCGTGCTGTCCCTCTTCTGCGGGGAGGAGGCGGCGCGTTTCGCCCGCGACCGCGCCGGCGGAGCGCGGGGCGCGGCCACCCTCGAGGAGCTCGCGCGCCAGCTCCCGCCGCGCTACGCGGACCGGGTCGGGCTGGCCGCCACCGCACTGACGCTCGGCACCGCGTACGCGCTGGCGTGGCCGCTGCCCGACTCGGCGCAGGTGACCTCTTTCTTCGGCGTGCGCGCGCATCCGCTGCTGGGCGGACGCCGGTTCCACTCCGGGATCGACCTGGGGGTCCCGGTCGGCACTCCCGTCCGCGCGGCGGCCGAAGGCGTCGTGCGCCGCGCCAGCGACGACCGCGTGAGCGGCCGGCTGGTGCTGCTGGACCACGGCAGCGGCGTCTCCACCGTGTACTGCCACAACGACGCACTGCTGGTCGCGCCGGGCGACGCCGTGGCCAAAGGACAGGTCATCGCCCTCTCCGGAAACAGCGGGCTCTCCACCGGTCCACACCTGCACTACCAGCTCGACCTCCCCCAGGGCCCGGCGGACCCTCTCCTCTTCCGCGGTGCGCGCCCGCCTCAGTTCGCCGCCGGCGGAACGGAACCTTGACCGCGGGAAGGCGGCCGCCCGAGCGGCGCTCTGAAAAAGAGAACGCCCACCCGCGAATCGCGGACGGGCGTCCCGGAACGGCGGATCTGCGTCAGCGGCTCTCGGCGCGCTCGTGCACCTGCGGGCAGGAGGGGTCCTTCAGGCAGTCGAACCGGTCGACGTCCACGAACTTCCCGCCCTGCACCTGGAAGCGCGCCAATTGCGCCACGATGTCGCCGCGCTCATCGAAGTTGCAGGGGCCGGAAGCGCCCTGGTAGTCGATCGGCTTGCCGGCCGCGATCAGCTGCATCGCGTGCGACACGCCGGCCGCCCCGGCGCCCACCCGCTCGCCACGCGCGTCGTTGATGGCGCGGAGGGCGTCGCGAATCTCGGCGCCGCTCACCAGCGCGGGGTCCGAAAGGTGCCTGTGCTCGGCGGCCCGCAGCGCCGCCAGCATCACCGTCATCGCGGCATCGTAGGCGGCCGCGTCGCGGAACGCGGGCGCCTGGCCGGTCGAGGCCTTCAGGTCCTCGGCGAAAGCGTGCCCGGAGGCGCCCTCGCCCAGCACCGCCTGCGAGGTCCCTTCCTGTCCCTCGACGGCGGCCTTGAGGGTCTCGATCACGCGCGCCGCACGGAAGTTGTGCGTGTGCACCAGCCTGACCTTCGACCCGCTCGCCAGGTAGGCCTTGGTGAAGCCCACCGAGAACTTCGGGAAGGTGATCTCGACCACCGCGTCCGGCAGCACGTCGGCCTTCGCGTGGCTCTTCTTGTCGGTGACCTTGGCCACGTCGGCCGCCCAGTCGTACTCGGCCGGGTTGGCCTTCACGTCGTGGTACACCTGCTCGATCATCGCGCTCGGATTCGCCTTGAGGGCGTCGCTCTTGATCGCATCCGAGAAGCCGTGCCCGTACGGATCGTCGCTGGCGTAGATGGAGAGCTTGAACTTGCCGTCGCCGTTCACGTCGCCCTTCTGGCCGGCGGAGACGAGCATGTGGACCACCATGCGCGCCTGGTACGCGTCCGACATGGTGGTACGGAAGTTCCAGCCCTTGCCGTTGCGGAGCGCCGCCTGCTTCACCGGGTCGGCGTCCTGCGCCTTGGGATTGTCGATGGCCGGCGAGGTGCAGGCCATGCAAACGATGGGGACGTCGAGCTGGTGGGAGGCGTCGCCGTCGTAGTTGAGCATGTTCACGCCGATGTCGTCCTGGCTCGAGTCGGTGATGATCGCCTTGGCGTTCTGCTGCTTCACCAGCTGGAGGGCGCCGGCGCGCGCCATGTCGGGCGCATTGCCCGAGTTGGCCTCGGCCACCTCGAAGCGCACCGTCTTGCCGGACTGCTTCAGGGCCTCGTTGGCGTGCGTGACCGCCAGCCGGATCGACTCGGCCCAGCTGGGCGTCGCGATCGAGCCGGTGCGGTCGATCAGCTGGCCGAGGACGATCACCGAGCCCTTGGGCGCCTGCGGCGCCTCCGCGGCCGGCTTGCACGCGGCGGCACAGAACGCGAGACCAAACAAGATTCGCTTCATCAGTTTCTCCAGGTCACGGTGCGTCGGGAGTCGCCGCGGCCGTCATGGTGACCTTCGCACGGGCATTGCGCGAAGGCGAAGATTCGACCTGCGCGGCCAGGGCGGCGGCGGCGAGGAGCGCGAGCGCGAAAATCAGCCGGCCCGCGCCGCGGCTCGGGGCGCGCCGGTCATCCCTGGCCTTCCAGGAAAGGTCCTGCCGGTCGAACTCCATGGCTTCCCCCGGACTGCGAATGCGCGTCGCCAGGGGAGTAGCAAGAGAGGAGTGTAAGAGTGCAAGGCTACGCCCGGGGGGCGGCGACGGGTGGCTCTCGCGCGAGGTGGGGCGGAGCGTCACTCGTAGTGCTTCACGCGCACCCACAGCTCGGCGGCAGGGACGCGCAGACCGCGGCAGGAGAAGATCGGCAGGTCCTGCTCATACGGCATCGCGTGCTCCACGTGGGACACGCGCGCCAGGGTGCGCACCTCGGAGCAGGCGCGGCGGTGGTCCTCCTCCCGCCCGCCGACGACCAGGAGGACGTCGGCGCGGGGGGGGCCCCAGGTGAAGTAGCTGTTGTGGCCGCTGACCACCGGCGGCAGGCCGCGGCCGAGCAGCTCCAGCGCGCCCGCCTCGCCGTAGTTCTGCGTGAACACGGCGGCCCGCTCTCCCGGCGCAAGCTGCGCGGCCGCCTGCTCCACCGCGCGCGCGAGCTCGGGCCAGCCGAGCTGGTCGGCGAAATGCTGCGAGAGCGCGCCGAAGCGGTGCTGCTCCGTCCGCGGTGGCTCGGCTCGGAGCAGTGCTTGCCAGCGGACGAGGGCATTCGGAGCGAGGAGCGGAATTGCGAGCGGCGCGGTGGCGAGCCCGAGCACGGCCACGGCGGCCAGCGCGACGGCGCGGGCGCCGCGGCCCAGGACGCGCTCGAGCTGCACGCCACCGGCCGCGAAGAGCGGCGGGAATACGGGCGAGGCGTAATAGGGCTTTCCCCGGAGCAGCGCGAAGAGGGCGACGATCCCTACCGCCGAGAGCGCGAACGGGCGCAGGCGCGGCGTGCGCCAGGAGAGCCACAGGCCGGCAATCCACACCGGGACCGTCACCGGGTGCATCTCCAGCGCGAGCTGCGCCACGAACCGCAGCGGCGGCAATCGCACGTTCTTCCACTGCTGCGCGGCGAGCAGCTCCAGCATGGGGAACCCGTTCCGTGCCTGCCAGACGGCGTGCGGCAGCACGATGGCCGCTCCGAGCGCCGCTCCCAGCAGGGCATACCGGGAACGCAGGATGCTGCGCTGCGGAGTCGCGAGCAGACCGGCCAGAAGGGTCGCGCACAGCAGCGCGAACGAGTGCTTGTTGAGGACCCCGATGCCCGCCAGCCCGCCGGCCGCGAGCAACAGCCGCGGATCGCCGCCGTCGATCACGCGCAAGATCACGTGCAGCAGGGCCATCCAGAGGAGGATCTCGAACACGTTCATGCTGAGGAGGTGCCCCTCGGCGAGGAGCGTCGGCGCCAGCGCGGCGCAGATGCCCGCCAGCGCGGCTGCGAAGCGGCCGCCGCCGAGGCGCGCGGCGAAGAGTCCCACGAGCAGCACCGTCGACGCGTGCGCCAGGATCGCGGGCGCGCGGAACGCCAGCACCGACCCGCCGCTCAGCCATAGCGAGGCGCGAGCGACGAGGGCCACCAGCGGGGGCTGGTCCACGTAGCCCCAGGCGAGCCGCCGCCCGCAGGCGATGAAGTACAGCTCGTCGCGGAACCAGCCGTAGCTCCCGCCGCAGGCGAGGTGCAAGGCGACGGTGCCGAGCGCAACCAGCAGCGCGGCGCGCCGCGCGCTCACCGACGCCTGCGGAGCCGCCTCCTCCACGCGGTCCGCTTCTAACACGCGCCGGACTTCCAGGCTGGCCGCGGCGGCTCCCGCGCGATAAGTTTCCCGCCTCCCGGGAGGAATGCAGCGTGGCCATCCGCAAGGTCCTCATCGCGAATCGCGGCGAGATCGCCGTCCGGGTGGCGCGCACCTGCCGCGAGATGGGGATCCGCACGGTCGCCATCTTCAGCGACGCGGACCGCGCCGCGCTGCACGTGCGCAGCTGCGACGAGGCGGTCCGGGTGGGGCCGCCACCCTCGCGCGAGAGCTACCTCTCGATCGACAACGTGCTCGCCGCCGCCCGCAAGACGGGTGCGGACGCCGTCCACCCCGGCTACGGCTTCCTCAGCGAGAACGCGAAGTTCGCCCGCGCCTGCCGCGAGGCGGGCATCACCTTCATCGGCCCGCCACCGGAGGCCATGGAGGAGATGGGCGAGAAGACGCGCGCCCGGCGGAAAGCCAGCGAGGCGGGAGTGCCGATCGTGCCCGGCCTGAAGGAGCCGATTCCCGAGGGAGGCGAGGAGCAGGCCAAGCGCTCCGCCCAGGAGATCGGCTACCCGATCATGCTCAAGGCGGCAGCCGGCGGCGGCGGCAAGGGAATGCGGCTGGTCTCCGAGCCGCGCGAGTTCGACGCCGCGCTCGCCACCGCGAAGCGGGAGGCGCTCTCGGCGTTCGGCGACGCCCGCGTCTACCTCGAGAAGGCCGTCTCGCGCCCCCGGCACGTCGAGATCCAGATCTTCGCCGACCAGCTCGGCAGCTGTCTCTGGCTGGGCGAGCGCGAGTGCAGCGTCCAGCGGCGGCACCAGAAGGTGATCGAGGAGACCCCCTCCCCGATCGTCACCCCCGAGCTGCGCGCGAAGATGGGCGAGGTCGCCGTGCGCGCCGCGCAGGCGGTGGGCTACGAGGGCGCGGGGACGTGCGAGTTCCTGGTCGACGGCGACACCCGCAACTTCTACTTCCTGGAGATGAACACGCGCCTGCAGGTCGAGCACCCGGTCACCGAGTGGTGCACCGGGCTCGACCTGGTGCGCTGGCAGATCGAGGTGGCGCAGGGAGAGCGGCTGCCCTGGACGCAGGACGACGTGCTCCGCAACCTCCGCGGCCACGCCATCGAGGCGCGCCTGTACGCGGAGGACCCGGCGCGAAACTTCCTGCCCAGCCCCGGGCTGATCACCGACGTGCGGCTGGCGGAAGGGCCCGGGGTGCGCAACGACTGGGGAGTGGAGTCGGGATCCGAGGTGCCGCGCTACTACGACCCGATGATCGGCAAGCTCGCCGTGTGGGCGCAGACCCGCGAGCAGGCGATCGCGCGGCTGCGGCGGGCGCTCTCGGAGACGGTGGTGAAGGGCATCACCACCAACACCCGCTATCTCAAGGCGATCCTCGATCTGGAGGAGTTCCGCCGCGGCGACTACGACACCGGCATCCTCGCGCGGGCCAGGGACCGGCTGCTGCCAGGGAAGCCCGAGGGAAAGCAGCTCACTCCCGAGCAGGAGATCGCGCTCGCCGCGGCCGCCATCTGGCAGCTCGAGCAGGACCAGCGCGCCGCGCTCGCTCCAGCCGCCCAGCCCGCCGCCCGCGAATCGGCCTGGGCGCGCGCCGGGCGTCTCGAGTCGCTGCGGAGGAACGGGTGAGATACCAGGCCATCATCGGAACCGTGGAGCGCCTGGTCGAGGTGACCCCGCGCGGGCAGACGTACCGGGTGACGATCCACGGCGGGACGGACCAAGCGGCGAACGCTCGCGCGCTGGAAGTCGACACCGTGCATCTCGCCGGGCACGCGATGTCCCTCATCGTCGACGGGCGGAGCGTCCGCTGCGAGGTCGAGCCCGGCAAGGACGGCCGGGTCGCGGTGCTGGTCGGGGACGAGGTGCACGAGTTGGAGATCCTCGACGAGCGCCGCCTGCGCCTGCGCCGCGCCTCGGGCAAGTTCAGCCTGGAGGGCCCGCAGCGCGTCGACTCGCCTATGCCCGGGAAGGTGGTGCGCGTGCTGGTCAAGCAGGGCGACCAGGTGCAGGAAGGTCAGGGTCTGGTGGTCGTCGAGGCGATGAAGATGGAGAACGAGCTGAAGAGCCCGAAGGTCGGCGTGGTCGCCGAGCTGCACGCGCAGGAAGGGCAGGCGGTGGAGGCGGGAGCGAAGCTGGCCGTGGTGGTCTAGATGGACGCCCCACCACTGCCCCTCGCTGAACCGCCGGAGGTGCTCGCAGGCGCGCCGGCCTGGCGCCGCGAGCCGTACCTGCTGCTCTTTCCCCTCGGCGCGCTGCTCGCCTGGGCCGGCGTCTTGCCCTGGCTGTTGTTCTCGCTCGGCGCGACCGAGCTGTACCGCCCGATGTTCGCGGCGATCGGTTACCGCGCCGCGTTCCATCCGGTCGCGCAGGTGGAAGGTTTCCTCACCTGCTTCGCGGTGGGCTTCCTCTTCACCTTCATCCCGCGCCGCACCGGGACGGCGCCGCCCTCGCCGTGGCAGATGGCGGTCGCGCTGGCCGCGCCGGTCGCCTCGGTCGTCTGCGCCTGGTTCGAGCGGTGGCTCCTGGCGCAGATCTCCTGGATCGCGCTCATCGCGGTGCTGGTCGGATTCGTCGTCCGGCGAGCCAGGCACGGCAGCCGGCGGATCCCGCCCAGCTTCGTCTGGCTGGCCGCGGGTCTGCTGATGGGCGCCGCGGGAGCGGTGCTCGCGGGCCTCGGCTCCGCGCTCGACCCTCCCCGCTTCTGGCTGCACCTGGTCGGGCGCGGGCTCCTGCTGCAAGGCCTGTTCACCGGCCTGGTCCTGGGGACCTTTGGCCTGCTCCTGCCGGCCATGACCCGCGGCGTCGATCCCACGTCTACGCTTCCGCCGCGCGCCTGGGCATACGGGCTTCACGCGCTGCTCGCGGCGGCCTTCGCCGCCACCTTCTTCCTCGAGCACGGCCTCTCGGTGCCCATGGCCTATGCCGTGCGCGCCGCGATCACGCTCGCCGTCGTGATCGGCTCGCTGGAGGCGTTGCAGCCCCCGACCCTGCCCGGCCTGCACCGGCGCGTGGCGCGCTTTTCGGTGTGGATGCTGCCGGCCGGGTACCTGTGGGTGGCGGTCGCGCCCGAGTACCGGCGCGCGGGGCTCCACCTCGTCTTCCTCGGCTGCTTCACCGCCCTGGTGCTCGCCGTCTCGACCCAGGTGGGCCTGTCGCACGGCGACCGCCCCGGGCCGCTGCGCGGGCGGCCCTGGCAGCTCGTCGCCTCGTGCGCGCTGCTCGTCGCGGCGCTGGTCGCGCGCGTCTTGCTCGAGGTGGACCCGCCCCACTTCCACCTCTGGCTGGGCGCTTCGGCCGCGGCGTTCCTCAGCGCGACCGTTCCCTGGGCGGCGCTGGCGCTGGCGAGGCGCTCTTGAGCGAATCCCGCTACATCCACGGCACCGCGCCCGAGGAGCAGGCGCGGCTCTCGCAGCTCAACCAGCTGCTCAACGACGCGGCCTTGCGCGAGCTGAGCCTGCGCGGCGGCGAGCGCATCGTCGATTTCGGCTGCGGGCTGGCGCAGCTGACGCGCGCGATGGCGCGCCAGGCGGGCGTGCGCGCCGTGGGCCTGGAGCGGAGCGCCGAGCAGATCGCCGAGGCGATGCAGCAGGCGCGGGCGGCGGGCGAGGAGCGCCTCCTCGATCTGCGAGAGGCCGACGTGCTCTTCGCGCAGGTGGAGCCGGGCGCCTACGACCTGGCGCACGCGCGGTTCGTGCTGGAGCACGTCCCCGATCCGCTCGCGGTGGTGAAGGCCATGGTGCGCGCCGTGCGCCCCGGCGGGCGCATCGTGCTCCAGGACGACGATCACGACGTCCTGCGCCTCTGGCCGGAGCCGCCCGGACTGCGGCCGCTCTGGCAGGCGTACATGCGCACCTACGATCGGCTCGGCAACGACCCCATCGTGGGACGCCGGCTCGCGGCGCTCCTGCACGAAGCCGGAGCGCGGCCGACCCGATGCACCTGGCTCTTCTTCGGCGCCTGCGCCGGCGAGCCCGCCTTTCCGGCCTTCGTCGAGAACCTGCACTTCCTGCTCGCCGCGACCCGCGACAGCATCGTGGGGAACGGGCTGCTCGGGGCGGCCGAGATGGACGAGGCGCTGGCGCAGATCCGCCGTTTCGGGAAGCGCCCCGAGGCCGCATTCTGGTACGCCGTCGCGTACGCGGAAGGCGTCAAATGACCGGAGGCAGTAGTCGCCGCCGATAGGGCGGCGCTACGCCTTTTCCCAGCGCGGATGTCGTGGCATCCGTTTAGGCTGTAGCCTCGAGGACGCACATGGCCAGCAGCACGCGACGAGTCGAGGCGGCGCTCGAACGGTGGGCGCGCGAGGTGTACGGGAAGGCCGCCCGGAAGCCGGGCGCGCTGCGCCAGGAGCGGTTCGCGACCACGAGCGGCATCGAGCTCGACCCACTCTACGGACCGCGCGACACCGACTACGAGGAGAAGCTGGGGTTCCCGGGCGAGTACCCGTACACGCGCGGCGTCCAGCCGACCATGTACCGCGGCCGGCTCTGGACGATGCGCCAGTACGCCGGGTTCGGTACCGCCGAGGAGACCAACCGGCGCTTCCGGTACCTGCTCGCCTCGGGGCAGACGGGCCTCTCCACGGCGTTCGACCTGCCGACGCAGATGGGCCACGACTCGGACAGCCCCCGCGCGCGCGGCGAGGTGGGGCGCGTCGGGGTGGCGATCGACACCGTCGACGACATGGAGCGGCTCTTCCAGGGCATCGACCTGGGCAAGGTCTCCACCTCGATGACCATCAACGCCACCGCCGCCACCTTGCTTGCGCTCTACCAGGCGGTGGCGGAGGCGCACGGGACCAGCGCACGGGATCTGTCCGGGACGGTGCAGAACGACGTCCTCAAGGAGTACATCGCGCGCGGGACGTACATCTACCCGCCCGGCCCGTCGATGCGCCTGATCACCGACGTGTTCGCCTATACGGCCGAGGCGATGCCGAAGTGGAACCCCATCTCCATCAGCGGCTACCACATCCGCGAGGCCGGCTCGACGGCGGCCCAGGAGATCGCCTTCACGCTCGCCGACGGCATCGCCTACGTGGAGGCGGCGGTGAAGCGCGGCCTTGCCGTGGACTCCTTCGCCCCGCGCCTGAGCTTCTTCCTCAACGTGCACAACAACTTCCTCGAGGAGGTGGCCAAGTTCCGCGCCGCGCGGCGCCTGTGGGCGCACACCATGCGCGAGCGCTTCGAGGCCAAGGACCCGCGCAGCTGGACCCTGCGCTTCCACGCGCAGACCGCCGGCTCCACGCTCACCGCCCAGCAGCCGGACAACAACGTGGTGCGCGTCGCCTTGCAAGCGTTTGCCGCGGTGCTGGGCGGTTGCCAGTCCTTGCACACGAACTCGCGCGACGAGGCGCTCGCGTTGCCCAGCGAGGAGTCGGCGCGCATCGCGCTGCGGACCCAGCAGATCGTCGCGCACGAGAGCGGAGCGGCGGACCTCGTCGATCCGCTGGGCGGAGCCTACGCGCTCGAGGCGCTGACCGACGAGCTGGAGGAGAAGGCGATCGCCTACCTGACGCGCATCGACTCGATGGGCGGGATGGTGCAGGCGATCGCCTCCGGATACCCGCAGCGCGAGATCGAGGAAGCCGCCTACCGGTACCAGAAGGAGATCGAGAACAAGGAGCGCGTCATCGTCGGCGTCAACGAGTTCGTCAGCGAAGGCGACCCGCCGCTCGAGACCATGCAGGTGGACCCGCGCCTGGAGGAGCAGCAGGTCGAGCGGCTGCGGGCGTTCCGGGCGGCGCGCTCACAGGAAGCCGCCCAGCACGCGCTCTCGGACCTCAAGCGGGCGGCGCAAGGGACGGAGAACGTCCTGCCTCACATCGTGTCGGCGGTGAAGGCCCGGGCGACGCTCGGTGAGATCGCCAACGCGCTCCGCGACGTCTTCGGGGAGCACGGCCGCGGCTGATTCGTCAAGACTGCTTGCCAGAACGCTCGCGTCTTCACCCTCCGGATCCGGCGCGGGGAGCAGCAAGCGAAGGTCCCGGCGACGCGGGCTTGAGGTGCCAGAGGACCAGACCGAATCCTCCCGCGTGGGCGCCGGCGACCAGCTCGAAGCGGTCCGGCGCCGCCGCCATCACGCGCACCATGGCCGAAGGGTGGGGCGAGGCGTCGGTCACGATCCACTCGCTGGAGAAGCCGCGTACCGCCTCGGCGACGGCGTCCGACCCGGAAGGCGCGCCGTCGCACCTGCGCGCCCGGCAGTAGGTGGCATCATGGACGGCGTGGTGCCACTGCCAGAACAGCTCCGGATTGGCCGCGTGCAGGAGCGACGGATCGGCCATCGAGATGTAGCGGTATTCGGGCAGCGAGGCGTAGATGGGCGCGGTACGGAAGGTGTCGTCGGTGAAGAGCAACGATCGGGGCGGCACGCGGGCGCGCACCTCTTCGGCGAGTCGCTCGTAGGTCGAAGGCGGGCCGAGGTTTCCGTTCCCCGCCTCCCAGGCGATGGACAGGTTCCGGGCCGCCAGCGCGGCGGCGCAGAGGGCCGCAGCGGCAGGGAGGAACCGCCGCGCTCCTTCGCCCAGCCCCTCCCGCGGCCAGAAGAGGCCCGCGGCGAGCGCCAGGAGCGGCGGGACGTAGTCGAGGAATCGCGCGGTGCGCAGCGAGAGAGGGAGCACCACCGCGATCGCGAGCAGCGCGGATGCCCGCATCGCCCGGCTCCCGGCGGGCGTCCGCCCGCGCGATGCCCAAAAGGCGCCGGCAACGAGCGCGAGCCCGAACCAGGTCTCCGCAAGCAGGAACTCCAGTGCGAGGGGCTTCGCCTCCAGCCCCGAATTCGGAAGCGGCTGGCTCCCGAGCAGGTCGAGGGTCGTCGCGTTGTGGAGGAAGGCGACGGTGAGGTACTGCGCCCGATCGGGCCGCACCAGGAAGGCGAGGGCGAGCCCCGCGATCGACCAGAGGAGCGCGCGCGGCGAGCCGCGCCCGCCTGCGATGCGCGCGCCGCAGAGCCCGAGGAGGACGAAGAACGGCGAGAGCGGCGAGGAGAGGTGAAGGAGGCCGTGGAGGAAGGCGGCGGCGAGCGCGAAGCCGGGATGCAACTCCCCCGCGCCCGCAGCGAGGCCCGCGAGGACGAGCGGCACGGTCAGGTGAGTGGGCCGCGCAAGGTGGTCGCGGAAAGCGAAGAACGGCGAGATGGCCAGCGGAGCCAGGGCGAAGGCGGCGGGACGCTCCTGGCCGAGCCGCCGCAACAGCCACGCCAGCGCCACCGCGGCGAATGCCGCGATCGCAGCGCCGGCGAGCCGCGCCCCCCAGAGCGTGCCAAGGAGCGTGAACGGCACCATGAGCCAGTGGAACCCGAGCCACAGATCGACCCCGGAGCTGTCCAGAAGAGTGAAGGGGAGGAACGGAGCGCCGCGCAACCGGAACCCGCTTCGAACCAGGTCGCGCGCGGTTTGCAGGTGGCGGTACGGGTCGCTGTCGCCGAGGCCGTCGATGCCGGAAGCGCAGGCTGCCGCGAACGCGAACGCCAGCGCACCGGCGACGGCCAGGTCGGCCCTGCGCCGCCCGGCCTCAAGCACGCTGCGGCACCTGGCGCAGCCCGCTCACCGACGCATCCGACGCGCGCTCGCCCTCTTCGTGGTACTCGGCGTCCTCGTTGACGCGCCAGACGTCGTACACCTCCCGCCCGGCGAGGATGTTCTCCACCGTCAGCATGGCGGTCATCATCGAATGGTCCTGGTTGTTGTACTTGTGCATCCCATTGCGCCCGGTCAGGTGCAGGGTCGGGAAACGCTCCTTCATCTCGCGCCGGATCACTTCGACGTTCGCGGCGTAGCTCGCGTCGTAGACCGGGTAGGCCTTGGGCTGGCGGACGACGCAGCCGTCGAGGACCTCGTTGCGCGCCGCGAGCCCGATCTTCTCCAGCTCGCCCGCGGCGAGAGCGAGCAGGTCGGCGTCGGACGAGCTCCAGAGCCCGTCTCCCTCGAAGCAGAAGTACTCGAGGCCGTAGCAGCAGAGGGCGGGGTCGGGCACCATCTCCGGCGACCAGGACTTGAAGTTCTGGATCCGCCCGACCTTCACGCCCGGGTCGTGGATGTAGATCCAGTTGTCGTCGAACCGCTTCGCGTCCTTCAAGACGAGCATCACGGTGAGGAAGTCGCGGTAGCGCAGAGCGCCGGCGGAGTCGAGGGCGCGCCGCGAAAGCTGCGGCCTGAGCATGCGGGCAAGGCTTCGCAGAGGGACCGAGGAGACCACATGCTCGGCGACGAGCTGCTCGCGAGTGCCTCCGCGCGAAGCCACCACCGTCCAGCGGCGGGCGGATCGGTCGTGGGCGAGCTCGTCCACGGCCGTGCCCATCAGCACCCGGCCGCCCTGGGCGCGCACCTTCTCGGCACACGCTTCCCACATCATCCCGGGACCCTTGCGCGGGTAGCGGAAGGACTCGATGAGCGTCTTGATGACCTCGCCGCGCGGCTTGCGCCGAGGAAAGAGCGCGCGGAGCGCGGCCGACGAGAGCGACAGGCCCTTGATCCTCTGCGCCGCCCAGTCGGCGGAGATCTCCTTGCAGGACATGCCCCACACCTTCTCGGTGTAGGTCTTGAAGAAGATCTCGAAGAGCCTCCTGCCGAACTGGGCGACCACCCAATCCTCGAAGCTGCGCGGCGGCCGGTGCGGTGCGAGGCGGGCGCGCGCGTACGAGAGCGCGCAGCGCGCCGCCTCCAGCGGGCCCAACTTGATGAGCGCCTCGGCTCCCTTGAGCGGATAGCCGAAGAACCTGCCCTTGTAGTAGATGCGCGAGGAGCGCGGCCGCAAGAGGAGGTCGTGCGGCAGGATCTCCGTCCACAAGTCCTCGACCTGTTTCGATTTGGAAAAGAAGCGATGGCCGCCGATATCGAAATGGAATCCTTTGTAGTGCTCTGTGCGCGAGATTCCGCCCACGTAGCGGGGATCGCGCTCGAAGACCGTCGCCGGGACGCCCTTCTTGCCGAGGAGGTATGCGGCGGTCAGGCCCGCCGGGCCCGCGCCGAGGATCGCAACCTTCGTCTCGTTCATTTGCAAAGCGATGCTAGCATGGGGTCGATGCACAACCCGGTTTTCGGCAACGGCGATCCAAAGCGCGTCGCTCCCACTTTCGCCTCCGCGGACGCACCCGTCGCCGGGCTGCAGCGGCGCGCGCTTCGCGCGCTGATCGGCTGGACCGCGGCGAGCGCGCTCGTCTGCTTCGCGCTGCGCGCGGTGGTGCTCGAGGACGTCCGGCCCGGCGCGAAGCTGCACATCTTCTGGCACCTGTTCCTGCGCGACGAGCCGGCCGCGGCCGTGCTCGGCCTCGGCGTCGCGCTCGCCGCCGTCCTGATCGCGCGGCTGGCCTGGCCCGCTGCCTTGGACGGGGCGCTCGAAAGGCTCGCCGCGCGGCCCTGGACGTTCATCGCCGCGGCAACGGCCACCTTGGCGGTGGCGGCCGTGGTCGTCTACCACCGCCATCCGCTCTCGATGGACGAGTACGCACCGCTCTTCCAGGCGCGTGCGTTCGCCCGAGGGTCGCTCTGGGGAGAGGTGCCTCCCGAGGTCCTTCCGCGGCTCGTCCCCATCCGCAGCGGCGACTTCCTCGAAGCCTCGCTCGACGGACGCGTCATCTCCTCCTACTGGCCCGGCTTCGCCCTGCTCCTCGCTCCGTTCGCCGCGCTCGGCGTCCCCTGGCTCCTCAATCCGTTGCTCGGCGGAGCGACCCTCTGGATCGTCTGGCGCCTCGCCCGGAGGCTCTTGCCTTCGCCGTCGGCAGCCGGCTGGGCCGTGCTCTTGACGGCCGCCTCTCCCGCGTTCGCCGCGAACGCAATCTCGTTCTATTCGATGAGCGCCCATCTCTTGTTCAATCTGCTCTTCGTGTCCCTGATCCTCGAGCCGGAGCCACGGCGGCTGTTCGCGGCGGGCGCGGTCGGCTCTTTCGCGTTGGCGTTGCATAATCCGGTGCCGCACCTCCTGTTCGCGCTCCCCTGGATGGCGTGGATCGGACTGCGCCAGGGCGGCGCGCGGCGCCTCGCCGCGCTGCTCCTCGGATACGTCCCGCTGTCGGCCGTGCTCGGCCTCGGGTGGCTCTGGGTACGATCGCGGCTCGCCGGCACCACCGCGCAGGGTCCGGGCCCCGTGGAGCTTGCAGCCGGCCTGGCACGAATCGCCTTCAACGCGCCGGGCCTCGACCTCGTCCTTGCGCGGGCGGCCGGCCTGATCGAGCTGATCCTCTGGGCGGTGCCGGGCCTCTTGCTGGTGGCCTCCTGGGGCGCACTGCGATCCCTGCGCCGGACGGGCGACCGCAGGCTGTTCCTCCTCGCCCTCTCGGGTGTCTGCACGCTGGCTGGCTACATGTTCGTGCCCTTCAACCAAGGCCACGGCTGGGGGTTCCGCTACTTCCACTCCGCCTGGGGTGTCGTGCCGCTGCTCGCAGCCGCCTTCCTCACCAGCCCCGACGTCCAGAAGACCTTCCTGCCGCGGGCGATGCTCGTGTGCGCCGCGCTGAGCCTCGCCCTCGGGACCGGTCTCCGCTTCGCGCAGGTGCGCGGTTTCATCGAGGATCACCTGGCGCAGCTTCCGCGCGCCGCGACGTCGCAGGAGCGGCGGGTCGTCTTCGTGCACCGGGACCGCGGCTACTACTCGCAGGACCTGGTGCAGAACGACCCGTTCCTGGACGGTTCGCGCTGGATCCTGCTCAGCGCCGGAGACGAGTCCGACGCGCAATGGATGCGGCGGGCCTTCCCGGGCTCGCGGAGGATCGCGGCGAACGAGGTGGCCTCGGTGTGGGCCGTCGAGTGAGCACGACCGCCGCCACCGGGGGCGCGCGGCGCGAGGCCTCTGGCTCACTCCTTGACGAAGACGGTGATCGCGTCCTCGAAGTGCTTGACGTCGAACGCGCCTTGCGGTCCCCACGCATCGAACTGCTCGAGCGGAACGAGCCCGCTGGAGCGCAGGAGGGACGCGAACGCCTCGCTGGTCATGCGGCTACGGAACCCGCCGCGCAGGCCTCCCGCCGCGGGATGGTGGACGATGCCGCGCCCGCCTCGGCGCAGGACGCGCCGGAACTCGCCGGCGTAGGCGGCAGTATCCTCCGGCGAGACGTGGACGAAAGTGTCGAACGACCAGATGAAGTCGATCGACTCATCGGCGATGCCCGGCAGCGTCCGTCCATCGTTCACCAGGTAGCGGACGTTCTCGCAACCTGCGAATCGCGCGCGGCACGCTTCGATGCTCGTCCGCGAGACGTCGACGACGGTCAGCGAGCCGGCCAGCTTCTGGAGCGCCTCGGTCCACCGTCCTGCGCCAGGCCCGATTTCGAGGATGGCCTCTTGCTTGGGCGCGCGCTCCTGGATGAGCGCGGTCAGCGACTCCTTCCATTCGGCAGACGGGGTCCACTCCTCGCCGCGGCGGCGCCAGTCGTAGGCATCCCAGATTCTCCGGTTGGTCGCCGCGCCGCTGAGCCCCGGGAGCCCGCGCCGGCGCTCCAGCGCCTCCAGGCCCCGCTCCACCCGCCCGAGCACGCCCTTGAGGAGCTGCGAGAGCGCCCACCCGAACGTCCAGAGGAGGCCGTTCTCGGCCAGGAGGCTGCCCAGGAACCTCACTTTCCTCATCGATGCGCGCTCGGCAGCCTGCGGGCCATCGGAGCGGTAAGGTATCATGGCCCGGCTGCAAGCCCCGGAACGAGGCGGCGAAGATGAGCACGCCGTGGCTCTCGGTCCTCATGCCCACGTACAACGGTGGCGCGTTCCTGGTGGCGGCGCTCGAGAGCATCCGCGCCCAGCAGGCGGGTGGCGAATTCGAGGTGATCGCGGTCGACGACGGGTCCGAGGATGGGACCGTCGCCACCCTGGAGACGTACTCTTCCCGGCTGCCGCTGCGCATCGTGCGACGCCCGCGAAGCGGAAATTGGGTGGCGAGCACCAACCACGGGCTCGCGGTCGCCCGCGGGGAGTACGCCTGCCTGCTCCACCAGGACGACCTCTGGATGGACGGGCGGCTGCGGGCGCTGCGCGCGGCGCTGGACGCCGCTCCTGATGCCGCGCTCGTCGTGCACCCGTCGTGGTTCGTCGATGCGCGCGGCGCGCGCCTCGGCCGCTGGCGCTGTCCCCTGCCGCCGGGCAGGGTCGACCCGGCGCTCGTGCTGGAGCGGCTCATCGTGCAGAATTTCCTGGCCGTGCCGGCGCCGCTCTTCCGGCGCGACCTGGCGCTGCAAGCCGGCGGCATGGACGAGTCGCTCTGGTACGCTGCCGACTGGGATCTCTGGCTGAAGCTCTCGCGCGGAGGCACCGTCCTTCACCACCCGGAACCACTGGCCGCGTTCCGCATCCACGCCGCCTCGCAGACCGCGCAGCGATCGGCCGGCGGCGAGGACCTGCGTCTGCAACTGGAGACCGTCCTGCGCCGGCACCTGCCCGCCGCGGCGGGAGGCGACCGGCACCTCGCGTCGGTCGCCGAGTTCTCCGTGGAGCTGAACCTGGCGCTGGCGGGCGGGCTGCACCGCCGCGCCGCCCCCTGGGCAAGGCTGAGCGCAGCCTTTCTCGCCCTCGGTCCGTCCGGCTGGAGGCGCTACCTGCGCGACTCGCGCATCGCCGAGCGGGTGGCAGCGCGCCTGCGCCTGCTCGGCGAACGCGGCCGCGCCCGCGCAGCGGCATGACCAGGGACGCGGAATACACGCGGAGGCTCTTGCGCGAGCAAGGCGCCCGCTGGAAGCGGCTCCTCGACGTCCAGGCGCCCTATCGCTGGAACCTGCGGCGCCTGCGGCCCGGATTCACGCTGGAGGTCGGTTGCGGCGTGGGGCGCAACCTGTCCCACTTGCGAGGGGCGGGCGTCGGAGTCGATCACAACCCGCACTCGGTGGAAGCCTGCCGCCGAGCGGGATTCATCGCCTTTACGCCGGAGGAGTTCCGCCGCTCGCACCACCACGCGGCCGGGCGCTTCGACTCCATGCTCCTCTCCCACGTCGCCGAGCACATGACCTTTGCCGAGTTCGTGCAGCTCTTGCGGGAGCACGTGCCGCTGCTCAAGCCCGAGGGTCGCATCCTCGTGATGACGCCGCAGGAGGCCGGGTTTCGCAGCGACCCTACGCACGTGGAGTTCTTCGATCTGGCGAAGATCCGCGCAGCGGTTGCGCAGGCGGGATTCCTTCCGGTGCGGGAGTACTCGTTTCCTTTCCCGCGAGCCGTCGGTCGCATTTTTCACTACAACGAATTCATTTCCGTCAGCCGGCGGCGAAATTGATCGGCGCAAACCGGCCGATAGAGTTGCGGCGTCGATGCAAGCCGCCGCGATCGAAGCCGCTCCAGTCGAGCTGACGGTCCTGATGCCCTGCCTCGACGAGGCGAGGACCGTCGGGGCCTGCGTGGCCAAGGCGCGCGAGACTTGCCGCGCGAACGACATCGCGGCGGAGATCCTGGTGGCCGACAACGGCTCGACCGACGGTTCCCAGCGGCTCGCCGGCGAGTCGGGCGCCCGCGTCATCCATGTCCCCTCGCGCGGGTACGGCTCTGCCCTGCGCGCCGGGATCGACGCCGCCAGGGGACGCTACGTCGTCATCGCGGACGCGGACGACAGCTACGACTTCGGCGACATCCCGGCCTTCCTCGCGCAGCTCCGCGCCGGGGCGCATCTGGTCATGGGCTCCCGGTTCCGCGGCACCATCCACCCAGGCGCGATGCCGTTGCTCCACCGGTTCCTCGGCAACCCGGTGTTGACCTGGATCCTGAATCTCTTCTTCGGGGCGGGGATCAGCGACGCGCATTGCGGGATGCGCGGCTTCTCCCGCGACGCGATCCGCGGGCTCTCGCTGCGGTCGTCCGGGATGGAGTTCGCCAGCGAGATGATCATCCGCGCCGCGCAGGAGAAGCTGAGCGTGCGGGAGGTCCCCACCAGTCTGCGCCCGGATGGCCGGGGACGCAGGCCCCACCTGCGCACCTGGCGCGACGGGTGGCGCCATCTTCGCTTCATGCTGCTGTTCAGCCCCCTGTGGCTGTTTCTCGTGCCGGGCTCGATCATCTCGGCCGCCGGGCTCGTCCTCGCCACCGCCGTGGCCTTCGCGAGGGTGACCGTGTTCGGCCACCAGCTCAACACGCATTTCGCGCTCCTGGGCAGCTCGCTCGCCATCGTCGGGGTACAGCTCTCGATCCTCGGCCTTTTTGCCAAGGCCGTGTTCGTCCTCGACGGCGTCGGCAAGAGCGCCGGCGCAGAACGGCTGCTCGAAGGGCTGCGGCTGGAGACCGGCATCGTCGCCGGTGCGATGATCTTCCTCGCCGGCCTGACGGTCGATGCGCGGATCCTCGCCGGCTGGATCGCAACCCATGGCGGCGCCTTGGATGCGAAGGCGACGCACCTCGCGATCCTCGGCGGCACCCTCTGCGCGGTGGGGCTGGAGATCGTCTTCTCCAGCTTCTTCCTCTCCATCCTGAAGGCCTCGCGCACCGGCCGCTGGGTGTGAGGCCGTCGGTCAGGGCGGGCCCTTCGGACCTGCCAAGAGCAGTGGCGGTCTTGCATGGTCGTCCCTTGCTCCTTGCAGGTCGGCGTGCGCGCTCTGCCGGGCCCACCATGCCTGCCCGAGAGCGAGGACGATGAATGCGAGCACCAGCGGATAGAGTGGAGCAGCATACAGGACGCTGATCCCGGGGCTCGAGGTGACGTCGATGAGCGTGAGGAGGACGAGTCGCGCCAGTATCGCGAGCGCGATCGATCCCGTCGCGACGAGCACCGGCACGTCCCTCCGGATTTTCAGAGCGATCCGACACCTGAGCAGGTAGATCCCGATCGCAAGCAGGAGCGCGAGTGGAACTGCCGAGTATGCGGTGCCGAGCGCGGACAGGATGCTGCGGACGGGCGGCGTTTCCCAGGACTCGTCGAATTCCCGAACGGAGGCGTACACTGCGAGCGTTCTCGGCGGTGCACGAGACGAGTCGCTGCCTGGCGTGAACCCTGTGAACGAGGCGACGAACCACCCGGCTCGAAACAAGGTCGGAATGAACCGGGCGGTGTAGTCCGCACGCCAAGGCGGCAGGATGGAGCGCCCCGCGGCGGTGCACTCCAGCCGCCCGGTGGAGCACGCCTCCTCCAACTCCGAGGCAAGCCGTCTGTAATAGCTCGCGACTGCGTCCGCGCCGGCACGGTAGTACCCCGCCATCTCGAACGGCGTCCCGGACAGACCACACGACCCAGCTACCCGCAAGGTCGTCGCAAATTCGAAGGGCATCGCAGGGCCCGTACCGGATCCACTCTTCGCCGAGCGGGCCCTCGATGTACGGCCGGAGTTCGCGGAAGGCGGGGCTGACCGCGTAGGCGCGTTCTCGCGCCTCGCGCGGAAGCAGGTAGTACGGCTTTTCCTGCCGCGGCTTCACCCGGTAAAGGGCCCGCGTCGCACTGGAGAACCAATCCGTGCTGAACTCGGTCGTCGCGCAGACGGAGTACTCCGGCAGTTGGTCACGATCACGCCGTCGATCGACGCCACCAGCAGGAACGCCGGAATGACCGCGGCGTGAAGCAGGGTCTTCGCCCGGGCTGCCGGCCATCCGCGCAGCTGCAGGACTGCAATCGAAGCGAGGGCAAGGAGAGATGGAACGATCCAGATGCCCTCCTCGCGGGTGAGCCAGAACGCGGAAAGCGCAAAGCCCAACCCGAGCGCCCACGCCGTCCGCACGGCGAGGGATCGATGAATCCGAGCAACGAGCCCGATCGAGCACGCAAGGACGGCGAGCGTGAGCGCGGGATAGATGCCTTCCCGGATCACCCGTGTGGCGGGATCGGTGGCGAAGCTCATCGGGTTGAAGGCCAGCACGGCGAATGCAAGAGCGCGTCCCCACCGGCTCGGTACCCAAGGGGTCAGCGCCACCGCGAAGAGACCGCACGAGGCGACGTAAAACCATTGCTCGGCTGCGATGAGCCGAATGCCGGCCACCTGGGTGGCCGCGATGAAGAGGGGATAGAAGGGACCCTTGATCAACGTGAGCGCGTCGAGCTTGCCGAGCCACTGGCCGTCGAGCAGCGCTTTGGCTTGATCCAGGAACAACAGATCGTCGTGGGGCGCGACCTTCGGCGTGACGTGAAGCCGGGAACCGAGCCAGAGCCGCAGTAGGACGAGCGCCCCGATCGCGACTCGGAAAAGCACGATCTCGGTTCGAAGCGGGGCGCGCCTTGCGTCTGTGTGCGGGAACATCGCGCGCATCGGATGGGTCGGGCGACGCTAACAGCGCGACACACGCCGTGCAAGGATGCCGATTTCGTCGTCTTCAGGCGAGCCGGTGCGACGCGCGACTACAATTCGCGACGATCGGACACGGCTGTCGATCTGCGATCGGGCGTCGTTTCGCCTCGGCCGCCAGCGCCGGCCACAGCCGTAAAGCGGCATGCGCGTCGAGAGCCTGTACAATCGAGCTCGTCTGCGTCAGCCGGCCTCGGCAACCTGCCGAGGTGGCTGACGCCGCCGCGACCCGGGAGGTCGGGATTGCCGCTCGGACCGCGCATCCGCGCCGTGCTTGGACCGTTGGAGGTGCCGATCGGGCGCCTGTACCGTGGCTACTTCGTCGATCTCGCCCAGCTCGCGGAGGAGATCCGCATCGGCGGCCCGGCGGACGCCGTCCTGGAGGTGGGCTGCGGCGAGGGCTCGCTGACGGAGGAGATCGCGAGATGCTTTCCGCAGAGCGCGATCACCGGCATCGACATTACGCCGCGGATCGGCCGTTTGTATCGGGGCCATCCGGCACGGACGGCCTTCCGGCAGGCGTCTGTCCAGCAGATCGCCGAATCGGCGCCGGCGGCGTACGACGTGGTGGTGCTGGCGGACGTGCTGCACCACGTGACGCCGGAAGAGCGCGCGCCGTTGCTGCAAGGCATCCGGCGCGTGCTGCGGCCGGGTGGGCGGTTCGTGCTCAAGGAATGGGAGCGGATTCCAGGCATACCGCACGCATTGGCGTGGCTCAGCGATCGCTTCCTGACCGGCGACCGCGTCCAGTTCCTGCGCGCCGCGCAGCTTCGCGAGTTGGTCGAGAGCGTGTTCGGGCGCGGCTGCATCGAAAAGGAGATTCGCATCCGCCCGCGGCGAAACAACCTGGCGCTCTTCGTCCGCGAC
Source organism: Myxococcales bacterium (assembly GCA_036393835.1). Lineage (GTDB taxonomy): Bacteria > Myxococcota > Myxococcia > Myxococcales > 40CM-4-68-19 > VBKO01. Next base: position 33,705 of record DASWGI010000112.1, on the reverse strand, counting down.
CGCGTCCTCAAGTCCTGTGACGCGCCAAGGTAGAACGGCGGAACCGGTGAACCGGCTGCCGCGTGGAATTCCTCGCCACCGCGGGAGGGTTGCGCAGGCTCCTCTCCCGGGCTCCGCCCGTGCCGCCGGCGCCGCTCGCCGCGGCCAGGTGACCGTTCACAGCCGTTCCTTCCGGAGCCTCGAGCAGAGCAGCTTCGCGCGACGCACGCTGCGCCGCGCGAGAGCGGTGATCCGCGAGCGCTCCGCGCGCGCGGCACGCGCGAGCCGTGGCTTCGCCCGCACCCTCTCGAGACCCACGTCGGCATCGTGCAGCTCTCCCAGCGCGCTCTGCACCTCGGACAACACTGCGATCGCGCCCGCGAGGTCGAAGGCATTCCGCAAGAGCTCGGCGTCGTAGCGCAGCTTCTTCGCCGCGATGCGGAGCAGGTGCGCCTCGCGCGGCTCGAGCCGCTCCGCGCCGGCGAGAGCCTCTTCCAGCCTGTCGATCCGCTTCCGCAGCCGCTTGCGGGTCCGCGAGCCTCCCAGGCGGCCCCCGGCGTGCACGCCAGTCAAAGCGCGCAGGAGCAGCGGCTCCGACCGGCGCGTCCAGAGCGCGAGCACGAGGCGCAGGCGGGCCTCGGCGTCGCGCAGGCGCCTCCCGACCTCTCGGACGTCGGCGCGGTGGCGCGCAAGCCAGCGCAGCTGCAGTTGCAGATCGCGCACCTCCCCCAGCGCGTCCTGCAGGCGCTCGATGCGGCCGTCCAGCGCCCGCAGCCGCTTCTTGCCGAACATCTTCACGGCTGCGCGGAGCCTGCGGCAGGCGACCCGCAGATCGTGGACGGTCTTCGCATCCAGCCGCCGCGCGGCACGCGCTTCCGCCGCGCGCACGTCGGCCAGCCGCGCGTGCAGCAGCTGCTCGGCGGCGGCGCGCAGGGGCGTCTCCGCGCGCAGCCCCGACACCTTTGCCGGCCGCGTCACCGCTTCCTCTCGTACGCGTCCACGGCGTCGTGGACCAGCCGCCGCGCCGCGCCCGGTCCCGCGAACCCCAGCGAGCGCGCGTCCTTGTCGGTGAAGAAGGTGGTGTCCAGCTTCGGATCCCACTTGGTCTTCACGCGCGCGCCCTTGGGCGCCTCGACGACCGCCCGCAAGGTCCCCTGATGGTCCCGAGGCGGCAGCTCGTGCAAGGCGGGCATTGCACGGAGAGATTCGCGCGGACCGCGTCCGCCCGTAAACCCGTCCGCGGCGCGGCGTCGATTGCGGTACAGCGATATCCTCCGGCCGTGATCAGCGTGCTCTTGCCGGCGCGGAACGCAGCGGCGACCGCCGGCGCCGCGCTGGAGGGGATCCTGCGGCAGCGCGGGGCGCCCCCGTTCGAGGTGATCTGCATCGACGACGCGTCGACCGACGGGACGGGCGAGGCGCTGGCGCACTTCGCGCAGTCGGACGCGCGCGTGCGGGTCTTCCCGGGCGAGGGCCGCGGTCTGGTCGCGGCGCTGCAGCTGGGGCTCGCCCGCTGCCGCGGCGACTTGATCGCGCGCATGGACGCGGACGACCTGGTGGATCCGGACCGGCTCCGCCTGCAAGCGGAGATGCTCGCCGGCGACGTCTCGCTCGGCGCGGTCGGCAGCCTCGTCCGGTGCTTCCCGCGGCCGCTCACGCCTGGCCTCGCCCGGCTCGAGGCGTGGCTGGACTCCGTGGTCACTCCAGAGCAGTGCGACGCGGCGCGATTCGTCGAGGCGCCGCTGGTGCACCCCAGCACCACCTTCCGCCGCGAGGCGCTCGAGGCGGTGGGGGGCTGGCGCGACGCCGGGTGGGCGGAGGACTGGGACCTGCTGCTCCGGCTGGCGGCGGGCGGGTGGCGGCTGGCGAAAGTTCCCCAGGTCCTGCTCTGGTGGCGCGACTCACCAGGCCGGCTGACTCGCAACGGCGGGGCGTACAGGCCGGAGCAGATGACCGAGCTGCGCGCCCACCACCTCGCAACGGGCCCGCTCCGGGAACGCTCGTTCGACATGTGGGGCGCGGGACCGACGGGCAAGCGGCTGGCGCGGGCGCTGGAGGCGCACGGGCTGCGTCCCCGCCGCTTCTGGGACGTGGACCCGCGCAAGCGCGTGGCGCGCGGACTGCGCGTCGTCGCGCCCGCGGAGCTGCGCGCGCCGGACGGAGCGCTGATCCTCTGCGCAGTGGGCAGGGCGGGGGCGCGGGAGGACATCCGCGCAGAGCTGGCGACGCGCGGGTTCCAGGAAGGACGCGACTTTCTCTTCGCCGCGTGACCTTCCTCACGGAGGATCCGCGTTCCTCGTGCTAGCGTGTTCGCTGCGCGGATTCTCGCCCGGGGGAAACGTTGTCGGGAGCGGAGCAGATCGGCCGGCTGCTGGTCTCGAAGGGATACGTCGAGGACCGGTGGATGCGGAGCGCGCTGGCCGCCACGCCCGGATCCGCGGCGGCCTTCCTCGAGCGCGTGCTGGAGAGCGGCGCCGTCAACGAGCCCGAGCTGCTGTCCATCGTGGCGGAGCAGTCGGGCATGCCGGCGGCCGACCTCTCGCGCACCGCCATCCCGCTCGCCGCGCTCGAGCTGATCCCGCGGCCCGTCGCCGAAGCCGACCTGCTCCTTCCCCTCTCCACCGAGGGCGCGCGCCTGCACGTGGCCGTCGACTGCACCTCGTACACGCAGGAGACGCTCGCCGAGCTGCAATTCATCACCGGGATGCTGGTGTCGCCGTACGCGGCCCTCCCCGCCACCCTGGAGAAGGCGATCGCGGCCGCGTACGAGGCGCGCGATCGCGGCGAGGAGTCCTGGCACGGCGAGGGCCTCTCGCGCGAGGCGCCCCCCGGCATCGCCGCCATCCGGCCGGGAGAGATCGGCGTGCGCACCGACGAGGTGGACATCCCCACCATGGAGATCGACGCGCTGGCGTTCGAGGTCGAAGGCGCGGACGCCTCCGCCGACGAGGAGGTCGTCCACCAGGAAACCGTGCGCGTCGGCCCTGCTCGCGTGCTGGTGGTGGACGACGAGCCGGAGATCCTGCGCCTCTTGGAGAAGTCGCTGCGCGCCGAGGGCTACGCGGTGGAGACCGCGCGGGACGGGCTCGAGGCGGAGCAGAAGCTGAAGGGCCCCCCGCCCGACCTGGTGGTGCTCGACGCCATGCTCCCGCACGTGCACGGGTTCGAGCTGTGCAGCCGAATCAAGGGCGATGCGCGGCTGCGCAACGTGCCGGTGCTGATGATGAGCGCCGTCTACCGCGGCTGGCGCTTCGCGCAGGATGCCCGGGAGGCCTTCGGCGCCGACGACTACGTGGAGAAGCCGTTCCACCTCGCCGACGTGCTGCGCCGCGTGCACCAGCGGCTGGAGAGCCCGCGAGGCATGTCGGCCGAGCAGAAAGAGGCTGCCGACGCCAGCTACAAGGAGGGCGTGGAGCACCTCTCCCACGGCCGCCCCGCGAAGGCGCGCGGCGCGCTGGAGCAGGCGGCGAAGGACGACCCGTTCTCGGCGCGCAACCACTTCGCGCTGGGGCGGGCGCTGCGCGAGACGGGCGAAGCCTTCCGCGCGATGAGCGCGTACGAGAAGGCTGTCGAGCTGCGGCCGACCCACTTCGCCGCGCTCTGCAGCCTGGCCGAGCTGTACCTGGAGAAGGGATTCCGCCGCAAAGCCGTCGAAGCGCTCGAGCGCGCGCTCAACTGCGCCCCTGACGGCCGCACCCGCGACGGCATCCGCACCCGCCTCCTCCGCCTCTTGTAGGTTCAACACAATCGCACCACGGGGGGCACGGAGCTCACGGAGACGTGGATTCGCACGCCTTCTCCCTGTTCTCCGTGTGCTCAGTGGTGCAATCCGTTTGCCGCTTTCGCATTGCGATTGAGCCCGGTGCGATGAATGCTGTCGGCGTGCGGGTGGATGAGGCGGCGGTGCGGAGGAGGAGGGAGCAGAACCTCGCGGCGGCTCGGCCGGATACGCGGTCGATCACGCCCAGTATCCGGAGCTTCGCCCACGCCATCGACCGGCAGCGGCAGGCGGTGGAGCACGTCCCTCTTCTCGCCGCGTCGCGCCCGGGGCTGACGGAGGCGGCGCGCGCCCTCGACGAGGCGGAGGTCGCCGCGCTCGCCATTTCCGTCGGCGATCCGCAGGCCGAGCTTCCGGCGCTCGCGCAGGCGGCCCAGGCGGTCTCGGTCCCGGTGCTGCGCTGCGACCTCCTGCTGGAAGAGTTCCAGGTCTACGAGTCGCGCGCGGCAGGGGCCGACGCGGTGCTGCTCCATGCGGCGCTCCTGCCCGGCGAGCAGCTCGAGCGGCTGTGCGGCGCCGCCCGGGCGACGCACATGGCCGCCTGCGTCGTCTGCGAGACGTCCGAGGAGGTGCAGCGCGCCGCCGCCGCTCGCGCCGCCGCCGTCGCGCTGGCACGCGGCGGCGAGGAGCTCTTCGCCGCCGTCCCCCGGCGCGTGCTGGTGCTGGCGCTGGATCCCGCCGCCGCGGTGCGCCGCCGCGCCGATGCCTTGCTCGACGAGGCGATCGGCGCCGCGCCCGACCCGGCCGCTGCCTTCCGCGCCGCGCTGGAGCAGGACTGACATGCCGCCGCCCTTCCGCAAGCACCTCTTCGTCTGCCTCAACGACCGCGGCCCCGGCCACCCGCGCGGCTCGTGCGCGCAGAAGGGGAGCGAGGCGTTGCACCAGGCCTTCAAGGCGGCCTTGAAGGCGCGCGGGCTGAGCGCGGACATCCGCGCCAACAAGGCAGGCTGCCTGGACAACTGCGAGCGGGGCTGCTCGGTGGTCGTCTACCCCGAGGGCGTCTGGTACGGCCGGGTCACCCTGCAGGACGTCGACGAGATCGTCGAGAAGCACCTCGTCGGCGGCGAGCCGGTCGAGCGCCTGCGGCTCTACGAGGCCCCGAATACATCCGGCGATGTCCGCGATCGAAAATCGTAGCGCCGCCGAATACGGCGGCGGCTAGTTCATCAGCTTGCCGCCGCCGCGCAGACGGTCGACCCGGGCGCGGAGCGCCGCTGCGTCGGACGCGGCCGGTTCGAGGCGCAGCACCCTCTCCAGATCGGCGGCGGCGGCTTCGGGGCCGCCCAGCTGCTCGCACAGCCGCGCGCGGTCGCGCAGCACGCGCACGTCGTCGGGCTGCAGCAGGAGCTGGCGGTCGACGGCGGACAGCGCACGGGGCAGGTCGCCGCGCTCGAGGTAGATGGAGCGCAGGTTCTGCAGCACGCGCGCCAGCATCTCCTTGGGCCGCGCCGCGCGCAGGAGGCGCGTGTCGAAGCGCGCGGCGTCGCCGGCGGCGGACGCGAGGCGGCGCTTGAGCTCCGCGAGCCCCAGCAGCTGGCCGCGGTTGAACGCGTCGACGATCAGCTCGCCGTCGTCGAGCGTCACCTTGCAGAGGAAGTGGCCCGGGAAGGAGACGCCGTCCACCCGCAAGCCGCAGCGCCGTCCCACTTCCATGTACACGAGCGAGAGCGTGATGGGGATCCCGGTGCGCCGCTCGATCACCTCGTTGAAGAAGCTGTTGCGCGGGTCGTAGTAGTCGGCCTGGTTGCCGGCGAAGCCGAGCTCGTGGAAGAGCACCGCGTTGAGCCGGCCCACCCGGCGCTCCGGGAGTGCGCCGGCCGGGAGGCCGCGCATGACCTGAAGAGCGAACTCGTCCAGCGCCCGCAGGTACTGCGCCTCGTCGAGCTGGGGGTATTCCTCGCGGGCGATGGCCAGCGCCGCGCGAGCCAGATCGATCGGCTCCCGTCTGGCGAGCTGCTCCAACTCGCGGCGCGACGCAGCGGAAGGGTCCACCAGCCCATTCTATCCTGATCGTGTGCGGCGAGGTGGGACAGCCTCCCACGCTAGAACGCCTCCTGGATGAGGCGCTCGAAGTCGACCTGGGTGCAGGGTCGGGGATTCGACTGGTGGCAGGCGTCCGCGAAGGCCTTCTCGACCAGCCGCGGGATCATCTCGCGCTTCACGCCCGCCTGCGACAGCTTGCGCGGAAGCCCGCACGCCCCGCGCAGATCGTCGACCAGCTGCGCGCAGGCGTGCGCGCGTTCCTGCACGCTCATCCGCGGATCGGCGCCCAGGGCGACGGCCGCGGTCGCCAGCCGCTCCTCGGCCGCGGAGCGGTTGAACTGGATCACGGTCGGGAGCATGAGCGAGTTCGCCAACCCGTGATGGGTGCCCGCGACCGGCGTGAGCGCGTGCGCGACCGAGTGGCAGGCGCCCAGGCCCTTCTGGAAGGCGATGGCCCCCATCGCGCTGCCGAGCAGCATCTGCTCGCGCGCCTCGACGTCCTTGCCGTTCTTCACCGCGCGCCCGAGGTGCTGCGCGATGCGGCGCAACCCGTCGAGCGCGATGGCGTCGGCGAGCGGGTGATCGCCCTTCGCCACGTATGCCTCCAGGTTGTGGGTGAGCGCGTCCATGCCCGTCGCGGCGGTGATGAACGGCGGCAGGCCCACCGTCAGCTCGGGGTCGAGGATGGCGGCGTTCGCGAGCAAGTGCGGGCTGAAGATCACCACCTTGGTCCCGTCGATCACCAGCACGGTGGAGCGCCCCACCTCGCTGCCGGTGCCCGCGGTGGTGGGCACCGCGAGGAACGGGGGCTGCCTCCCGGTGATGTACCGGTCGCCGCCCTGCGCGTCGTCGTAGCGGTCCAGCGGCGGGTCGTGGTGCACGAGCAGGCGGATCGCCTTGCCCATGTCGAGCGAGGCGCCGCCGCCCACCGACACGATCGCGTCCGCGCCCGAGGCGCGGTACGCCTCGATGCCCTTCAGCGCGTCCTTGTCGGTGGGGTTGGGATCGAACTCGCTGAAGACCCCGAACGGCACTCCGGCCTGCTCGAGCAGCGGCGTCACGAACCGCAGGAGCCCGGCCTGCAGGATCCCCTTGTCGGTGACGAGCAGCAGCTTGCCCGCACCCGCCCGCTTCAGCTCGGCGGGCAGCTCGCGAATGGCGCCGCGCCCGTGGACGATCCGCGTGGGAAAGGACATGACCGAAGGCATCGGACTCTCCTCAGATGATCTCGAAGTACCGCTCCAGCTCCCACTTCGTCACCGCGGCCTCGAACTGGCGGCATTCCCAGTCGCGGGTGCGCACGTAGTGGTCGACGAAGGCCTCGCCCAGGAGCTCGCGGACCTCCTTGCTGCGCGAGAGCGCCTCGGTGGCGGCGCGCAGCGTCGGCGGGAGCGGCTCCGCCTTCGCGTCGTAGCCGTTCCCCACCGTCTCGGGTGGAAGCGGCATCTCGTGCTGCACGCCGTGCAGGCCGGCGGCGACCGAGGCGGCGATGGCCACGTAGGGATTCATGTCGGCGGCGGCGAATCGGTACTCGACGCGCGTCGAGGCGGGCGACCCCGGGATGACGCGCAAGGCGGTGGTGCGGTTCTCCACCCCCCAGGTCGCCATCGTCGGCGACCAGGCGCCGCGCACCATCCGCTTGTACGAGTTCACGGTCGGCGCGATGAGCGCGGTCATCGCCGGCAGCAGCGCCACCTGCCCGGCCACGTAGTGCTGCAGCAGCTTCCCCATCCCCTTGTGCGCGCGCGGATCGAGGAACAGCGGATGCCCGTCTAGCGTCCAGAGCGACTGGTGCAGGTGCCCGCTGCAGCCGGGCAGCTCCTTGTTCCACTTCGCCATGAAGGTCGGCATGACCGCGTGACGCGCGCAGATCTCCTTCACCGCGGTCTTGAAGAGTGCCGCCTTGTCCGCTCCGCGGAGCATCTGGTCGTAGCGGATGGCGGCCTCGTAGACGCCGGGCCCGGTCTCGGTGTGGAAAGCTTCCAACTCGAGGTCGAAGGCGGCGAGCTGGTCCTGGAGGTCGTGCACCAGCCCGGCGTTCTCGCTGGCCCGCAGCCACGAGTATCCGAACATCCCGGGAGAGAGCGGCGTCAGGTTCGCGTACCCCTTGGCCCGCACCGATTCCGGCGTCTCGCGGAAGAGGAAGAATTCGTATTCGGAGGCCACCTTCACCGCGAACCCCATCGAGCGCGCCTTCTCCTCGATCCGCTTGAGGAGCTGGCGCGGAGAGACCGCGAGCGGCTTCCCGGGCTCGGCTTCGAAGTCGAGCAGGAAGGCGGCCGTCCCCGGTTCCCACGGGATCATGCGAAAGGTGGAGAGGTCGACGGTGGCGCGCACGTCCGGGTAGCCGGTGTGCCATCCCGTCACGGTCGCGTTGTCGTAGAGCTGGTCCATGAGGTCCCAGCCGAAGATCACGTCGCAGAAGCCCAGCCCGCCGTCGGCCGCGCCCCAGAACTTGTCCAGTGACAGGTACTTGCCGCGCAGGACGCCGTCGACGTCGAAGCCGCCCAGCTTTACCTTGCGCACGCCGTGCTTCTGGAACTCCTCGCGCAGGGCTTCGATCTGGGTGGCTCGCGTCTTCTCCATGGGGGCCGCCTTTGCTCGGGGAGCCGCCACACCACGGTGGAGCCGGGGGGAACGGCCGTCAAGCGCTCGGCGAACCGGCCGCGGGACGAGGACTCGCGCAGGCGGCCCGGAACCGTTATGTTTCCTCAGCGGAGGGCTTCCATGTCCATTCCTCGACTGGTCATCGTCCAGACCGGCACGGCGGCGCCGGAGATCGTGCGCCAGCACGGGGACTACCCCGACTGGTTCAACCAGGCCCTCGGAGCCGAGCTGCCGGTGCTGCGCGCGCACCTGGGCGAGAGGCTCGAGCTGCCGGCCGGGACGCAGGGAGTGCTCGTCTCGGGATCGCCTCTGTCCCTGACGCTTCCCGAGCCGTGGATGGACGAGGTCGCCGAGGAGCTGCTCCGCATCGGCGAGCGGGGCACGCCGGTCCTGGGCGTCTGCTTCGGTCATCAGTTGCTCGGCCGCGCGGCGGGCTCGCAGGTGGTCCGCAATCCCAAAGGACGGGAGATGGGCACCGTGCGCGTGCAGCTGACCGCCGCGGGCCGGACGGATCCGCTGTTCCGCGGCTGGGTCCCGGAGGAGGGGCTCGCCGACGTCCAGGCGACCCACGTCGACTCCGTCGACCCGGTTCCCCCCGGCGCCACCCTGCTCGCCTCGAACGAACGGTGCGCCACGCAGGCGCTGCGGCTGTCCGACGCGGTGGCGTCGGTCCAGTTCCACCCCGAGCTGCGGCCGGAGACCCTCCGCGACCTGATCGATTCCCGCGCCGGCGCGCTGCGCGCCGAGGGGCTCGACCCCGACTCCTTGCGCGCGGACGTGCGCGAGACGGCCTCCGCGCGACTCCTGCGCGCGTTCGCCGACGAAGCCCGCCGGAGCTGATCCCGGCCCGCAGGTCCCGATGGCCCCCGCGCCGCGGGTTGGCGATATGCGTCTTGACGCCAGCCTGCCACACGGGCGTAGGCTCGCTTACATGAACGTCCGCGCGATCCTCATCGGTGTCGGCGTCGCTGCCCTCGGCGGCTTCGCCCTCTACGACTACTACAGCCCTGACTCGCGCCGCGCCCGCGCGCTCCACGAGGTGGAAACGCTCAAGCCCGACGTGAAGCCACACGCGTGCCTTCCTCAAGGGCCGCTGACCAAGGCGTTCGCGGCGGCGGTGGCGCTGGACGCGGTCCCCCCGACCACCTTCGACAGCGACGCGCGCAAGCGCGGCATGATCAAGCACGACTGCATCCGCGGCGCCGCACAGCACTCGACCGTGGACCGGTTGCTCGACGCCACCGGCGAGGACGTCGTCGCCTATGCGGCCAAGGTGGTCGACTCGTGCCAGCTCCCCAAGAACGAGTATCCGGTCCCGCAATGCGTGGCGCTGGACGTGCTCGGCCGGCGCGCCGATCAGTCTCCGGCGGCCGTGGCGACGCTGGAGAAGGTCGCCAGCGAGCGGAAGGGCGCCAAGGAAGTCTGGGAAGGCGCCCTGTACCGGCTGATGTCGATGCCCGCGTGGCGCACTCCGGCGCAGCTCGCCGCCCAGCTCGCCTCGGAACCGGAGTGGGAGGCGCGCGAGCTGATCCTCGAGAAGGTGCGCGAGCGCCGCGACGCGTCCACCCGCGCTTCGCTGGAGACGGCGTACGCCAAGGAAGACGACCAGAGCACCAAGGGGCGCATCAAGGCGGCGCTGCTCGAGCTGGAGAACCCGGGCAAGTGCGTGGTCGAGGACGAAGGGCGGGCCGAGGACGGCACCTGCCGCTACGTCTGCCGCGATCAGAACCTCCGCCTGCGCTACCCGAAGGAAAAGGGGCCGTGCCCGCTGGTGCGCGAGCCCGAATCGCCGAACGCGGCGGCCAAGCCGCCGGTGAACTCGGCCGCGCTGGCGAAGTAGCGCCTACAGCACCGGCACCGGGCCGAGCAGCTCCATCCCGCCGGGGTGGGCCGCGCAGGAAAGGCCGGCGACGGCCACGCCCGCGCGGCGCGCCGCCCGGAGCGCTCGCGCGAACGCCGGATCGATCGACTCGTCCGCCGCGATCGCGCGGACGTCGCCGCGCTGCGCGCAGAGGACGAGCGCGGCCGGCAGCCCGCGCCGGGCGAGGCGCGCGAGCAAGGCGAGGTGCCGCAGACCGCGCAGCGTGGGCGCGTCGGGGAACAGCGCCACGCCTCCGCGCGCCGCTCCCACGCTCTTCACCTCGCACGCGACGTCGTCGCCGGACGGGGCGCGCAGGAGCAGGTCGATGCGCGGCCGCGGCCGCGCGCGGAGGCGCGGAAGCGTCAGCTCCCTCCGGACGACCGAGCACCCCGCCAGCTCGGGCAACAGGCCGCGCTCCAACGCCGCCGCCACCAGCCGCGGCGCTCCTGCCGGGTCCAGGCTGACCCACGGCGACGGCGGCGTGCGCGCCCTCGCGAGCAGCACCGTGTACCGCGTCCTCCGCGCCAGCATCCCCGCCTCTCGCTCGGGCTCGACCAGCACCAGCGGCTGCCCGGGCACCAACAAGTCCAGACATCTCCCCCGGTCGGGCACATGCGCCTCCACCGCCCGTCGCCCGATCCGGCAAATCGCCAGGAACTTGTTCGGCCGTTCGATCAGCGTCGCGAAGATGGGCGGCCCAGGCCACCGGTGCGGGATCAGCCCTGGCTCCACAACGCGCATCGTTCAGAACGTACACCGAACCACGCCGTCGAAGTCGGAGTCGAACCTCGAACCTGGCAGTCGAACCTCGAACCTCGCAGTCGAACCTCGACATCCCCTCCCTGCCTCTGGTAATTCCCTCCCCCCTTGGACCTCGTTCGCCTGGAACGCGCGGTCATCGGCTATCGCACTCCGCTCCTCCCGCCGCTCGACCTCTCCGTCCGCTCCGGCAGCACCCTGGGCGTCCTGGGCCCCAACGGGGCCGGAAAGACCGCGCTGCTCAAGTCGATGCTCGGCCTCTTGCCGCTCCTCGGCGGCCGGCTCGTCTTCCCCACGGGCCGGCCGCCGCGCGTCGGTTACGTTCCGCAACGCGACCGGCTAGACCAGAGCTGGCCGCTCTCGGTCCTGGACGTCGTCCTGATGGGCCGCACCAGCCTCCTCGGACCGCTGCGGCGATTCGGTCCCGAGGACCGGAAGCAGGCGCGCGAGGCGCTGGAGGAGATCGGGGTCGGCGAGCTCGCCGAACGGCCCCTCTACGCGCTCTCGGGCGGCCAGCACCAGCGCGTGCTCATCGCCCGGGCCATCGCCGCCGAGCCGGAGCTCCTGGTGCTCGACGAGCCGACCAGCGCGATGGATCCGGCCGCCGAGCGCGTCCTTCTCGAGCTGGTCGAGCGGCTCAAGCGCGCGCACAACCTGTCGGTGGTGCTGGTGACGCACCAGCTGACCGCGGTGGCCGGGTTCGCGACCGAGGTCGCCCTGGTCGACCGCGCGCGCGGGCTCTTCGAGATCGGCCCCGCGCGCGAGATGATGACGCCCGAGCGGCTAGGCCGCCTCTACGGCCGGGAGGTGCGCGTCGCCGAGCTGGACGGCCAGATCGCAATCGTGATCGCGCGCGCAGTCGAGCACGACGCCGGCGACGGCCGGTCACGCGAGGACGCCGGGTGACCGGCTTCGCGGAATTCTGGGCGGGCCGCGAGCTGTGGCGCGAGCCCCTGCTGGCCGGCGTGCTCGCCGGCGGGTTGCTCTCGTACCTGGGCGTCTTCGTCGTGCTGCGGCGGATGGTGTTCGTCTCCGCCGCGCTGTCGGAGATCAGCGGCGTGGGCGTCGCGACTGCCTTCTACGTGGGCGCGGTCGCCGGAATCGATCCGCACACCCACCGGGCCATCCCGCTCCTGCTCGAGCCGGTCTGGTTCTCGCTGGTGTTCGCCTGCGCCGCCGCGGCGCTGTTCTCGCTGCGCCCCGGCCACCGCAAGCTCGCGCCCGAGACCATCGTGGGCCTGGGGTACATCGTCGCCAGCGCGCTCGTCCTCGCCATCCTGAACAGCCCGCGCATCGCGCAGGAAGCGCACGCGGTGGGCGACATCCTCTTCGGCAACGCGGTGACCGTGCCTCGCGCGCAGATCTACGCTCTGGCCGGCGCGGGCTCCGTGGCGGTGCTGGCGCACGTCCTCTTCTTCAAGGAGCTGCTCTTCGTCAGCTACGACCCCGAGACCGCCGTGGTGCAAGGTGTGGGCGTCTTCCGCTACGAGATGCTGCTCAACGTGATCGTCGCCGTCGTCATCTCGGTCGCGACCCGCGCGGTCGGCGCCCTGCCCGTGTTCGCCTTCACGGTGGTCCCGGCGGCGGCCGCGCTGATGCTGACGGAGAACATCCGCGCCACCATCCCGCTCTCCATCGTCTTCGGCGTCGTCTCCGCGGCGGTCGGCTACTACGCCAGCTGGATCGAGCAGCTCCCCACCGGTGCGACGATGGTCGTCGTGGCGTCCGTTTTCCTGCTCCCCGGGCTCGCGCGCCTGGCGAAGCGCAGCACGGTCTGAATAAAGCAGGCAGCCGGCCGTCCGAGCGCTCCAACAGGCCGGGAGGGGACCCGATGTTGATGTTGCTCCTCGCGTTGATCGCCGCCCCTGCGCAGGCCGGCCAGCCGGCCGGCGGCCCAGGCACCCGCGCGGATACGGGTCCTCCGGCGCCGGCCGGCTCGGCCGACGCTGGACAGGATGACGAGGCGCTCCGGCGCGAGCTGGAGAAGGCGCTCGGCAGGGACGCCGCGGCCGCCGCTGGGCAGACGTCGTCAGCGCCGCCGACGCAGGCGCCCGCGAGCGCGACCAGCGGCGCCGCGCCCCCCGCGCCGCTATTCCGCGGGGCGCAGTCGCTCAACCCGGACATCAGCGTCATCCTCGACGCCGAAGCCGGGTACCAGCGACGACCGCTCCAGTTCCTCAACGGCGACGACCCCGTCTTGCGCGGCGAGGAGGGAAAGAAGGCGCTGGGCTTCGCGGTGCAAGAAGTGGAGCTGGCCTTCAGCGCCATCGTGGATCCGTACTTCCGCGGCGACGTGTTCCTGACCATCCCGAACCTTACGGGGCTGGAGGTCGAGGAGGCGTTCGCGACCAGCACCAGCCTGCCCTGGAACCTGCAGCTCAAGGGCGGCAGCTTCCGCAGCGCCTTCGGCCGGCAGAACGGGCAGCACCTGCACATGCAGGACTTCACGCGGCGGCCGCTCATCAACGCCGCCTTCCTCGGCGCCGACGGGCTTCGGGGGCCCGGGGCCCAGGTGTCCTGGCTCGCGCCGCTGCCCTTCTACCTGACCCTCTACGCGGAGGCGTTCTCGCTGGGCGCTCCCGAGGAGCCGGGGCCGGGGACCACGCTCGCGCCGCCGGTGGCGAGCTTCGGCGGCGGCGAGCCGCACGACCTGACCTACACGGCGGAGGCGAAGGCGTTCTTCCCCTTCGGCGACGCCTGGTCGGTCTACCTGGGCCTGAACGGAGCGACGGGCGTCTCGCCTGGCCTCTTCCAACCGACGGACACCGGCGTCGTCGTGCTCGGCGCGAACCGCCGCAGCTACCTGGTCGGAGCCGACCTCTACGTAAAGTGGAAGCCTCCCAACGTCGCCGCGGGATACAACTCGGTGGCGTGGCAGACCGAGGCCATCTGGCGCCACCTGGATGACGCGGAGGGGGTGCCGGGCGGCTGGGACGGCGGGCTCTACAGCCAGGTGGTGCTGCAAGTCGCGCGGCGCTGGTTCCTCGGTCTGCGCGGGGACGTGCTCGGCATTCCCACCTCCAGCTCGCTGGGCCAGACCCTGCGCGGGTCGGCCAGCGTGACTTTCCAGATGAGCGAGTTCGCGCGCGTGCGAGCGTACGTCGAGGCGGAACACGCGGCGTCCGGACCGTCGATCCCCGGCGTGTCGCTGGCTGCCGTGCAGCCGGGCGACGCGGTCGCCGCCTTCCTGCAGCTGGAGATCTCCATGGGCGCGCACGGCGCGCACCCGTTCTGAAGATTCGAGCGCAGAGGAGAGTCGAAGAGGTGGCCATGAGACGATTCGCCCTGCTCGCCGCGCTGGCGCTGTGCGTACCGCGCCCCGCCGCCGCCGCGCTGCGCGTCGTGTCCTCCATCCCGACGCTGGGCTCGCTCGCCAAGGAAGTGGGGGGCGATCGCGTCGAGGTCGAGTCCCTCGCCAAGGGCTACCAGGATCCGCACTTCGTCGAGCCGAAGCCCAGCCTGATGCTGCTCCTGAACCGCGCCGACCTGCTGCTGTACGTCGGCCTGGAGCTGGAGATCGGCTGGCTGCCGCCCCTGGTGCTCGGCTCGCGCAACCCGAAGATCCAGACCGGCGAGCTGGGCAACCTCGACTGCTCGCGCGCCATCCCCGTTCTCGACGTGCCCACCACCAAGGTGGACCGCTCGATGGGCGACATCCACCCGCAGGGGAACCCCCACTACTGGCTCCCGCCGTCGAACGCGAGGATCATCGCGCGCGAGATCGCCCTGCGGCTCTCGCAGATCGACCCCGGAGGCGCGGCGACCTACCAGAAGAACCTGGCGGCGTTCAACGCCAGGGTCGACGCGGCGGTGAAGAAGTGGCAGCCGATGGTCGACAAGGTGCGCGGCGCGAAGGTCGTCACGTATCACAAGAGCTGGACGTACATGTCGCAGTGGCTCGGGCTCCAGGAGATCGGCTACCTGGAACCCAAGCCGGGCATCCCGCCCGACCCCGACCATCTCTTCCGCTTGATCCAGGCGATGCGCGCCGAGCACGTGCAGCTGGTGCTGGTCGAGGACTTCTACAACCTGAACACCGCGCGCCTCGTCGCCGAGAAGGGCAGCGCGAAGCTGCTCGACCTGCCCACCGACGTCGGCGCCAAGCCCCAGATCAAGGACTGGTTCATCCTGGTCGAAACCATCCTCAAGCAACTCTCCTCCGCGATCTAGGCTAGAAGTGTTTCAGGGGAGCGCGGGAGGAACGGGAGCGCGGGAGTCTGTTTTTCCCAAGGACTCCTCCCGCGCTTCCGAATCTCCCGCGCTCCCATGAAACGTAGTTCAGCGGCTGGTGTGGCGATTCCAGGGGCGGGTAGACTGGAAGGGTGCTGCTCAAGCTGGCCATCTGGCAGGACGTGGAGGAGTACCTCGCCCGGCGCGACGACGTGGTGGTGCCGGTCGGCTCCACCGAGCAGCACGGTCCCTCGGGCCCTCTGGGCAGCGACCTGATCGTGGCCGAGGAGCTAGCGCAGGAGCTGGGCGAGGACCGGCGCGCCATGGTGGCCCCGGCCATCCCGTTCGGCGTCTCCGCGGTCCACTCCGCGTTCCCGGGGACCATCGCGGTGCAGCCGTCCACGCTGCTCGCACTGGTGGGCGACGCGCTGCACGCCCTGCACGCGCAGGGGTTCCGCCGCTTCCTCCTGGTCAACGCGCACCCCGGGTCGGCCGGAGCGCTGCAGGCTGCCTGCGCGCAGGCCCACGCGGAGCTGCCCGATTCACGCTGCCTCCTGGTCTCCTGGTGGGAGCTGCCCGAGGTGCAGTCGCTCGTCCTCGAGCTCTTCGGCGCGCGCGAGGGGCACCACGCGACTCCCGCCGAGCTGTCGGTGGTCCGGCGCTTCTACCCGCGGGCGGTGCTCGAGCTCCCGCCGATGGAACGGTTCGAGGCCGTGCAGCAGATGGTGGCGTGGGGCGCGCAGGACTTCCGCCGCCGGTATCCCGACGGGCACGTGGGCTCGGACCCGTCGCTCGCGTCGGCGTCCGCCGGCGACCGCATCTTCGCGGCGGCCTCCCGGGCGCTGGCGGAAGCGCACCTCCGGCTGGTCGAGGACCAGTGACCCGCGTCACGCCGGATTTCGCGCGCCGGAGCTTGCGAGCGGTCTCGCGGCGTATTCAGTTGCACTGATATTTTACAAACAAGTGGCCGGCCGGCGCAGGCGACTGCCGCTGGAGAACGGGCGAATCCGAAGGCGGGCGGAGCCCACCCCACCCGCCACTCCACGGTGGGCGGATGTGAGCTAATGCGGTGAAATTTTGGGATTTTTTACAAGGCGCGCTACTCTGGTCGCCCAGGGGAGAAGCCGCCGTGGCCTTGACCGGAGACTTGAGCGAAACGCCGTTCACCGACCTGGTGCAGTTCTATTGCCAGCGCCGGGAGACCGTCGCGCTCGTGGTGCGGACCTCGCGAGGCGAGGGCACGTTCTTCATCGAGAACGGGGACGTGGTCGACGCGCACCTGGGCAACCACCGCGGCCTCGACGCGATTCGTACGGCCATGAGGCTGCGCGACGGGACCTTCCGCGTGGACAAGAACGCGGTCTGCCCCGCCCGCGCGATCCATGAGCCCTGGACCAAGGTGCTGCTCGAGGAAGCCTGGCGCGAGGACGAGGCCAACCGCGACGTGGAAGACGTGCTCGCCGGCCTCGACAAGGAGGCAGTCGTGACTTCGGATCGCAAGCCCACTCCGGCCCGCCCGACTCCGGGGCCGATGCGCCCCCCCACCGGGCGGGTGCCGATGCCACCCCCGCCGCCGATGGTGGCGCCCGCCAAGAACCACCGCGGGGCGCTGCTCCTCGGCGTGGTCGCCGCGCTGGCGCTGGGCGGTCCCGGCGTGCTCCTGCTGCGCTCTCACTGGTCGGGCGAAGGGCCGATGGGAATCGGCGGCGCGAAGGACGGCGTGAAGGTCGCGTCGGTGGTGCAGCCCTCGGCGCAGCCCGCGCCGGTGGCGCAGGGCGACCTGCTGTTCGGCATGGCCTCGCCGCTCACCGGCCCCGCCAAGGAGCTGGGCCGGATGATGAAGACGGGCGTGGAGGTCGCGTTCGCGGCCGCCAACGAGGCCGGCGGCGTGCAAGGGCGCAGGCTGCAGCTGATCGCGCTCGACGACGGCTACGAGCCGACCCGCACGGTCGTCGTGATGAAGGAGCTGAGGGAGCAGCGGCGGGTGTTCGGCTTCATCGGCAACGTGGGCACTCCCACGGCCGCCGTGGCCGTCCCGTACGCGGTGGAGCACAAGATGCTCTTCTTCGGTCCGTTCACCGGCGCGCCCCTGCTCCGCAAGGATCCGCCCGACCGCTACGTGTTCAACTACCGCGCCAGCTACGCCGAGGAGACCGCGGCGATCGTCAAGCACCTGGTCGACGTGAAGCGCATCAAGCCGGCGGACATCGCCGTCTTCGCGCAGCAGGACTCCTACGGGGACGCGGGCTTCGAGGGCGTGGCGCGCGCGATGCGCCGCTACGGCCGCGACCCGTCCAAGATCCTGCGCCTCGGTTACCAGCGCAACACATCCGACGTCTCGGAAGCGGTCACCGAGCTCGGGAAGCACTCCAACGTGCGCGCCGTGGTGTGCGTCCCCACGTACAAGGCCGCCGCCAGGCTGGTCGAGAAGATGCGGGAGAAGGGGTCGGACATCATCTTCACCAACGTCTCCTTCGTCGGCTCGAACGCGCTCGCCGAGGAGTTGGCCGCGCTGGGCCCGAGGTTCGCCCAGGGCGTGATGGTGACCCAGGTCGTCCCGCTGCCCCAGTCGAGCGCCACCGCGGTGTTGAAGTACCAGGAGGCGCTGCGCAAGTACGCGCCGGGCGAGAAGCCGGACTTCGTCTCGCTGGAGGGCTACCTCGCCGGCACCCTGCTGGTGGAGGGCCTCAAGCGCGCCCAGGCGCTCGAGACCGAGAAGGTCATCGACGCGCTGGAGAGCATCCGCGGCCTCGACCTGGGCACCGGCGCTTCGCTCAGCTTCGGCATGAGCGAGCACCAAGCCTCGCACAAGGTCTGGGGCACCATGCTGGACGAGAAGGGCGTGTTCCAGACCTTCCAGCTGGACTAACGGAGCACGCGCATCAGGACGCCCAGCAGCACGCCCAGCGCGACCAGCGCGAGGAAGATGGCGCCCCAGCCGAGCAGGTAATGCTTGAAGCTCGGCTCGGGCGGCTCCGGCTCGGGCGGCGGGAACTGCTGCACCTGCTTCTGGTCGCTCATGCTCCCGCGGCCTCCGGCCTCGGCTCCTCCTCGTCCTTGCCCTGTTCGTGCTCGAGCAGCCACCCGGGCAGGTGGTGCTGGGCGAGCAGGGAGAACAGCCCGGAGGAGGGCGGCACCATCTCGTAGACGCCGAGGCCGCCGGTCTTCTCGAAGCCCTTGAAGAGCGCGCGCCCGACGTGGACGTACAGCTCGTGCAGGCTCTGCCCGTCGGGCGCCACCGCCGCGACCAGCCGCAGGGTCTGCATGGGGAAGACGAACCGCTCGGTGATCGAGGCGTGCAGCGAAGCCACCGGGAGGCGGCGGCGCAGGAACGTCAGCTCGCCTCCGCGCGCCCGGACGTACGCGCGCAACGCCTCCTCGGAGAGCGCCGCGCCGCCGTTGTAGATGTCGCCTCCGCCCGCGATCCCGGTGTCCTGCGAGAGACGGGCGACGAACTGGCGGACGGATTCCTGCAGCATGAGCTCCGCCCCGCCCAGGTCGCCGTCCTCCAGGCACCCGCGCACCGCGAGCTCGGCCTCCGGGGGCACGGGGATGACCAGCGGCTGCGAGACGAACACGGAGAATGGACAAGACAGGTCGGCGCGGCCGTGCGAAGAGCGCACCTGCCTGACCAGGCTGTCGATGCGCGCGCGCACGCCGCCGTTGCGCGCGGTGCCGCGGGCGCTTTCGTTGATCTTCTCCGCGATCGCCACCTTGATGGAGCCGAACACGTGGTCCTCGAAGGTGGCCACTTCCGGCGCGGCGCCGTAGGAGATGAAGATGCCCGCCTCCAGCTTCTCGCCCGCGGCGAGGGCGATTTCCGACTGGCGCTCCTCCTCGAGGCGGGACAGCTCCAGGTGGAGCCGCGAGAGGCGCGCGCGGGGCTCATCGCGGGTCTTGTCCGCGAGGCCCTGGCGCAGCTCCGCATCGGCCTCGGCCATCTGCTGCTCCAACTCGGCTCGGCGAGCGGCCGCGCGCTGCTCGATGGAGGCGATGCTCCTCGCCACCGCCTCGGAGCTGCTCTCGCTGTCGAGCCGCTTGGAGTAGCTGTTCAGCGCCCGGCGGATGTCGTGCGCCAGTGCCACCAGCGCGGCCACGTCGCCCGAGAAGCTGACGGCGTCGCCGAGCAGGTTGTTGAGGTAGATGCCGCCCTTGTCGTGGAGGTGACCCGCTCCGTGGTGATGGCGCGCCGCCGCGGTGAGGATCGGCGTGTAGAACTCGCGCGAGAGGAAGTCGGCGACCACCGCTTCCTTGAGGAAGGCCGTCCGGCGGGTGAAGTCCTTCACGTCGCAGAAGAGATGCCCCATCTGCAGCGCCTGGGCCCTGGCCCGCAGGATCGGCCGCTCCTCGGCGCGGACCAGGTAGAGCCGGCCCCGCTCGTGCTCGGCTTCGATGCCGTCGGCGCTCTCCTGCCCGGAGCGGTGCAGGAGCGACAGCTCGGCCTGGTCGAGCAGCTTCTCCAGCGCGGCGTCCACGGCCAGCGCGACCACCGCCCGCCCGTTGCCTTCCCGCACGTCGGCCGCGGCGAAGACGGACGACCCCTCCTCGCGCCATTCCTTGCTGACGCGGGACAGCGATTGCAGCGCGGCGCGCGCCTCGTCCTGGCTCGCCGCCTTGGCCGCCGCCTTGGCCCGCGCGTGCATCTCCTTGCGGCGCTCCGGGGAGGCGAGCACGCGCTCCAGCACGCCGGGCGATCCGAAGAGCTGCGCCGGCGCCACGCCGTCCAGCCCGAAGGGCGGCGTGCGCGTCGTCTCGGACAGCCGCAGCAGGTGCAGCAGGTCGGAGCGGATGGTCGCCAGCGCGAAGGCGCGCTCGGCGCGGTGGAAGGCATCCTCCGCGCCCTCCAACTCGGCATTCACGTCCTTTACGAGCTGCTCCGGAGAGGCGCCCTGCACCACCTTGTGGGCGTACAGGTCCATGCGCGCGGCCGGCTCGGCGAAGGCGACGCCGTACGCGTGACTCGAGCCTCCGGCCAGGTGGCGCAGCCCGCCCATCCAGCTCAGCGCATGCGTGGCCGCTTCCGACAGGACGCCCCCCGGCGCGTCGAAGGCGCGGGCCTCGCGGGCGGCGAGGCGCGCGGCGACGAGCAGCCCGGTCGCCACCGCCCCGTGGACGACGCGGTGCATTCCCTGCGCGAGCGGGACAGCGCGCAGGATGCCGTACGCTTCGTCGGCCAGGATGCGCAGCGAGAGCAAGAGCAGGTAAGCGGTGGGCTCGTGGCGATCGCTCGCCGCCGCTTCCGTCATGGCCCGGCGCAGGACGGCATTGAGCACCCCGACCCAAACGCGGCCGGGGCGCCCGGAAGCGATCCACGAGGCCAGCACGCCGGCGTCCAGCGCGGGGTGCAGCTCGGGGGCCTCGGCGAAGGCCCGGCGCACGTTCTCTCCCGTGACCGTCGGCGGCGGAGAGAAGGACACCGGCCGCAGGGCCTTGGAATCGAACCCGTCCTGCAGGAGGAGCTGGTCGAATTCGCTCTCCTTGAGCGACGCCCGGTGGCGCAGGCAGAGCAGGAAGTACAGGTCGCGTACCGCCGCCGTGAACGCGCGGCGCAAGTCGGCGCCGAGCGCGACCGGGACGCGGAGGTCGGCGAGCGAGGTGCCGAGGTGGAAGCGCAGCGCGCGCCCATCGAGGCGGAGCGCGTCCTGCAGGGCGCGGCCCTCAGCGTGCTTCCGCAGGCGCGCGAGCAGCGCCGGGCGCTCGTCGGCGTAACCCACCCGGTCACTGTAGCAGCACGAAGCGGCGCCTGAACCTTTGAACCTCAGCGGTCCAGCCGGCGCGGTTACACCGGAGACGGAGGTGGACGTGGGTGAGGAGGGCCCCTACCCCGCGGCCGCCGCGGAGAGCACCCGCGCGCGAACCTCGACGGGGAGGTCGAAGGAGCGCAGGTCCGCCTCGACCAGCAAGGGGGCGTCGGGAGCGCGCGGCGAGCGCAGCGCGAGCACGTGCAGGGCGCCCTCGCGGGCGAAGACGAACGGCGCGTCCCCCTGGTACTTGCGCACCCGCACGTCGTCCGGCAGGCGGTAGCGCAGGTAGTGGACGCCCTTGTGGCTCCAGGCTTTCTCCACCTCGCCCACCACCTCCTCGCCGTCCTCGGCGCACATCCGGAGCAGCTCCAGACGCCGGCGCTCGACCCTGGCCAGGGTCCGGGCGCACACGAGCATCAGCGCGCCGAGCAGGCCGCAGACGATGGCGAGGCCGGCGCGGGGCAGCCCGCCTTGCGCCGCCCAGGAGAGGACGAATCGCTCCGGGGCGGCGGGGTCGTAGCGGAGCCGCGGGGCCTCGCGCTTGCCGACGCCCCGGAAGGTGCGCCCGAAGCTCGTCTTGCCGGAATGCTGCCGGCCCTGCGCGTCCACCCATTTCACGTCCAGGTCGTAGTCGTAGAAGAAGGTCAGGCCGAGCTTCTGCGTCTCCTCCACCTTGCCGGCGAGGTGCACGAGCTTCCCCTGCGTGCCGCGCGCCCAGAGCACGCGCTCCTCGACCACCTGCCGGGCGGAGATGACCGAGCCGGCGCAGAACGCCGCGCCCATGGCGATGAGGACCGCGGTGATCCCGAAGTTGCGGAGGCGGCGCTGGGCGAGCGCGCGCGGATCGAGCTGCAGCGGTCGGGCGGGGAGGAAGGCCATGCCTGGAACTCTGCACGGTAAGGCCCGGTGTGCGGCAAGTGCGCCGCGGTGCGCCCGGGTGCGGAGGCGTGGCGCCGCCTCCGCCCCGGTGAGGAACCGCCTTACTTGGAGGCCGCAGATCCGAGCTGCGCCTGCACGTTCTTGGCGTGCTGCAGGTGCCCCTCGAGGGTGGGCACCACGTCGGTGAGGAGCTGCTTCAAGTCCTTGTTCTGGGCGTTCGGGATGAGCGCGGTCTTCACCGCGTCGATCACCGCCTGGTGGTACCCCACCTCGGTATCGATGTAGTCCTTGTCGAACTTCGCGCCCGACTCCTTCTTCAGCCGCGCGGTCGCCTTGCGGGCGCCGTCCTGCAGGCTCTTCGAGGTGGCGTTCTTCTCCGGCTTGACCCCCAGCCGCGTGGCGAGCGCGACGGCCTCCTTCACGCCGGCGCCGTGGTCGTCGACCATCTGTTGGGCGAACTGCTTCACCTCCTCGTTCTTCGTCTTCGAGAGCGCGAGCTTGCCGCGCGCGATGTCGATCTGGTGCGCGGTGAGCGCCACGTCGGCGATCTGGGGATCGTTGAGCTGCGCGAAGGCGGGCGAAGCGGCCAGGGCGACGGCCAGGACGAGCGAGCCTCTCACGGGAAACCTCCGGGTCGGTTGCGGTTGTGGCGGATCAGAGTCGGAAGCCCGCGGAAGGTCACGGCCCGGCGGGTCCCTTCCCTGGCAGTCGTCCGTTGCGGGGAGGGCGAGGGGCAAGTACAGTGCCCGCGTCCCGGAGCCAAACGCGCATGAAGAAGATCGAAGCCATCATCAAGCCCTTCAAGCTCGACGAGGTGAAGGAGGCGCTGGCGGACGTCGGCGTTTTGGGCCTCACCGTCACCGAGGTGAAGGGATTCGGGCGTCAGAAGGGGCACACCGAGCTGTACCGGGGCGCCGAGTACGTCGTCGACTTCCTGCCAAAGGTGAAGATCGAGGTGGTGCTGACCGACGAGCTGGTGCCAAAAGCCCTGGAGGCGATCGAGCGGTCGGCCAAGACGGGGCGCATCGGGGACGGCAAGATCTTCGTGACCACCGTGGACGAGGTGGTCCGTATCCGCACCGGCGAGCGAGGCGAGCCGGCGCTCTAGGGAACCTCAACGGCGCGACCGTTGTTCGTTTCGAAGGCGCGCACACCAATGGGAGGAGTGGAAGATGCCGAAGGGCAAGGACGTCGTCGGGCTGGCGCACGACAAGAAGGCGGTGATGGTCGACCTGAAGTTCATGGACTTCGTCGGCCTCTGGCAGCACTTCACCATCCCGATCGCCGAGCTGACCGAGGCCGTCTTCGAGGAAGGCCTGGGCTTCGACGGATCCTCCATCCGCGGCTGGGCACCCATCCACGCGAGCGACATGCTGGTGGTGCCGGATACGGACAGCGCCGTCATGGACCCGTTCATGAAGGACGCGACGCTGTCGCTCATCTGCAACATCGTCGACCCGATCACCAAGGAGCCCTACTCGCGCGATCCGCGCTACATCGCGCAGAAGGCGGAGAAGTACCTCAAGTCGACCGGCATCGGCGACACCGCCTACTACGGCCCCGAGGCCGAGTTCTTCATCTTCGACGGCGTCTCGTACGACACGGGCCCCAACCACGGCCATTACAAGATCGAGTCGCGCGAGGGCCAGTG
This sequence comes from Myxococcales bacterium, assembly GCA_036393835.1. Lineage (GTDB taxonomy): Bacteria > Myxococcota > Myxococcia > Myxococcales > 40CM-4-68-19 > VBKO01. Next base: position 10,294 of record DASWGI010000112.1, on the reverse strand, counting down.
GGAGACGGGCAGCGCGGTCGAGCACGTCTACGACGGCAAGACGCACGGCACGCGGCCCAACCTGGGCTACAAGCCCCGCTACAAGGAAGGCTACTTCCCGGTCGCCCCGATCGACTCGCTGCAGGACGTGCGCACCGAGATGTGCCGGGTGATGGAGCAGGTCGGCATCCAGGTCGAGCGGCAGCACCACGAGGTGGCGACCGCCGGCCAGGCGGAGATCGACATCCGCTTCGACAACCTGGTGAAGACCGCCGACAGGCTGATGTGGTTCAAGTACATCGTCAAGAACGTCGCGCTGCGGAACGGCAAGACCGCGACGTTCATGCCCAAGCCGCTCTTCGGGGACAACGGCAGCGGCATGCACACGCACCAGAGCGTCTGGAAGGGCGGCAAGCCGCTCTTCGCCGGCGACGGCTACGCGGGCATGAGCGAGATGGCGATGCATTACATCGGCGGGCTGCTCAAGCACTCGCGTGCGCTGGCGGCGCTCTGCAACCCGACCACGAACTCGTACAAGCGGCTGGTGCCCGGGTTCGAGGCGCCGGTGAACCTGGCGTACTCCTCGCGCAACCGCTCGGCGGCGATCCGCATCCCGATGTACTCCCCCTCGCCCAAGGCGAAGCGCCTCGAGTACCGGCCGCCGGACCCGAGCTGCAATCCGTACCTGGCCTTCGCGGCGATGCTGATGGCCGGGCTCGACGGCATCGAGAACCGCATCGACCCGGGCGATCCGCTCGACAAGGACATCTACGGCCTCTCCCCCGAGGAGCTGAAGGACGTGCCCAAGATGCCCGGCTCGCTGGAGGAGGCGCTGGGCGAGCTGAAGAGGGACCACGAGTTCCTGCTCAAGGGCGACGTCTTCACCGAGGACGTCATCGACACCTGGATCGAGCACAAGATCGAGAAGGAGCTGAACCCGGTGCGGTTGCGGCCCTCGCCGATGGAGTTCGCGCTGTACTTCGACATCTGATCAGGCTTTCTGCTCGCGACTTGCGGCCGGTCCGGGAAGGTGGGCCGGCCGCGCTGCTTCGTGGGTTACACTCCTCGGCATGCGCGCTTGGTCGATCGGGGTTCTCTGCGCTGCCTGCGCCGCCGCCCGGCCGCAGCCGGCGCCGGTCTCGCGCACCGCGCTGAAGGGCGTGACGCTGGCGGTGGCGACGCCGCAGGACGCGCGCAAATCGGACAGCATCGGCTGCGGGCAGTTCGCCCCCCAGCTGCCGCAGGCGGTGGCGCGCGCGGTGATCGCCTCGCTGGGCGAGACCGGGGCGTCCTTCGCGCAGCAGGCCCCGTGGGTGCTCACCCTCTCCGTCACCTTCGCCGGCACGGGCGACGAGTACGTGGGCGCGCCCCGCGGTCCTCCGCAATTCGGAGGGGCGCCCGCAGGGCTCGCCTTCGAGGAGCGCAGCGGCGGCGTGAACGCCGGCTGGGACGACACCAGCCTGGCGCTGGATGCCACCCTCGAGCGGGAGGGGAGGCTCGTCTGGCACGGGACGGTCACCGGGCACGCCCGGTCGGTGCCCTGCGTGGCGCACCGGGAGAAGCTGGACGAGGCGACGCAGGACGCCATCGAGCGCCTGCGGGTGGAGCTGATCCGCCGGATCGCCTCGGCGCCGTGAGCCGCCGCCCTCATCGGCGGGTCTGCGCGGTTCGACGCCGGGCTTCCCGGGGCGACCGGCGGGGTCAGCGCTGCGCGGACAGCTCCACCGAGAGCGCGGGATCCACGATGCGGAACAGCTCCGCCCCGCCGTCGCGCAAGACGGGTTCGCACCCGGGGCCGGGGCAGGTCACGGTGTCGACGTGGTAGGGGCGTTTCTCTCCGCGGAAAGCGGCGCAGGGGTGCACGCGCTGCTCCAGCCCGAAGAAGGCGACGTGGATGTGCGGGAAGGTGACGGGCCGGCCGAGCAGCGCGGGGATCCACTGGCCCGCGTCGCCGTAGTTGTTCATCACCCAGCAGCCCTCCGGGAGCCTCGCCCCTTCGATCACGCGCAGGTCGGCCTCCGTGGCGAGCGCGTGCGCGCTCCCGTCCCGCAGGAGCTTGCGCTGGAGGATCCCAGCGTGGACGAGCAGCACCATGGTCAGAGCGGCCGCCGCTCGAGGCCGCGAGTCCAGCGCGTCGTGCGCCAGCAGCGCGATCGGATACAGCAGCAGCACGGCGATGCGGTCCGGGTAGAGCAACGCGCTGCCCGGCAGCGCCGCGGCGCGGCCCTGGAGGACGAGCAGGACGAGCAACGCGGCGAGCGAGGCCGGGAGCACGGCCCGGCCGGGCGCCCGCGCCAGCACGGCCACCAGCGCGGCGGCGCCGGCGATCAGCGGCACGTCGTGCAGCATGCGCGGCAGGACGCGGAGCGTAGCCGATTCGTGCAGCCAGGCCCGGATCCATGCCGCGCCGCGCGGGTCGATCGGCTTCACGGTCGCGAGGTAGGGGGCGCAGAGGAGCGCGGCGAACGCCCCGGCAGCGAGGAGAAGGACGGAGCCACGGAGTAGACCGCGCTGCCGCAGCAGCGCCGCTGCGAGAAGCACGGCGCCGCAGTACGCGAACGCCACGACCGTCACGGCGTGCGTGAGCAGGCCGGCCGCCGCGTAGAGCGCGCAGGCGGCCGCGCTGCGCGCGTCCTTCTGGCGCAACGCATCCAGTCCGGCCGCGAACCCGGCCACGCCGAACGCAATGCCGAGCGCGTTGGGCGCGCCGCCCCAGGTCCAGAAATGGAGCGGCGCCCGGGCGACGAGGACCGCGGCGACGCCGATCGCGAGGCCCAGCGCGCTGCCGCGCCACCTCCACACCGCCGCCGCGAACGCGACCACCACCAGGCCGTAGGCGAGGGCGTGGCCCCACAGTCCGGCCTCGCGCCAACCGAGGCCCGCGAGTCGGGCGAGCAGCGCCGTCAAGGTCGGCTGGCCGAGCGGATAGCCGCGCAGCTCGTCGATGGGCCACAGCGGACGGAACCCCTGCGGGTGGCCCTGCGACTCGGCGATGATGCGCGCGACCGCGGTGTGGGCCGCGGCGTCGACCCCTGGAGCGACCAGCGCGGAATGCGCCAGCACCACCGCGACCGCGGCGGCCGCTGTCCACACGAGCGCGCTCCCCGGGTCGGGCCATCGCCGCCACAGGAGCACGCCGGCGCAGAGCGAGGCGGCTCCGACCACCAGAACCGGCGCCGTCCAGCCCCACGGCAGCAGGCGGACCCACCAGAGAGCGATCACCCAGAAGGCCGCCGCGAGCAGCGGCAGCTCGACGGCCCGTCGACGCGGCGCGAGGAGCGCATGCAGCAGGACGCCGGGGCCGAGCAGGAGCAGCGCCACGGACGGCGAGTCTAGCCGCCGCCGTATTCGGCGGCGCTACGCTTTTTCATGGCGCGGACCTCATGGGATGCGTTCTAGCCGCTTCGGGACGCGGCCGCGCGCTCGCTGGACGGGAACGAGTTGGTCAGCCGTGCCGAGGACGCACGAACTCGGGCTCCGGGCCCGGCGCCTGCACGCGCCCGCGCCGCCACAGGACCTCCTCGCACCGGGCGAGCAGCTCCGGGAAGCCTTCGCGCGTCCGGGCCGACACCGCCACTCCTCCCTCGCGGTGGGCGAGCGCCCGGGCGGCGTCCGGGTCGCGGTCCAGCTTGTTGAAGACCAGGAGGCGGGGCGTGCCTTCCAGGTCGAGGCCGGAGAGCACCGCTTCCACCGCGCGCGCCTGCTCGGCGTGCCGCGGATCCGACGCGTCGACGACGTGCAGCAGGAGATCGGCCTCCTCCAGCTCCTCGAGCGTGGCGCGGAAGGCGGCGAGAAGGTCGCGAGGCAGGTCGCGGATGAATCCCACCGTGTCGGTGATGATCACCTCGCCGGCTTCCACATGCCTTCGGCCTTCGGCCTTCGGCCCGTCGGTCGGCAAAGCCGCCCTCGCTTCCACATGCCTTCGGCCTTCGGCCTTCGGCCCGTCGGTCGGCAAAGCCGCCCTCCTCCCAGGAAAGCGCAGCCTGCGGCTGGTCGGGTCGAGGGTGGCGAAGAGGATGTCCTGGGCCAGCACCTCGGAGTCGGTCAGGGCGTTGAGCAGGGTGCTCTTGCCCGCGTTGGTATAGCCCACGATCGAGATCACGGGCACGCCGGCGCGGCTGCGCTGCCGGCGGCGCGTGGCGCGATCGGCGCTGAGCCGGTCGATGCGGTCCTCGAGGTGCGAGATGCGCTCGCGCACGCGGCGGCGGTCCACCTCCAGCTTCGTCTCGCCGGGTCCGCGCCCGCCGATGCCGCCCGCCAGGCGCGAGAGCGAGTCGTCGCGACCCACCAGGCGCGGCAAAAGGTACTTGAGCTGCGCCAGCTCGACCTGCAGCTTGCCGTCCGCGCTCCGCGCCCGCTGGGCGAAGATGTCGAGGATGAGCTGGGTGCGGTCGATGATGCGCAGCGAGGTCGCCTCGCCGATGTGGCGCGCCTGCGACGGCGACAGGTCGCGGTCGAAGACGAGCAGATCGGCGCCCAGCGCCATCGACCTCACCAGGATGTCCTGCAGCTTCCCCTGGCCGACGACGGTGCGCGGATCGATCTCCTTCCGGCCCTGCAGCATCACGTCGAGCACCTCCACGCCGGCGGTGCGCGACAGCTCGCGCAGCTCGGCCATGGAATCCTCGGCGGCGCGGCGGGCGCCGGTGAACGCCCCGACCAGCAGGGCGCGGCCCTCGCTCCCCACCGCCCGGCCCGGGGCGGCGCGGGCCATCTCCTGCTCCAGCGCCGCAACCTGTGCCAGCGCGTCGAACACCAGATCAGGCACCGACGGCGCCTGCTCCTGGCGGTAGAGGTCGCCGCCCGGATTGAACGGGAGCAAGGTGGCCAGGTAGACCTTGCCCGGCAGGCCGTCGTCGCGCGCCACCACCGCCGCCATGGCGTCGAGCCGCAGCAGGACCAGGTCGGTCAGGTCGTCGCGCGTGAGCGGCTCGTCCTTGAGGTGCGTGTGCACCAGGCGCAGACCGCGCAGACGGAGCTGGCCGGCGCGGGCGCGGCCAACGTCGGGCAACTCGATCTGGCGGGCGTCGCCGACGATGACGTACTCGACCTCGCCGCGGCGGTTGAGCAGCACGCCGATCTGGCGGCCGATCTCGCGCGACAGCTCGCTCAGGTGGCGGGCCAGCTCCGGCGAGCACAGCTCGCGTGGCTGGACGCGGCGGCGGTAGGTGGCGAGGAGCCGCCGGGAGTGGCTCGCCTTCAGGCCCGCGGTGTTGCCGTACAGGTCGTCGCGCGTACCTGCTCCCGCGGCGCGGTGGCCGCGCCCTGGGTCTTAGCATATGGACGCCGCCCAAGGCAGGCGAAAGCGTCCTCAGCCGGGCCGCCGGACAGGCGCGCGGCCGGGAGCGCCGCCCTGCAGCCGGAACGCGCGCGGCGACCGGCCGGCCGCGCGGCGGAAGGTGCGGATGAAGTTGGAGAGATCGCCGAACCCGGCCTCCAGCGCGACCTCGGTGACTGGCAGCGAGGTGGTCAGGAGCAGCCGCGCAGCCCGGCGCAGGCGGGCCGCGAGCAGGTACTGGTGCGGCGTGGTGCCGGTCGCGCCGCGGAACGCGCGCAGGAAGTGGAACCGGCCCAGCCCCGCCCGGCCGGCCATCTCTCCCAAGCTGAGCGGCTCGGAAGCGCCCGCGTCGATCGAGCGCATCGCCTCGATTGCCCGGCGCTCGTCGCGCGCGCGCAGCGGCGCGCCCGCCCCGTCCCCGGCGTCCGCGGAGAGCGCCCGGCCGAGCGCCTCGACCGCGATCTCCTCCAGCGACGGTCCGGCGCCCTCGACCGCGGACAAAGCCAGTGCCGGCAGGGCGGCGAAGGCGGGCGCGGCGGGCAGGGCCGCGCGCCGGAAACGCCCGGTGGCGCCGGCCGAGGCGGCGACTTCCTCCACCACCTCGGCGGAATAGCCGAACGAGAGGCAGCGGTCGCCGCCGGGAGCGAGGTGCGTGCAGGTGTAGGCGCCGCGCGCGTTTCCCAGCAGCACGGCGCCGGGCCCGAGCGCGGCCGAGCCGGCGCTGCACCGGTACCCGAACCCGCCCTGCGTGACGAACGCGACGGACGCGATGGCGTGCCACTCCTCGAACGGCGCGTCCCCCGGCCCCGCGCTGCAGAGCACGTCCGTCATGCAGATGCCCGGAGCGCAACTCGTCCGCCGCACCGCCACCGTCATGGCCGGCATCCTGCTCGGGTAGACGAGGCGTCGCAACCGGACGGGTGGCGGGCACCGCAACTTTCGCCAAGACGCCGCGCGCGCGGCGCGGTACCTGGCGGTCTCCACCCTCGGAGGAAACCATGTTCGACCACGTCGGATTGCCGGTGTCGGATTTCGCCAGGAGCTTGAGCTTCTATCGCGCCGCCCTGGAGCCGCTCGGGTACGGCCTCGAGTCCCACGACGCGCAGGCCGGGTCCGCCGGGTTCGGCAGGCCGGGCGCCCCTCAGCTGTGGCTCGGGGCCGGCCGGACCGGGAGCGCGCTCCACCTGGCCTTCCAGGCCAAGGACCGCGCATCCGTCCAGCGCTTCCACGCGGCCGCGCTCGCGGCCGGCGGTAAAGACAACGGAAAACCGGGCCCGAGGCCGAGCTACGGCGAGACGTACTACGCGGCGTTCGTCCTCGACCCCGACGGCCACAACGTCGAGGCCGTCTGCTTGCGCGCGGAGTAGGTAGCGGCTCTGCACCGAGTCGGGGGCTTTGCTATCGTACGGGTGCGCAGATGCGCTTCCGATGACGCAGAGCCCCCGAACCCAACTCGCCCAGACCCGGCGGCCGGTGATCAAGATCGGCTCCGCGGTGCTGGCGGGACGGGGCGGGCAGGCGGGCGCCCCTACGCTGGATCGCGAACGATTCTCGGCCCTTTGCGACGACGTCGCCGCGGTGGCGGGCGGGGGCGCGCGGCTGCCCGTCTTGGTGTCGAGCGGCGCGGTCGCCCTCGGCGTCGAGCGCCTGCAGCTCCCTGCGCGCCCCCGCGAGATGGCGCTCAAGCAGGCGGCGGCGGCCGCCGGCCAGAGCCGGCTGATGCGCCTGTACGACGACGCCTTCGAGGCGCGCGGCCTGATCTGCGCGCAGGTCTTGCTCACCCACGCGGACATCGCGCACCGCGGCCGCTACTTGAACGCGCGCCGCGCGCTCGGCGCGCTGGTCGAGCGCGGCGTGGTGCCGGTCATCAACGAGAACGACACCGTCTCCGTCGAGGAGATCAAGTTCGGCGACAACGATGCGCTCGCGGCGATGGTGGTCGACCTGGTCGAGGCGGACCTCCTGGTCATCCTCACCGACGCGGTAGGCGTCTGCTCGGCGGACCCGCGCAAGGACCCCGACGCACAGCGGATCTCCGTGATCGATCGCATCACGCCGGCGGTGGAAGCCTTGGCGGGCGACGCCGCCGGCCAGGTGGGCACCGGAGGGATGGTCACCAAGCTGCGCGCCGCGCGGCGGGCCACCGAGGCGGGCGTGCCCTGCGCCATCATCCCCGGCGAGCCGCGGGCGCTGCAGCGGCTGCTCCTCGGCGAGGACGTGGGCACGCTGGTCCTCCCCCAGGGAGAGCGGCTGCGGCTGCGGCAGCGGTGGATGCTCGACCTCAAGGCGCGCGGCGAGCTGCGGGTCGACGACGGCGCGCGCACCGCCGTGCTCGAGGGCAAGAAGAGCCTGCTGCCTTCCGGAGTGCGCGAGGTGCGCGGCAGCTTCGCACAGGGCGATCCCGTGGAGATCGTCTCCCTCGACGGCCGGCCGTTCGCGCGCGGCCTGGCGGTGTACGCCGCCGACGAGGTGCGCCGCATCGCGGGGCTGCGCAGCACCGAGATCGAGGCGCGGCTCGGCTACCGGCTCCTCGACTGCGTCGTCCACCGCGACGACCTGGTGGTGCACCAGTGAGCGTGGAGCGGGAGCTTCTGGCCGTCGAGCTGGCCGAGCGCGCGCGCACCGCGTCTCGCGAGCTGGTGCGCGGCTCCTCCGACCAGCGCGCCCGCGCGCTGCAGTTCTTCGCGGCCGAGCTGGAGTCGCCCCGCGTGGCGACCGCGATGGAGGCGGCGAATGCGGCCGACCTGCGCGGCGCGGCCGGCCAGAACGCGGCGTTCCTGGATCGGCTCCGGCTCGACGCCGGACGGCTTTCGGACCTCGCCCGGGCCGTGCGCGAGGTGGCCGCGCTGCCCGATCCGGTGGGCGAGGTGGTGGAGCGGACCACCCGGCCCAACGGCCTGCGCGTCGAGCGGGTCCGGGCCCCCCTGGGCGTGGTGCTGCTGATCTACGAATCGCGCCCCGGGGTCACGGCCGACGCTGCCGCCCTGTGCCTGCGCAGCGGCAACGCGACGCTCTTGCGCGGCGGGTCGGAGGCGCTGCAGAGCAACTCCGTCCTGGTGGAGGCGTTCCAGCGCGCCCTGGAGAAGGCGGGCCTGCCGGAGGACGCGGTGCAGTTGGTGCCGCCCGACCGCGCGCTGCTCGACACGCTCCTGCAGCAGGACGAGCGGATCGACCTGTGCATCCCAAGGGGCGGGACCTCGCTGATCCGATTCGTGGCGGAGCGGTCGCGCATCCCGGTGGTGAGGCACTACCAAGGCGTCTGCCACCTCTACGTCGCGGCCGACGCGGACCTCGGGCAGGCGGAGAGCATCGCGGTGAATGCGAAGGCGCAGCGGCCCGGGGTGTGCAACGCGCTGGAGTGCTTGCTGGTCGACGCCCGCATCGCCGCGCAGGCGCTGCCGCGGCTGGGCCCGGCGCTGCAGGCGGCCGGCGTCGAGCTGCGCGCCGATGCGCGGGCGCTCCCCTGGCTGCCTGGCGCGCGTCCGGCCGCGCCCGACGACTTCGGCCGGGAGTTCCTCGACCTGACCCTGGCGGTGGCGGTGGTGGACGGCGTCGAGGGTGCGCTGGGGCACATCGCGCGTTACGGTTCGCGCCACACCGAGGCCATCTGCACGCGCGACGGTCAGCTCGCCGAGAGGTTCGTGAGGGAGGTCGACGCGAGCTGCACGCTGGTGAACGCGTCGACCCGCTTCAACGACGGCGGCGAGCTGGGCCTGGGGGCCGAGATCGGCATCTCGACCAGCAAGCTGCACGCGTACGGCCCGATGGGGCTGCGCGAGCTGACCTGCACCCGGTTCGTGGTGCGGGGCGATGGGCAGGTACGTACGTGAACGCGACACGAGGAGGAAGGAAACGGATGCAGAACGTCCCGATCGCACTGAGCGCCATGAATCCCGCGCGCGCCCGCGCGCACGCGCACGACGCGGAGAGCACTGCCCGCCACGCGGCCGAGGCCGCGCTGGAGAAGAAGGCCGACGACGTGGTGCTGGTCGACCTGCGCGGCAGGGCGACCTATGCCGACTTCCTGGTCATCTGCTCGGGCACCAACGAGCGCCAGCTGGAGGCGGTAGCCGACTCGGTGGAGAAGTCGTTGCGCGAATCGGGAGAGCGGCTGATCGGGTCGGAAGGCGGGCGCGGGGGACGGTGGGTGCTGCTCGACTTCGGCGACGTGGTGGTGCACGTGTTCCATGCCGAGGAGCGCGCCTACTACGACCTCGAAGGCCTCTGGTCCGACGCGCCGATGACGCGGCCGTAGTGCGGATCCGCCTCGTCTCGGTCGGCCGGGACAAGGAGTTCACCGCGCAGGGAGCGCAGGAGTACGCCGAACGCATCCGGCGGTTCGTCCCGCTGGACCTGGTCGAGCTCCCCGCGGCGAGCGGGCCCGACGCGAAGGACCGCGAGGCGGAGCGCATCCTGGCGAAGCGCCTTCCCCACGGGGAGCTGTGGGCGCTCGACGAGCGCGGCACGCAGGCGACCAGCCTCGAGCTGTCGCGGCGCATCGCGCGCCTGCGCGACTCCGCCCTGGCCCTCACCCTCTGCGTGGGCGGCGACGAGGGGCTGGGCCCTTTGGTCCTGCGCGAGGCGCGGTTCAACTGGAGCCTCTCCCGCCTCACCCTCCCGCACCGGCTGGCCCGGGTGGTGGCGCTCGAGCAGCTGTACCGGGCGTTCGAGATCCTGCGCGGCGGGCCGTACCACAAGTGACGGAGCGCCGAGGACCGGCCTACCGGGTGGCGGCGGTGGTGCGGAGGTCGGCGCGGAAGAGCACCTTCCCGGTCCCGGCGTCGACATAGGTCCGCCAGTCACCGGGCGGACGGGCGGTGACGAGATCCACCCGCCAGACGGGGCGAAGGACCTGCCCGAACCCTCGCCACCCGCGAGCCGCGCGCACCACCTCGCCCGGAACCATCCCCGCCAGCGCCGACTTCGCGGCGCGGATGGCCGAGCGGCGCGAGAGGCGGGCGCGTCCAGAGATCGCCGGCGGCACGTCGCCCGCGTTCACCAGGATGACGGCGTTTTTCGCGTCGACGCCCACCACCA